>JALYXH010000140.1 GCA_030947185.1 Actinomycetota bacterium | reverse complement strand
GGCGGCCGCCCCCGACCTGACGACCGAGGGCGGCCGGGTCCGGCGGCCGGGGAGCGCGCCCACGTTTCCACCGGCGATCCAGGAGGCCCTCGACGGCATCCGTGACCGCCTGGCCGAGTCGCCGTTCGCCGCACCGGAGCAACCGGAGCTCGAGGCGCTGGGCCTACGGCCGGCGGTCCTGGCGGCGGCCAGCAGGGCCGGCCTGCTGCTCCGCCTGCCCGGCGAGGTGGTCCTGCTGCCCGAGTCCGCCGACGCTGCGCTCACGCTTCTCACGGGGCTGCCTCAGCCGTTCACGACGTCGCAGGCCCGGCAGGCGCTGGCAACGACCAGGCGGGTCGCCGTGCCGCTGCTGGAGCACCTCGACGCGCAGGGACGGACCCGGCGGGTGGACTCCTCCGCTCGGATCGTCGTCCGCTGAACCGCCGCGTAGTCTCAGGGCAGGTCAACGAGCAGCCCGAGGAGGTACGGCGCACATGCGGCTGGTGGACGGCTTCGGGCGGGTCGCAACCGACCTGCGTGTCTCGCTGACCGACCGCTGCAACCTGCGCTGCACCTACTGCATGCCGGCCGAGGGGCTGGCCTGGCTGCCGAAGCCGGAGCTGCTGACCGACGACGAGCTCACCCGGCTGGTGTGCATCGCTGTCGGGCTCGGTGTCACCGAGGTGAGGTTCACCGGCGGCGAGCCCCTGTTGCGGCCCGGCATCCCGGGCCTGGTGGCCGCCGCCGCGGCGCTGCGACCGCGCCCGGAGCTGTCCCTGACCACCAACGGCATCGGCCTGGCCAGAATGGCGCCGGCCCTGGCTGCCGCCGGGCTCGACCGGGTCAACGTCTCGCTGGACACCGTCGACCGCGCGCACTTCGCCGCACTGACCCTGCGCGACCGGCTGCCCGACGTCCTGGCCGGGCTGGCGGCCGCAGCCGAGGCAGGGCTCACGCCAGTCAAGGTCAACGCCGTGCTGATGCGCGGGCACAACGAGGACGACGCCGTGGACCTGCTGCGCTACTGCCTGGACCGCGGCTACGAGCTTCGCTTCATCGAGCAGATGCCGCTGGACGCCCAGCATGCTTGGGACCGCAGCTCGATGGTCACCGCTGACGAGATCTACGAACGGCTTGCGACGGCGTACGACCTGACGCCGGAGGAGGGGCGGGGGAGCGCGCCGGCCGAGACCTGGCTGGTCGACGGCGGCCCCGGCCGGGTCGGCATCATCGGCTCGGTCACCCGCCCGTTCTGCGCCGCCTGCGACCGGGTCCGGCTGACCGCCGACGGCCAGGTGCGCAACTGTCTGTTCGCCACTGCCGAGAGCGACCTGCGCACACCGCTTCGGGCCGGTGCCACCGACGCCGAGCTGGCCCAGCTGTGGGTGGCCGCGGTGGCCGGCAAGCGGGCCGGTCACGGCATCGACGACGTGAGCTTCCTTCAGCCGGCCCGATCGATGTCCGCGATCGGTGGCTGAGCCTCCCGAGCACCCGGTGCTGACGGCGTACGACGGCGTCGTGCTGGCCGGCGGCACGGCGCGGCGGCTCGGCGGGGTGGACAAGGCCGCGCTAGAGGTCGGCGGGCGGCCGCTGCTCGACCGGGTCGTCGATGCCCTCGGCGGAGCCGCCCGGGTCATCGTCGTGGGGCCGCCGCGCCGGCTCGACGCGGAAGTCGAGTGGGTCCGCGAGCAGCCCCCCGGCGGTGGGCCGGTGGCTGCGCTCGCCGCCGCGTTGCCTCTGCTCGACGCGCCGGTGACGGTGCTGCTGGCCGGCGACCTGCCCTTCGTAGGTGCAGCCACCGTCATCACGCTGCGCTGCGCTCTTGAGGACGCGGCTGACGTCGACGGTGCCCTGCTCGTCGATGACTGCGGACGCGACCAGCTGCTGCTCGGGGCCTGGCGCACCGCGGCGCTACGGGCGCGGATGTCCGCGCTCCCGGAGGTTGCCGGCACCGCGCTGCGTGGGCTGCTGGCCGGTCTGCGTACGGTTCGAGTGGAGCCGGCTGCGTCGTCCCTGCCGCCCTGGCTCGACTGTGACACCACCCTCGACGTCGAGCGGGCCCGCGCACTTGCCGGAGGAGTGCTGTGAGCGTGCTCGAAGAGTGGGTGGCAGCAGTGAGCGCCGAGCTGGGCCTGACCGAAGCTGTCGACCGCGACCTGGTCCTGGACCTCGCCCGGGACGTCGCGCACGGGGTGGCCCGCCCCGCGGCTCCGTTGACGACCTACCTGGTCGGGCTGGCGGCCGGCCGCAGCGGTGGGACCCCGGAGGCCGCCAGGACCGCCGCGGCAGCGGTCACCGCGCTGGCCGCCGGCTGGGCGAAAACCGACGACGGCGAGCCGCGCGCCCCGTAACGTTCGAGGAACGTTCGGGGCGGAAGGTGGCCGGATGACCGACGCGACGCGGGCCGCAGCGGTTCGCGCAGCGGCTGCGCACCGAGGTCGACCCCGACCTGCTGGTGGGCGACCTGCGCACGGTCGTCCACCAGACCCTCGAGCCGGCCAGCACCCGGCTCTGGCTGCGGGACGAGGCGGTCAGCGCCGGCCGACCTGCTCTTCCACAGCGCGCTTGAGCTTCTCGACCGTCTTGGCGACGTTCTGCCGCGCCACCGGCTCGATGGTCTTGCCGAGCAGCCGGCCGGCCAGCCCGCCCGGCAGGTCGAACTCGATGGTGAGGGTGACCGCCGTGCCACCTGCGCCGTCGGCGAACTCGTAGAGCCCGCGCTGGCTGAACCCATCCCGCGGCTCCCAGCCGATCGCCGCGTCCTGTTCCCACCGGGTGATCTCGAGGGTCGACTGCTGCGTCGTCGGTCCCATCTTCATCGCCGCGTCGAAGCGGGCCCCGAGGCCCGCCTTCTGCTCGGTCAGCGGCAGCCACTTCACCAGGTCGTGGGTGTACTCGGTCGCGTGCGACCACTCGTTGACGTAGGCGAAGACGGCCTGGCGGGGGGCGTCGACGACGACGCCGGCCGACGCTGTCGGCATGCTGGCTCCTTGCAGGTCGGCGATCGGCGATCGGCGATCGGCGGGCGGCGGTTCGGGCTGGAGGCTACGCGGAGCGAGGCGCGAGCAGGTCGCCGGTCACCTCGGCGATCGTCGGGGTGCCCGCCAGCGCCATCACATGAGCCAGATCCGCCGCCATCTCCTCGAGCACCCGGCGGACGCCGTCGGCGCCGTCCACCGCGAGCCCCCACAGCACCGGTCGGCCGATGAGGACCGCCCGCGCACCCAGGGCGAGCGCGCGCAGGACGTCAACTCCCCGGCGTACGCCGCCGTCGACGTAGACCTCGACGTCCCCGCCCACGGCGGCCACCACCTCGGCCAGCGCGTCGGCGCTCGCCACCGCGCCATCGAGCTGGCGGCCACCGTGGTTGGACACGACGACGGCCTCGGCTCCGGCCGCCACGCAGGTGCGAGCCTCGTCCCCGCGCAGCAGGCCCTTCACCACCACAGGCAGGTTGCTGAGCGTTCGCAGCCACTCGATGTCGGCAGGCGTGACGTCGCGCGCCTCGGCGGCGAGCAGCCGGTCGCGCAGGCCCGGATGGTTGATCAGGAACTCCCGCTCGGGGACCACCTCGTCCCGGACCGACAGCTTCTCGCCGACGACGGGTGTGTCGGCGGTCAGCATCAGCGCCTCGGCTCCGCCCGCGACCGCCTGGGCCACCAGGTCGGCGGTGCGGCCGCGGTCGCGCAGCACGTAGACCTGGAACCACCAAGGGCCGGCCGCAGCGGCGATCTCCGACAGGGGCAGCGAGCAGCGGGTCGACACGACGTAGGGCACGCCGGCTGCTGCTGCACCGGCGGCGGTGGCCAGCTCGCCATCCGGATGGGCCAACCGGTGGAAAGCGGTCGGGGCGACCAGAAGCGGGGCGGGCACGGGCCGGCCGAGGACGGAGAGCGCGGTGGAGACAGTGGTGACGTCGCGCAGGACGTAGGGCCTCAGCCGCACCCGGTCCCAAGCTGCGATGTTGTCCGCGACGGTCTGCCCGCTGCCGGAGCCGCCCGCGTAGTAGTCGTAGGCCGGGCCCGGCAGCACTGCCCTGGCCTGCGCCTCCAGCTCGTCGATCCTCAGCACCACGTCAGCATCCCGCAGACAACCGAGACGGTGAGCCCGACACTGGTCAGCCTGGTCGCAACGTCAGAGAGGGCGCGTCATGGCAGGTCACGTCTACCGCATCACCGAGATCGTCGGCAGCTCACCGGACAGCGTTCAGGAGGCGGTCCGGACCGGTGTACGCCGGGCTGCGGAGACTATCCGTCAGCTCGAGTGGTTCGAGGTGAGCGAGATACGCGGCCAGATCGCTGACGGTGAGGTAGCGCACTTCCAGGTAACGATGAAGGTCGGCTTCCGGCTGGAGGACGCAGAAGCTGGGTAGGGCACCCGGCATCGGTCATACTGGGGGCTATTCCGCCGCCGGCGGGGCACCGCCCGGTGATCGCCCGTGTCGTTCTGGTCGCATCGACGCTTCCGGATGCCCAGAGCCGCACGGCGACCAGATCCACTGCGTCTAGGGAGACACATGAGCAGCTCGGCCAGCGCCGGCGACACAGCGCAGAAGCCGACCGTCGTGGTGATCGGAGCGGGGCCGGCCGGCCTCACTGCCGCCTACGAGCTGACCAAGCGAGCCGTGCCCCCGACGGTGATCGAAGGTGACGCGATGGTGGGGGGGATCAGCCGGACCGCCCAGCGGGAGGGCTGGCGCTTCGACATCGGCGGCCACCGGTTCTTCACCAAGGTTCCCGAGGTCGAGGCGCTCTGGCACGAGATCCTGCCGGACGAGGACTTCATCATGCGGCCGCGGATGAGCCGGATCTTCTACGAGGGCAAGTTCTACGACTACCCCCTGAAGGCGAAGAACGCGCTGGCCAACCTGGGCGTGATCGAGGCCGTCCGATGCGTGCTCTCCTACGCCTGGGCGCGGGTCCGTCCGCCCAAGAACGAGGACGACTACGAGTCGTGGCTCGTGGCCCGCTTCGGCTGGCGGCTCTACCGCAAGTTCTTCAAGACCTACACCGAGAAGGTCTGGGGCGTCCCGGTCAGCGACATGCCTTCGGACTGGGCAGCCCAGCGGGTCAAGACGCTCTCGCTCGGCAACGCGATCAAGAACGCGCTGCTGCCCAACAAGAACCAGAAGGACATCACCTCCCTCATCGAGGAGTTCCAGTACCCCAAGTACGGCCCCGGCCTGATGTGGGAGACCGCCCGCGACAAGGTGCTGGCCGGTGGGGGAACGATCGTGATGGAGGAGAAGGTCCGCACGGTGCACCACGCGAACGGCCGGGCGACCGGCGTCACCACGGTGGTCACCGGCGGGTACGGCGCCGGCGCAGGCGCCCCCGAGGCGTCCCGTACCGACATCGGCGCCGAGAAGTTCTACCCGGCCGACGAGATCATCTCCTCGATGCCGTTCTCGAGCCTGATGCTGGCGCTCGACCCGCCGGTCCCGCCGGAGGTGGAGAAGGCCGCCCATTCGCTGAAGTACCGCGACTTCCTCACCGTGGCCCTGGTCGTGCCGGAGTCCAGTGGCTTCCCGGACAACTGGATCTACATCCACGACCCGTCGGTCAAGGTCGGGCGCATCCAGAACTTCGGCTCGTGGTCGCCGTACCTGATCAAGGAAGGCCGCACCTGCCTCGGCCTCGAGCTGTTCGTCAACGTCGGCGACGAGTACTGGACGATGCCGGATGAGGAGCTCATCGCACAGGGCAAGCGCGAGCTGGAGCAGCTCGGGCTGGTCAAGTCGGCCGACGTGGAGCGCGGCTTCGTCGTGCGGATGCCCAAGGCCTACCCCTACTACGACAAGCACTACAAGGACAACGTCGACGTCCTGCGGGGCTGGCTCGCGACGAATGCACCCAACGTCCATCCGGTCGGCCGCAACGGCATGTTCAAGTACAACAACCAGGACCACTCGATGCTCACCGCCCAGCTCACCGTGCAGAACATCGCCGACGGCACAGCGCACGACGTCTGGACGGTGAACGTCGAGGAGGACTACCACGAGGAGAGCTCGCCGGCGCCGGCAGCGGAAACAGCTCGTAGCGCCTGACCAGGGCTGATGGGAGATCGGCGGTGGTGGCTCGCCGGTGGGTTCGGGTTGTTGCTCGTGGCCTGGACAATGGGCAGCCCGCTCATCGGGGCGCCTGACGAGACGGCGCACTACTACAAGGCACTAGGTGCCGCGCACGGCGAGTGGACCGGCTCGGCCGTCGCACCGGTCACCACCGGCATGGACACCCGCGACCGCTTCCTCACCCTGATGTCGCGCTACTTCCGGCTCGACCCGGCGTACGCCGTACAGACCGGGGAGCCGGGGGAGCGGTTGGAGTGCCCCACCTTCAAGCCCGGCCCCGCGGCCTGCCAGTACCACACCGTCGGGCTCCCACCGGTTCGGACTCCGGTGGTCATCCCCGGTGTCTGGGACGGGCCGGCTCCGACCGGGCCGCCGCCGATCAGCGGACTGCTCCCCAGCTACGTCGGCAGCTACCCGCCCTTCGTCTACCTGCCGATGGGGCTCGCGGCCCGGCTCACCGGCGGCGGCACGCCCGGTCTGCGGGTCGCCCGAGCCGCTTCCGCGCTGGTCTGCCTCGGCCTGCTGGTCGGGGCTGTGCGGTGTTCACGACAGGGAGCCGCCGCGGTCGGGCTGCTGCTGGCAGCCACCCCGATGACGTTCTTCCTGGCCGGGTCGATCACGACCAGCGGGATGGAGATCGCCGCGGGTCTCTGCGCGTTCGCCGCTGCCTTCGCCATCGTCGGTGGGGCGCGCGAACGCGAACCGTGGCTGTGGTTCGGGGTCGGCGGGTCCGTGCTGGCGGCGAGCCGGGTGCTGGGACCCGTGTGGGCGGCGTACCTCGTTGCCGTCCCGTGCGCCCTGCTGGGACGGCACGGCCTCCTCGTGCTCTGGCGGTCGCACCGACGACGGATGGTCGGCGCGGGGGCCGTGCTGCTGGTCAGTGCTGGCGCCACGGCGCTCTGGGACGTTCTCGCCGTCCCCCGCGTCCACGCCGGGCCGGGAGCGGTCCGCGGGGCGCTCGGGCCGGCCGTGCGCCACCTCCCGGGCCTGGCCAGGCAGGGCGTCGGGGTGTTCGGCTGGATCGACACGCCGATGCCCAGGGCCGCCTACGCGCTGGCTCTGCTGGCGATGTCGGTCGTCGGGGTGCTCGCCCTGTGGGTCGGCACCCGGCGCCAGCGCCTCGTGCTGGCCGGCACGGCCATCACTGCGCTCGTGGCGACCGTGGCTGTCGAGGCGTTCACGCAGACTCCCTACGGCTTCGTCAGCCAGGGCCGGTACACCCTGGCGGTGGCCGTTGCGACGCCGTTGCTGTCCGCCCACATCCTGGTGGAGCGGGGCGCGCGAGCTCCCGCGCTACTGCTGGGCGCGGCGCTGGCAGGTGCGGCGCTGGTGGCCTCGCTGCTGCAGGTCACCGGCTGGTACGCCCAGGCCCACCACTACTCGGTCGGGTTGGCCGGGCCGCGGAACTTCCTCGCTGCGCCCGCGTGGTCGCCGCCGGGCGGCTGGGCGCCGTGGGTCCTGTGCGCCGTGGCCGGGAGCGCAATGCTGGCCTACGCGGGCTGGCTCAGCGTTCGACCGTCGCTCAGCCGGTCGGGTCGAGCGTGAGCTTGCCCGTCGTACGGCGGGCCCTCAGGTCCTCGTGCGCCCGGTGCGCCTCCGACAGCGGGTAGCTGCCACCCACCACCGGCCGCAGCGTCCCTGCCTCCACCATGGACAGCAGCTCCGCCATCGGCGGCCCGACCATCTCCGGGCGGGCCAGGCAGTGCACCAGCCAGAAGCCGATCACCGCCTGGGAGCGGGCCATCAGCTCGCCCGGGTTGACCGGTGTCGGCTGCTGGCGCGAAGCCTGGCCGTAGGCCGCCAGCCGGCCGAACGGCGCGAGTGCGGCGAGCGAGCCGTCGAAGACCGGGCCGCCGGTCATCTCCAGCACGATGTCGACCTTGCGGCCGCCGTTGGCCTCCCGGAGCGCGCCCCGCATGTCGGAGGCGTTCGCGTCGACGGCCACGTCGGCGCCCAGGTCGAGGGCCAGCTGGCGCTTGTCCTCACTCGATGCGGAGGCGATCACCCGCCCGGCGCCCCAGGTCTTGGCCAGCTGGACGGCGAGACTGCCGACGCCGCCGGCGGCGGCGTGCACCACCACGGACTCACCGGGGGTCATCCGGGCGGACGTGCGGAGCAGGTGCCAGGCGGTCAGGCCCTGCACGAGCAGCGCCAGGGCCGCCGAGTCGTCCACGCCGTCGGACAGCTCGAAGGTGGTGGCGCGCGGTGCGAGGGCCTTGCTGGCATAGCCGCCGCCGGCCACCAGCGCCGCTACCCGCCGGCCGTCCGCGGTGCGTCCCACCACCTCGGTGCCCGGCACGAGCGGTAGCCGCTGCGGGGCGAGGTAGGAGTTCTCCGCCTGGTGCGTATCGGCGTAGTTGACCCCCGCCGAGGACACCTCGAGCAGGAGCAGGTCGCCGGTCGCGACCGGGTCGGGCAGGTCGGCGAGCTCGAGGACCTCGGGACCGCCGAACTCGCTGATCTGGATAGCGCGCATGCCGTGCACGCTACGACGGAGCGGACCGACCCGCTCGCGGAGCTCAGCCGCCGGTGGTCACCGGTGCGGCGTCGAGGCGCTCGAGCTCCGCGGCCAGCTCCTCGGACGTGCGGGAGAACGCCAGCCAGCCGCCGGTCTCGACGGTCCAGACGCCCGCGGCCAGCAGGATGGCGAGCGCTGTCTCGTCGGCGCTGCGCACCAGCGCTGCGTCCACGACGACCAGCGAGCAGCCGGCCGGCCGCGGGTGCAGCAGAGCCGCGCGCAGGAGCGGGGCCACCGTCTCGGTCAGGTCGCCGGAGAGCCGGACCACCATGCAGTCGTCGTTGACCGCGACGATCTCGACGTCACCGGTCTCGACGGCGCTCATCGACGGCGGAGACATCAGGTCGGCGGGAGCGATGGTCAGAGCGGTCACAGGAGCCTCCGGAAGCGGTGCGCGTTTTACCCACTTATTACGTCGGGACGCCGTGCCCGTCCTCGAACGCCCTTTCGGCCCGTTCGGCGCCTCACCCGCACGGGCGCACGGCGGCCCTGATCGGGCCATGCCGCACTGGGCCGTCCGGAGCAGCGCGGCGAACGGCCCGCTCAGGCGGGCAGCATCACCAGGCAGCCGTTGTGGCCGCCGAAGCCGAAGGAGTTCGACAGGGTCGGCCCGGGTTCCCACCGGCGGGCCGCGGTGACCACGTCCACGTGCACCTCGGGGTCGACCAGGCTGGTGCCGGCAGTGGGCGGGATGAGCCGGTGCTGGAACGACAGTGCGACGGCCACCGCCTCGATCGCACCGGCCGCGCCGAGGGTGTGGCCCAGCACCCCCTTGATGGAGGTGACCGCCGGTCCCTCCGGCCCGAAGACGGTGGTGATCGCCGCGGCCTCCGCGGCGTCGTTGAGCGGGGTCGAGGTGCCATGGGCGTTGACCTGCCGGACATCGCCGGGCTCGACACCGGCGTCGGCGAGCGCCAGTCGCATGCAGGCCGCTGCCCCGCCGCCGCCCGGGGACGGGGCGGTGATGTGGTAGGCGTCGGCGTTGCTCGCCGTACCGGCGATCTCGCCGTAGACATGCGCGCCCCTGGCGAGCGCCGCCTGGAGCTCCTCGAGCACGAGCACACCGGCACCCTCGGCGATGCAGAACCCGTCGCGCTCCGCATCGAAGGGCCGCGAGATCCCCGAGCGCGAGAGTGCCGTCATGTTGGTGAAACCGGCGATCGTGGTCGGGGTCATCACCGACTCCGACCCGCCCGCCAGTACGACGTCGCACCGCCCGGAGGCGATGAGCTTGGCGCCGGCGGCGACCGAGTGGGTGCCGGCCGCACAGGCGGTCACGATCGTCTCGGACGGCCCGTGCCAGCCGTTGCGCATCGACACGGCGGCGGCACCGCCGTTCGGCATGATCATCGGGATGGTGTACGGAGAGACCCGCCGGGCGCCGCGTTCGGCCAGCACGCCCGACTGCATCTCCAGCGTGCCGATGCCGCCGATGCCGGTCCCGATCGAGACGCCACCCCTGGCCGGCTCGACGCCCGGCCGGCCGGCGTCGTCGAGCGCCATCTCGGCTGCTGCGATGGCGAACTGGGCGAACCGGTCGGTGTGCCGGGCATCCTTGTGCTCGAGCCACGGCGAGGGGTCCCATCCGGGCACCGTGCGCCGGACGGCGGGGGTGGGCTCGGTGAGCAGACCGGCCCAGAACGCCTCGGCGCCGACGCCGCACGGTGCCACCACACCGACACCGGTGACGGCGACCCGGCGGCCGGCGACCGACTCCAGCACCTAGGCCGGACCCGCAGCTCGGCCGCCTGCTGCTGTGCCGTCAAGTGCTGTGCCGGCTCGCTCGCGGACGACAGCGACGGTGTCGCCGTAGGTGTGCACGCCGTTGAGAACCTCGTCCGGCAACGAGATCTCGAACTCGTCCTCGAGCAGCATGCCCAGCTCGATGGCTGCCAGCGAGTCGACCCCGAGGTCCTCGCCGAGCAGGGCAGCGGGGGTGAGCCGGCGCGGATCCACGTCGAGCTGCGCGGCGACGAGGGCGCGCACCCGCTGCTCGAGCGGGTCGACGGCGACCTCGCTCGCCGGCGGGGCGGATGCGGGTGTGGTCACGGTGTGGTCCTCCGGCGGCGGCTGGTCGATTCGGGTGCGTTCGCTGCGAGGGGCTCCGGCGGATGCCCGTGCGGGTCCTGCTCTTGCCTCGGAGGCGTGCTCAGCACGGGTCGTCCGCGGCCAGCGCCGCCGGGTCGGCCGCTGCCGGCCCGACTGCCCCGGCCAGCTGGCCGAGCCGGCGGTACAGGTCACGAACCCGGTCCCGGTCGGCGGCGTAGCACACGAACTGCCCCTTCTGCCTGCGGGTCACCAGTCCGGCCGAGACCAGAACGGCCAGATGATGGCTGGCCAGCGAAGGCGACATCCCGATCGCCTGCGCCAGGAACCCGGCGCTGCGGGCTCCCCGTCGCAGATGGCGCAGCACCAGCAGCCGGTGCGGCTCGGCCAGGACGCCGAGGTCGGCGGAGACCCGTTCGGCCGACTTGCGGGCGACAGCGCTGACCACGACTGCGACTCTACGACGCCGGGCCCGTGCGGGCCGGTGGCAGACTGCACCGCCCGGACGGGCAGCGGGTCGCGATCCCGGCAGTGAGGAGGCGCGCAGTGGCACGGATCGCGTTCACCTTCCCGGGCCAGGGCTCGCAGCGCCCCGGAATGGGTGCGCCCTTCACCGGGACGCCCGGCTGGTCGCTCGTCGACCGGGCCGGTGAGGCGCTAGGCCGGGACCTGGGCCGGCTGCTCACGGAGGCAGACGCCGAAGAGCTCAGGACGCCGCGGGAGGCGCAGCTCTCGACGTACCTCACCAGCCTGCTGGTGCTGGACGCGCTGTGCGGGCAGCGCGCGCCGGCCGAGCTGGGGGTGGTCGCCGTTGCCGGCCACAGCCTCGGGGAGTACACCGCGCTGGTGGCTGCCGGAGTCCTGACCCCGGACGAGGGAGTTCGACTGGTGAGCGAGCGAGGAGAGGCCATGCAGGCCGCCGCCCGCGACCGGCCCGGCGCGATGGCGGCGGTGCTCGGAGCGGCCGAGGACGTGGTCGAGCGGGTGTGCGCGGAGGCCCGTGCGTCCGGCGCGCAGGTGTGGCCGGCCAACGACAACGGTCCTGGCCATGTCGTCATCAGCGGGACCGCGGAGGGGATCGAGGCGGTGCGCGAGCCGCTGGCCGCGGCCGGCGCCCGACGGGTGCTCGCGATCCCCGTCGGCGGGGCGTATCACACGCCGCTGATGGCACCGGCGCAGCAGCGCCTCGACGCGGCTCTCGACGCGGCGCCGTACGCCGAGGCCCGGCTGCCGGTCACGACCAACGTCGACGCCTGCCCGCACACCGCGGCTGCCGACTGGCGGGGGCTGCTCAGCGCCCAGCTGACGTCCCCGGTCCGCTGGCGGCAGTCGTTGGCAGTCCTGGCGGCCGACGGTGTCACGGCGCTGGTGGAGGTCGGGCCTGGTGGCGTCCTGACCGGGCTGGCCAAGCGCGGTGCACCCGGCGTGGCGGCGTACGCGGTGGCCACACCGGAGGACGCCGCCGACGTCCGGCGGGCCCTCGCCGAGGCGGCATCCTCGTGAGCGGGCGCTCGGTCCTAGTCACCGGCGGCAACCGCGGCATCGGGCTGGCGTGCGCCCGGGCGTTCGCCGCGCAGGGCGACCGGGTGGCGGTCACCCATCGCGGCAGCGGCGCGCCGGACGGGATGTTCGGCGTGGCGTGCGACGTCACCTCGACCGAGCAGGTGGACGCCGCGTTCTCGGCCGTGGAGGCCGAGCACGGGCCGGTCGAGGTGCTGGTGTCCAACGCGGGCATCACCGACGACACGCTGCTGCTGCGGATGAAGGAGGAGACGTTCACGCGGGTCATCGACGCCAACCTCACCGGTGCCTACCGGGTGGCCAAGCGGGCTACGTCGGGGATGCTGCGTGCCCGCGGCGGGCGGATGGTCTTCCTCTCCTCGGTGGTGGCCCTGACCGGCTCGGCCGGCCAGGTCAACTACGCCGCCTCGAAGGCCGGCCTGGTGGGCCTGGCCCGGTCCCTCGCCCGCGAGCTAGGGTCCCGGGGGATCACGGCCAACGTGGTGGCGCCCGGCTTCGTCGAGACCGACATGACCGCCGACCTGCCGCCCGCCCGCCGGCAGGAACTGCTGGCAGGTATCCCGCTCGGGCGGTACGCAACCGCGCCGGAAGTGGCCTCGGTCGTGGTTTTCCTGGCCTCTGAAGCGGCCGGCTACATCACCGGCGCCGTGGTCCCGGTCGACGGTGGCCTGGGCATGGGGCACTGACCGGTCCGGCGCGGCCGGCGGTTGCTGCCAGGATGTGGCCAGGGCTGGCGTACGGCGATCAACGGAGGCGGCTGTGGAGCGCGACGAAGTTCTCTCGGTCCTGCGGGACAAGGCGGTCGAGCTGCTGGGGGTGGACCCGGAGGCGATCACCGAACAGGCCTCGTTCGTCCGCGACCTCGACATCGACTCGCTCGACCTCGTGGAGTACACGATGGCCGTCGAGGACGAGTTCTCGATCACCCTGCCCGACGAGGAGCTGACCGACCTGGCCAACATCGGCGACATGGTGACGCTGGTGCTGGCGAAGAAGGCTGCGGCCTAGCCGTGACAGGGATCCTCGAGGGCAAGCGGGTACTGGTCACGGGCGTCCTGACCGACGCCTCGATCGCGTTCGCCGTGGCCCGGCTCGCCCAGGAACAGGGCGCGCAGGTCGTGCTGACCTCCTTCGGCCGGGTGCTGCGGCTGACCACCCGGATCGCCCAGCGGCTGCCCGACCCGCCGCCGGTGCTGGAGCTCGATGTCAGCAGCGAGAACGACCTGGCCTCGCTTGCCGGGCGGGTGCGCGAGCACGTCGACGGCCTCGACGGCGTGGTGCACGCGATCGGCTTCGCCCCGGAGTCGGCCCTGGGCGGCGGTTTCCTCGACACGCCGTGGCCGGACGTCGCCACCGCCCTGCAGGTGTCGACCTGGTCGATGGCCTCGCTGGCCCGGGCGACACTGCCGCTGATGGTGTCCGGGGGGGCGTTGGTCGGACTGGACTTCGACGCGAGCGTGGCCTGGCCGTCATACGACTGGATGGGGGTGGCGAAGGCCGGGCTGGAGTCGTGTTCGCGTTATCTGGCCCGCGACCTCGGTCCGAAGGGGATCCGCGTCAACCTGGTCTCGGCCGGGCCGCTGCGCACCATGGCCGCCAAGAGCATCCCCGGCTTCGAGCAGTTCGAGAACGCCTGGGACGGCCGCGCCCCGTTGGGCTGGGACGTCCGCGACACGGAGCCGGCCGCCAGAGCGTGCGTCGCGCTGCTGTCAGACTTCTTCCCCGCGACGACGGGCGAGATCGTGCATGTCGACGGCGGCTTCCACGCGATGGGCGTCTAGCCCGAAGCAGCCACCCGCGGGGTCAGCCGGCCGCGCGGCGGAGCTGCATGACGCGCAGCTGCACCACACCTGCTCCGACGACGGTCGCCGTCGCGATCACGATGATCATGGCCGAGAGACCGACCGGGCCGTTGACGCCGCTCGCGGCTGCCGGGGCGATCAGGGCAGCGCTCGGTGCGCCCTGCGCCGTGCTCCCGTTCTGGGCCGGGATCATCGACAGGTCAGGTGCGGCAGCACCGGCAACGACCGGCGGTGCTGCAGCGATACGGTCACCGAGGACGAGTGTCTGAGCGCCCGCAGCGTCCGCCGGGGATCCGGCTGCCGGGTCGGTACCGGCCGCACCGCTGCCGGCCGGCGTGCCGCCGCCGGCCTGGCTGCCCTGGGCCTGGTTGCCCTGGGCCTGGTTGCCCTGGGCCTGGCTGCCGCTGTCGCTGCGGTTCACGAAGCTCCTGGCGGTCGTGTAGACCTTGTTCTCCAGCCCGAAGATGTCCGGCACCGGGCTTGCCTTCGGAACGATCCGTGGGTCCTGGACCGGGGCAGCAGGCGGCAGCGCTGCCTGCGACAGGCACGGCTGCGGGGCCAGGGGGGCGACCCCTACGGGCGGGGGGCTGGTGCAGTCAGCGTGCGCGCTGCCCACCCCGAAGAAACCCGCCGCGGCGAGGATTCCGCCGGCGGTGGCGACACGCGCCAGGGTTCGAGCCACGTTCGCCTCCAAAGCCTCGTTCCGGACAGCTGCCCGCTAGTGTGATTCCCCGGCTGATGCGCGATCAACCGCGCTCGGGCGCCTAGGCTCGTGTCGGGCGCCCGGGGCGCGCGGCACGCGCTAACGTGCCAGGTCAGTCGAATGCCCCAAGAGTCGAATGCCCCCAAGAGTCGGATGCCCCCAAGAGTCGGATGCCCAAGAGTCGGGTGCCCGAGAGAGCGTGACGAGCGGAGACCGGAGCAGCCGTGGCTGAGGCGACAATGATCATCCGGCCGGCCGCCGTGTTGCCCGAGGCGGCCGCCCGCAACGTGCTGGCCGAGCTGGAGTACCAGGACGTCGGTCGCGGGGGCGTGTGGAACGCAAGCCCCGGCCTGTGGCAGCGCTACGACAGCCCGTGGGTCGGCGGGCGGGCCGGCAGCTCGGTCCTGATCGGCACCATCGCTGCGGTCTACGGCACGCCGAGCAAGCACGAGATCACGATCTACCGGGCTACCGTGACCGAGCCTGGTGCCGCGGCCGGCTGGACCGTCGAGCGGCTCTGCGACGACGCGCTTCGATGGGGCGGGCTGACCCTCGCTACCTGCCCACGGGCCGCGCTGGTGTCGCCTCCGACCCCCGACCCGTTCCGCCGGAGCTGACCGTGCCTCAGGCGTCGAGCAGTACGCCGGCCAGCTCGCTGCGGTGCTCCCGGCCGAACCCTTCGAACGCCTCGATCCACTGCGCCCGCTTGTAGTACCGGTGCAGCGGGTGGTCCCAGGTGAACCCGATGCCGCCCATCGACTGGATCGCGTTCTCGCAGGCGAAGACGGCGGCCTCGCCCGCTGCCGACTTCGCGGCGGCGCAGGCCAGGTCGGCCTGGCCGTCGCCGGTGGCGACCGCCCAGGCTGCCCAGTAGGCGAGGGAGCGGGCCAGCTGCAGGGAGACGTAGATGTTCGCGATCCGGTGCGAGACGCCCTGGTAGGTGCCGATGGCCCGGCCGAACTGCTCGCGCTGCCCGGCGTACGCGGCGCTGAGGTCAAGCGCCCGCTGGGCCACTCCGACGGCCTCGCAGGCCAGCGCGGCCAGGGCTCGCCGGCGGGTCGCGCGCAGCACCTCGTCCGCCTGGCCGGGCGCGACCAGGAGGCGGCCGGGGGTCGCGTCGAGGACCAGGTCGCCGAGCCGCCGGGTGGTGTCCATCGTCGAGCGCGCGACCACCGATGACGCCGCCGCCCTCAGGTCGACCAGCCACAGCCCGACCCCGTCGTCGGATCGGGCGACCACCACGACGGTGTCGACCGCCGCCAGGTCGGGCACGAAGCGCTTGGTGCCCGAGAGCAGCCACTGCTCCCCGTCGCGGCGGGCGGCGCACTGCACCGACGCGGAGTCGAGGATGCTGACCGGTCCGTCGGTTTCGGCCCAGGCCAGCGTCGCGTGCCCGGTGCCGGTCACGACGGCGTCGAGCGCGTCGGGCTGCTCGCCGTACGCCGCCTCCAGCGCGGGCAGCGCGAGCGCGATGGTGGCGAAGAAGGGTCCGGGGTAGAGCGCACCGCCGGTCTCCTCGAACAGCACCGACTCGTCGAGAAGGGTCATGCCGGCGCCGCCGCGGTCCGCGGCCACCGAGAGGCCCAGCCAGCCGAGGTCGGCCAGCTGCGCCCAGGAGGCGGGGTCCCAGCCTGCGTCGCTCTGGGCCAGCTCGACCACCCGCTCGATCGGGTAGCGGTCGGCGAGGAAGTCGCGAGCCGACGCGCGAAGCATGTCCTGCTCGGGGGAGAAGGCGAAGTCCACGGGGTGCTCCAGCAGCTTGTCGGGTCAGCGGCCGCGGGGCAGGCCGACGACCCGCTCGGCGATGATGTTGCGCAGGATCTCGGAGGTGCCGGCCTCGATCGTGTTGCCGCGGCTGCGCAGCTGCTGGTACTGCCAGTAGCCGTTCCAGACCCCGCCCTCGCCGTCGAGCTGGGCAGCCGGCCCCTCGATCTCCAGGGCGAGCTTGGTCAGCCGCTGGTTGGCCTCGGACCAGTGCAGCTTGGCGATCGACCCCTCCGGCCCGGGGACCCCGGTCTTGATCAGCGACGTGAGCGAGCGGTAGTTGGTGTAGCGCAGCGCCTGCAGGTCGATCCACAGCTGGGCGATGCGGTCGCGGATCACCGGGTCGTCGGCGGGCCGGCGCCCGCGTCCGTCGGTGGTGCGAGCCAGCTTGACCAGCCGCAGCAGCGCCGTCTCCAGCTGGGCGGTGAGCGCGAAGCCGAGGGTTCCGCGCTCGTGCAGCAGGGTCGTCATGGCCACCTGCCAGCCGGCCCCGATCGCCAGCACCACGTTCTCGACCGGCACCCGGACGTCGTTGAGGAAGATCTCGTTGAACTCGGGGTCGCCGGTGATCTGCCGCAGCGGCCGGACCTCGACGCCGGGGGAGTGCATGTCCAGGAGCAGGTAGGTCAGGCCACGGTGCTTCTCGCTGCCCGGCTCGCTTCGCGTCAGCAGGATGCAGTAGTCGGCGATGTGGGCGTAGGAGCTCCAGACCTTCTGGCCGTTGACGACGAACTCGTCACCCTGGCGGTCGGCCCGGGTGCGCACGCTGGCCAGGTCCGAGCCCGACCCCGGCTCCGAGAAGCCCTGGCAGAAGATCGTCTCGCCGGAGAGGATCTTGGCGAGGTGCTGCTCCTTCTGCGCGTCCGTGCCGTGCGCGATGATCGTCGGCCCGGCCATGCCCAGCCCGATGCCGCCGATGTGCGCGGGTGCACCGGCTCGCGCCGTCTCCTCCAGGAAGATTCCCTGGTACGGGTAGGGCGCGCCGCCCCCGCCGTACTCCTTGGGCCAGGTGAGGCCCGCGTAGCCGGCGTCGTAGAGCTTGCGGCTCCAGACCCGGGACTCGGCGTCGTCGTGCCGGCCGGTGACGGGGTCGCGGTCGGCCCAGTCGCCCGGCAGGTTGGTGCGCAGCCACGTGCGCAGCTCGGCCCGGAAACCGGCCTCCTCGGTGGTGTCGCGGAAGTCCACGGCGCTCCTCGGGCTCGACGCAGTCGGGAAAACCGAACGCGGTTCGGTTTGTCCCCGGCACCTTACGTCAGGGACGACCCTTCTCAGGGCTTGAGCACGACCTTGCCCCAGGTGCCGCGCTGTCCCAGCTTGGCCAGCGCCGCGGGGGCGTCGTCGAGCGGGAGCTCGTCGTAGATCAACGGCTTGATCTGGCCGCGCTCGTGCAGGGCCATCAGCTCCTCGTGCGCCTGCGGGATCAGCTCGGGGATCACCTTGCGGTAGAGCCCCCAGTGCAGGCCCACCACGGAGTAGTTCTTGACCAGGGCATGGTTGGCCGGCGCCGCCGGGATGCGTCCGCTGGCGAACCCCACGACAACGAGCCGGCCCTCGAACGCGATGCACTTGCGGGAGAGGTCGAAGGTCTCGCCACCCACCGAGTCGTAGATCACGTCTGCTCCGCGGCCGCCGGTGGCCTCCTTGACCGCTGCCACGAAGTCCTCGGTGGTGTAGTCGACGGCGACCTCGGCCCCGAGCTTGCGGCAGATCTCGACCTTCTCCGCCCCGCCTGCGGTGGCGATCACCCGTGCTCCGGCGGCCAGCCCGAGCTGGATCGCGGCGCTGCCCACCCCGCCCGCGCCGGCATGCACCAGCAGCGTCTCGCCCGGCTTGAGCGCGGCCCGCCGGTGCAGGCCGAACCAGCCGGTCTGGTAGGTGATGAACAGCGCCGATGCCGCCACCGAGTCCATCGTGTCCGGGATCGGGAAGGCGTTCGGCGCGTCGAGCAGGACCTCCTCGGCGAACCCGCCGTTGGGCAGCCCCGGTGCGCCGAGCACGCGCTGACCGACCTGCAGGGCCGCCCCTTCGCCGGCGGCCACGACGACACCCGCCACCTCGGCCCCGGGAGTGAACGGCAACGGCGGCTTCTCCTGGTAGGTGCCCTGGCACAGCAGGATGTCGAAGAAGTTCAACGCGGTCGCCTCGACCCGCACCCGCACCTGACCGCCCCCTGGTTGCGGCTGGGGCAGCTCTTCGAGGGCGAGGACGTCCTGTGGCTCACCCAGCTCGTGCACGCGCCATGCCCGCATGCTCAGGCTCCCGGTGTCTTCGTCGTGGCCGGCCGTGCCGCCGACCTCGCGGACCGCTTGGTCGCGGGTGTCGTCGGCTTGGGCGTGACCCCTTCCGCCGCCTTGACCAGCTCGGCCATCGACTCCTCAACCCCGCGGCACAGGACGTCGATGTCCGGCGCCGAGTCGTAGTCGCCGGTGACGCCCACGTTGAGCCGGCCGTTGTAGGACACGATCGCCACGCCGATGCGCACCTGACCGCCGAGCGGGACGAACGGGAACGCCTCGAGCATCTTGCGCCCGACGGCGTAGACGACGTGCTGCGGCCCGGGGACGTTGGTGGTCACTGTGTTCACGTTGCGCTGCGGCACCCGCATCGCGAGCCGCGTGCCCATCGCCAGCAGCATGGGCGGCGCGAACCCCGCCATCGAGGTCAGCACCTCGCCGGCCACCGCCTGCTTGGAGTCCTTGAGGTCCTTCATCTGGTCGTGGATGGAGTGCAGCCGCTCGACCGGGTCGGCCAGCCCGACCGGCAGCTCGGCGAACATGGCCGACACGCGGTTGTTCGGGGTGTCCCGCTCGGTCGGGCGGCGGATGGAGACCGGGACGAGGGAGCGGACCACGGTCCCTTCGACCGGCTCGTCCCGGCTGAGCAGCAGCTCGCGGAACCCACCGGTGATGGTGGCCAGGATGACGTCGTTGACGGTCCCCCCGAGAGCGCTGCGCACCAGCTTCACGTCGGCAAGGCTGGTCCGGGCCCAACCCCAGCGGCGGTGCGGGCCGATCGGCCCGGACAGCGACGTGCCGACCGTCGGCCGGGCCAGCCCGGCCAGCGACATCACGCCGCGCGCGGTCTGGGTCGCTAGCTCGGCCGCCTCGCGGGGCGCGCGCAGGGCGGCCTGGACGCCGCGAATCTGCTCGTACGGGCTCACCATCCGGTCCACGAGCGCGTCGGCGACCAGCCGCAGCTCGGACGGCTCGGCCTCGGGCTGCCAGTCGTCGGCGACGGGAGGCTCGGGCTCGGGCCGGGAGTCCATCAGCACGGTGAGCAGGTCGGTCGCCGAGACCCCGTCGACCATGCTGTGGTGCAGCTTGGAGATGAGCGCCCAGTGGTCGTCCTCGAGGCCTTCGACGATCCACATCTCCCACAGCGGCTTGTTCCGGTCGAGCTGCTGCGACATGACCCGCCCGACCAGGGTGCGCAACTGCTCGTCGCCTCCCGGGTGACCCAGCGCCGTCTGGCGCAGGTGGTACCCCAGGTTGAAGTGCTTGTCGTCGACCCAGACCGGACGGCCGAGCTCGAGCGGGACGAAACGCACCTTCTGCCGGTAACGGGGGACCAGCGGCAGCTTCCCGGTGATGTGCCGGCAGAGCTCGTCGTACGCCGGGGGTGGCCCCTCGAAGATCACCACCGAGCCGATGTGCATGTGGTTGACGTCGTCCTCGATGTGCAGGAAGGACGCGTCCTGTGGGCTCATGCGCTGCATGCGTTCTCCTCGGGCGGTTCCCGGTGGGCATCCGGAACGGTGGTGCGGCCTTGCTCGCGGTCAGCCGGACAGCGCCGCGAGGGCCTGCCGCAGGGCCGGTTCGGCCAGTCGCTGCCGCGTCGTCTCGCGCACCCGCTCCAGCACCGCACGACTTCGACGTGGGTCCATCGCGTTGAACCCGAGGACGTCGAGGTCGGCGGCGTTGGGCTGGAAGGACACGACAGGAGTGCCGGCTCGGGTCACCTTAGCGGCCTCGCGGGACAGGTAGCGGCGGAACTGCAGTCGCACCGGTGCGTCCAGCCGCGGGCGCAGCGCCCCACTGGAGATCGACATCGGCGAGCTGACCACCACGAGGTCAAGGCCCTCGCCGGCGAGCAGATCGAGGTTGGACGGCGAGTGGGCACCGCCGTCGACGTAGTCGACGCCCTCGATCGACACCGGAGCGAAGTAGCCGGGGATCGCGCAGGACGCGGCGACAGCTTCGGCCACCCGCGGCCGCCGGCCGCCGTCGTTGCCGAACACGACCCGGGCCCCGTTGGCCAGCCGTACGGCGGGCAGCCACAGCGGGCGGTTGGGCCAGCGGTCGCCGTAGAGCCGGTCCAGCCCGGCCATCAGCGGCTTGTTGGAGGTGCGACCGCGCGGCAGCGCAGCCGCCAGGAGCGTGCCGGCCCGGGCGTCCCAGGGCCGGGCGAGGACCGAGCGCAGCACGCCGCCACCGAGTCCTGCTGAGGGCCCGGGCGGCAGGTCGGCCTGGCCGGGTCCTGGTGTCGGAGGCCGCGGGCCCAGCCGCTCGACCAGGTCGCGCCCGGCCGCCGACGGGCGCCGCCCCATTGCCCGGGCGGCCTGGTCCTCGACGCTGAGACCGGCCCGCAGCAGCGCGCCGGTCACCGAGCCCGCCGAGGTACCGACGACGAGGGCGACGTCACGGGGGTCCCAGCCGGTGGCCTCGGTCAGCGCGCTCAGCACTCCCAGGTGGTAGGCCTGTCCGGCGACACCACCGGCACCGAGGACCAGACCAACGCGCGGCATACGGTGCTGCCTACCACTGACCGACTTCCGCCAACCGAAGGGAGTCCCGGTGCCGGTCGACCCGCTGGTGCGCCAGCTCCTCGACACGTTGGCTGCCTCGGGCGCCCCGCCGATGTGGGCGCAACCGGTCGACGAGGCCCGGGCGGACTACCGCGCGGTGGTCGAGGCGAGGCGCGGCCGCTCGGGACCGCCCCCGGCGGTCGGCCGGGTGGTCGACATGGAGGCGGCCGGGCCCGCCGGCGAGGTGCCGCTGCGGGTTTATTCGCCGACGGGCGGGCCTGGCGGCGGCCGGCCCGCGATCGTGTTCTTCCACGGCGGCGGCTGGGTGGTCGGCGACCTCGACACCCACGACGCTGTCTGCCGGACGCTCTGCGCCGAGGTGGCAGCAGTGGTGGTCAGCGTCGGCTACCGGCTGGCCCCCGAGCACCGCTTCCCTGCCGCCGTGGACGACGGTGTCGCGGCGCTTGCGTGGGTCGCGGCCAACGCGGCGCGGCTCGGCGTCCGGCCGGATCGACTGGCCGTGGCCGGTGACAGCGCAGGGGCGAACCTGGCGACGGTGGTCGCGCGGCTGGCGATGGAGGCGGGCGGGCCCCCGGTCGCCGCCCAGGCGCTGGTCTACCCGGTGACCGACGCGACGCTGTCCTTCCCGTCGATTCAGGAGAACGGGACCGGCTACTACCTCGAAGCAGCCACCATGCGCTGGTTCCTTGAGCACTACGCCCCGGACGAGTCGACCTGGGCTGACCCTCGCCTGTCCCCGCTGGTGGCCGACCTGGCCGGGCTGCCGCCAGCGGTGGTCGCCACGGCGCAGTACGACCCGCTCCGGGACGAGGGCGACGCCTACGCCGAGCGGCTGCGCGCGGCCGGCGTACGCGTCGTGCACCGTCGCTACGACGGGCAGATCCACGGCTTCTTCGGGATGGGCCCACTGGTGCCGTCGGCCCGGGCCGCCGTGGCGGAGATCTGTGCCGATCTCCGCGAGCTGCTGCGCTGAGCACACCTGTCCAACCGGGCTGCACCCGAGTGATGCCGGCAGGGGACTACCGTCACGGCAACAGGCGTTGCTGGACATCGACGCCGGGGACAGCAACCTCTGGAAGAGTTGCGCCGCGAGGTGGGAGGGACATGGCGAGCAAGCCGACCTGGCGGCGCGTGTTCGACACCGTCGAGCGGGCGGTCGGCAGCCGGCTCGAGGAGTTCGTGCAGACCGAGACCTTTGCCGGAGCGCTGTCGACGAGCGCCCAGGTGCAGGCCGAGCTTCGCCGGCGAACCGAGCAGGCGACGCGGCGAGCGCTGCATCTGGTCAACCTGCCTGCCGGCAGCGACATGCGCCGGCTCAACGAGCAGATCGCCGGCCTGGAGCGCCGGCTCCGACACATCTCCCGCCAGATCGAGGACATCTCCGAGGAGGAGAGCGATGCCGTCGCTGCCAACCCTGCCAGGCCCGCGCCTGCTCAGCCCCAACGAGATGCTGAGCCGGATCCGGTCGGACGTCGAGCGCAACGCCCGCCGGGCGCGCAACGGGCTCAAGTACGTCGGCGGGGTGGACCGCCCCCAGGTCGGCCGGACGCCTAAGGACGTCGTCTGGAAGCGGGACAAGGCCGAGCTTTGGCACTACCGCAGCGACTCGGTCGATGCCACGGTGCGCTACCACCCACCCGTGCTGATCGTGATGAGCCTGGTGAGCCGCAGCTACGTGCTGGACCTGTTCCCCGGGAACAGCTTCGTCGAGACGCTGATGAAGGCCGGGCTCGACGTCTACCTCGCCGAGTGGGGGGTCGCCGACGAGGCCGACTCCGAGAACACCCTCGAGACCTACACCACCGAGTACCTCCCGCGGATGGTGCGCGAGACCTGCCGTGACGCCGGCAGCGACGACGTCACGGTTCTGGGCTACTGCTACGGCGGCGTGCTGTCGCTGTTGATGGCGGCGGCCGACCCCGACCTCCCTATCCGCAACTTCATGGCCATGGCCACCCCCACCGACTTCACCCAGATGGGCCTCACCACCGACCTGGTGCGCAGCGGCCGGATCAGCCCCGAGGACATGATCGACGACTCGGGAAACGTGCCGCCGGACGCGATCCGCAACGGCTTCCGGGTGGTCAAGCCGACCAGCGACATCGCGTCGTACGCGAACATGTGGGAGAACCTCTGGAACGACGAGTACATGGAGGGCTACCAGGCGATGGGCCAGTGGGCCCGCGACCACGTGCCATTCCCGGGCGCGACGTTCAAGCAGACGGCGCAGATGCTCATCAAGGACAACGGCTTCATCAATGACAAGCTGACCATGAACGGCAAGAAGATCTCGCTGAAGTCGATCACCTGCCCGTTCATCAACATCATCGCGGAGAAGGACCACATCGTGCCGGTCGCCGCGGCCGAGAAGCTGACGGCGCTGGTCGGCTCGGAGCAGGCCGAGGAGCTACGGCTCAAGGCCGGGCACGTGGGCCTGGTTGCCGGCCGGACGGCGGCCAAGGTGACCATCCCGACGATCATCGAGTGGATCAAGGCGCACAGCGACGAGCTCGCGCCGGCGCGGGCCTGAACACCTAGCCCTACGAGTCGAGGACAGGACCTGATGGCTCAGATCATGCCGATCGGCGATGCCGACGAAGCGCAGGTGCAGGCCTTCTTCCAGCGCGTGCCCGAAGGCGACCGGACGTTCTTCAAAGAGGACGTCCTGGACCCCGACGCGGTCCGGGCCTGGACCCGCGACACGCGTGGGCGCCGGGCTGTCGCGTGCGAGGAGGGCACCGTCGTCGGCTACGTCGCCGTGATCCCCGGCGTCGGCTGGTCGAGCCACGTGGGCGGTCTGCGGCTGGTCGTCGACGCCGACCAGCGCGGCAAGGGGCTCGGGCGCGACCTGGCCCGCCGCGGCCTGCTCGACGCCCTCGAGCTCGGCCTGTCCAAGATCGTCGTTGAGGTGGTCGCCGACCAGACGGCCGCCGCCGGCATGTTCCAGGCGATCGGTTTCGAGCCGGAGGCGATGCTGCGCAGCCAGGTGCGTGACCGCACCGGCGAGCTTCGTGACCTGCTCGTCCTGGCCCACCACCCGGCCGACGCCTGGTCCGGTCTGGCCACCGCGGGGATCGCGGACGCGCTGGGGTAACCCTCGTCCTGGGCGGCGCCGGCGGTCCTACCGGCTCGATAGCGTGTGGCGATGCGCCCGACCGACATCGCCCTGATCCGCATCCCGTCGCATCCCAGCGTGAGCCCGGACGGCAGGCTCGTCGCCTTCGCCCTGAGCCGTGCCGACCTCGACGACGACGCCTACCGCGGTGAGGTCTACGTCGTACCGACCGACGGCTCGCGACCGGCCCGGCCCTTCACGCACGGGTACGCCGACAGCCGGCCACGCTTCAGCCCGGACGGCCGCTGGCTGGCTTTCCTGCGTGCGGAGCGGGAGGGCAAGAGCCAGCTGCACGTGATGGCCAGCGACGGCGGTGAGCCGCGCCGGGTCGCCGAGCACGCGCTGGGCGTGGAGTCTTTCGAGTGGCGGCCGGACTCCGCAGCGATCGGCTACCTCGCCCGGGTGCCGGAGCCCGGTCGCTACGGGACCGACCCGGACCGCTCCGCCGAGAAGGAGCCCCCGCGCCGGATCACCACCCGCCAGTACCGGCTCGACGGCGTGGGCTTCACGAACGACCGGCGGATGCAGCTCTTCACGGTCGACACGCTTGCGGAGCAGCCGGAGCCGATCGCACTCACCAGCGGCGACTACGACGTCACCGACCCGACCTGGAGCCCGGACGGCGCCACCATCGCGGTCGTCTCGGCCCGGCACGACACCCGCCACGACGACCTCGCCAGCGACGTCTACCTGGTCGACCGCCGGGGCGGCGAGCTGCGGCGCCTGACCGACACGACGACACAGGTGTCCGCCCCGGCGTACTCCCCGGACGGGCAGACGGTCTACTTCGGCGCGTCGGGGAGCCTCGACTTCGCGGGCCGTACGACCGGGCTCTGGGCGGTCCCGGCGGATGGCTCCGGACCCGCGCGGCGGCTGACCGACAGCGAGCAGTACGACCTGGACGACCAGCCCCTGCGCCCGTACGCCGACGGTGTGCTCGCAGCGGTCCTCCGGCAAGGGGCCGTCGACCTGCTGCGCGTCCCCGCTGACGGCGACCCCGTCACAGTGGTCTCTGGCGACCGGCAAGTACGTGGCTTCGACGCGGCAGGCGGTGTCATCGCGGCTGTGGTCGCCACCGCCACGTCCGCCGGCGAGGTGGTCGTCGTGGAAGACGCGGGGGAGCGGACCGTCACCGACGTGGGTGCGCCACTGGCCGCCGGAGCCGAGGTGCGCGGCCTCGAACCGCTCGTGGCGACCTCCGCGGACGGCTCCCCGGTGGCCGGTTGGCTGGTGCGCCCGGCCGGCGACGGGCCGCACCCGGTGCTGCTGGTGATCCACGGTGGTCCGCACACCCAGTTCGGCTTCGGCCTGTTCGACGAGGCGCAGGTGTACGCCGCTGCCGGCTACGCCGTCGTGTTGGGGAACCCGCGTGGCTCGGCCGGCTACGGCCAGGCCCACGGCCGCGCCGTCGTCGGGGGCATCGGCACCGTCGACGCCGCCGACCTGCTGGCGCTGCTCGATGCCGCGCTCACCCGGCCCGACCTGGACGTCGACCGGGTCGGGGTGATGGGCGGCTCGTACGGCGGGCTGATGACGACGTGGCTGGCCGGGTCCACCGACCGCTTCCGCGCGGCGATCAGCGAGCGTGCCCTCAACGCCTGGGACAGCTTCACCGGCTCGTCGGACATCGGCTGGTTCTTCACCGCGTCCTACGCCGGCGACGATCCCGCGGCGGTGACCCGGCAGTCACCGCTGTCGATCGCCGACGGGATCACCGCGCCGATGCTGATCATCCACTCCGAGCAGGACTGGCGCTGCCCGGTCGAGCAGGCCCAGCGGCTGTTCGTGGCCCTTCAGGCCAGGGGGGTCGAGAGCGAGCTGCTGCTGTTTCCCGGCGAGGGCCACGAGCTGTCCAGGTCCGGCCTGCCCAGCCACCGGGTGGCTCGGTTCGAGGCGATCCTCGACTGGTGGTCCCGCCACCTCGCTGGCTGAGGTCAGCTGCTGATCAGCAGCTTCGTCGCGACCGCGACGCCCAGGACGACGACGCCGTAGCGCAGGACGGCGGGCTTGAGCCGCCGAGCCAGCCGCACGCCGAGCAGGCCACCGGCGTACGCGGTCACCGCCAGGATGCCGGCGTCGGCCCAGGCCACCCGCGCGGACAGCAGGAAGATGGCCACGCCGACGACGTTGATGACGAGCGAGAGCAGCCCCTTCAGCGCGTTGAGCCGCTGCAGGTTGTCCGCGAGCAGGATGCCGAAGACCCCGAGCAGCACCACGCCCAGGCCGGCGCCGAAGTAGGACCCGTAGACGGCGCCGAGGAACACCAGCAGCCGCAGCGGCCAGCCGACGTCCGAGTCGGACGCCTCCTCCGGCTCTTCGGCCGCATCGCGGCGACGGGCCACTGCGGCGGCCAGCCTCGGCTGGGCCAGCAGCAGCAGGCAGGACGCCAGGATCAAGAACGGCACGATGCCGCGGAACGCGCTGGTGGGAGTGACCAGCAGGACCACGGCACCCACCGCACCACCCAGGACGCTCACGACGCCCAGGGCGCGCACGCGGTGCCGCTGCCCGGCCAGCTCCTCCCGGTAGGCGATTGAGCCGCCCAGGTAGCCGGTGATCAGCCCGACGCTGCTGGTGATGTTGGCGACGAGCGCGCTGTTCCCGACCGCCAGCAGGGCCGGGAACGTGACCAGCGTGCCGCCCCCGGCCACGGCGTTGACGGCGCCGGCGACCAGGCCGGCTCCGGCCACCACCAAGGCGTGCGCAGGGCTCATCCGCGCATCGTGCCCACCAATCCGGTCCGGATCACCGCAGCGTCGCCGGCGTTGCTCGCCGCGGCTGGGGAAGGAGGCGGCCATGACGCGCATCGTGTTGTCCGGCGGCCGGGTCTTCGACGGGACCGGGGCGCCCCTCGCCGAGGCCGACGTGGTCATCGAGGACGGCCGCTTCGTCGCCGTCGGCAGCGGGCTCGACGGTGACGAGAGCGTCGACGTACGTGGGAAGGCGCTGCTGCCGGGGCTGTTCGACTGCCACACCCACGTGATGGTCTCGGCGATGAACGTCTTCGAGCTCGTGCAGCAGCCGTTCTCCTACCAGTTCTTCGTCGCCGCGCAGAACCTCGCCCGCACGCTCGACGTCGGCATCACCTCCGTGCGCGATGCCGGGGGCGCAGACCTGGGCGTGAAGGAGGCGGTCGCCACCGGCCTCATCCGCGGGCCGCGGCTGTCCATCTCGGTGACAGCGCTGAGCCAGACCGGCGGCCATGTCGACGACTGGCAGCCCTCCGGTGCGCGGCTGCCGCTGATGGTCGGCCACCCCGGCCGTCCGGCCGGCGTCGTCGACGGGCCGGAGGAGATACGACGCAAGGTCCGCGAGCTGGTCCGCGCCGGCGCCGACGTGATCAAGGTCTGTACGTCGGGCGGGGTGTTGTCCGCCCGCGACGACCCCCGCCACGCGCACTTCCGCCCGGATGAGCTGGACGTCCTCGTCGCCGAGGCGGCCGCTGCCGGGCTGTGGGTGATGGCGCACGCGCAGGCGACCGACGGGATCAAGAACGCGGTGCGGGCCGGCATCCGGTCGATCGAGCACGGCATCTTCCTCGATGACGAGGCCATCGGCTTGATGCTCGAGCGGGGCACCTGGCTGGTGCCGACGCTGGTGGCGCCGCAGGCGGTCCTGGACGCGGTGGCTGCCGGCGTACCGGTGCCGGCCGCCTCCGCCCGCAAGGCGGCGGATGTCATCGATATCCACCGGGACTCCTTCGCCCGCGCTGTCGATGCGGGGGTTCGGATCGCCATGGGGACAGACAGCGGTGTCAGCCCGCACGGGAACAACCTGCACGAGCTGGCCCTGATGGTGGCGGGCGGGATGACGGCGACGGACGCCCTGGTGGCCACGACGTCCTCGGCGGCGGAGCTGCTAGGCGTAGCCGACGAGCTCGGCACGATCGAGCCGGGCAAGCGGGCCGACCTGGTCGTGGTCGACGGCGACCCGCTCGACGTCGGCTCACTGGCCGGGAATGTCGCTGCTGTCTACCAAGACGGTCGGCTGGTCTCCCGTGGGCTCAGCGGCTGACGGCTCGCCGGCGGATCATCAGGCCGCTCAGACTCAACAGCAGCAGCGCGGCAATGGGCAGTGCCGGGCTGGTCCCCGTCGCGGCGAGCGATCGCCCGTTGCTCGTCGCGGTCGGCGATGCGCCGGCGGCGGCCGGACCAGGAGCCGACGAGGTGACAGCGGGCGCCGGCCGGGCAGGCAGCGCACAGGTGTTGGCCAGGTCGGGTCCGCCAAGCGTGCCGATGCCGGTCGCCGGCACCACCCCGCTCGGCGGCGGTGCAGCGCCGGTCTCCACCCAGGCCGTCATCGCGTCGAAGGCGTTCCGGTAGCACGGCAGTATCGGTCTGGTCTGGCTCGGAAAGACGTCGGCGAGGGAGTCGACGTGGTTCCCCTTGTCGATCACGTAGTAGCGATGCATCGCGCCCCTGCCGGCCGCGTTGATCATGGGGACGTAGACATCGGAATCGGCGCGGATCGGCAACAAAGTGTCGAGGGTGCCGTGCAGCGTGAGCATCGGCTTGCCGATGTTCCCGGTGAGCGAGACCTTCTGGATGGCCGTCTTCAGCTCCGGATGGGCCAGCACCCGCGCCTGGTAGTCGTAAAAGGTGTCGCATGCGGTCGTGGTGTCCGGCATCCCCGGTGACTGGCAGAACGGCGTACCGGCCTTCTTGTCACCGTCGTAGGTCGGGTCGAGCGACTCCCGGTAGACGCGCTGGGTGAGATCCCAGTAGTAGAGGTAGTGGAAGTCCCAGAGGAACTCCGAGCCGGGAGCCATCTTGGCGTCGTTGATGATGGCGTCGTGTGCTGCCTGCTTCTGCGCCGGCGTGCTCAGCAAGCTCTTGTACGCCGGGTAGTTCTTGATCGCCGGCGGCAGGAAGGTGAGCAGGTTGGGACCGTCGGCCAGGAAGAGCGTGCCCTCCCAGTCGACTCCGCCGTCGTAGAGGTCGGCGTGGTTCTCCAACGCGAACCGGGTCAGGTAGCCGCCGTTGGAGATGCCTGTCATGTAGGTCTTCGCTGGCGCCGAGCCGTAGCGCTGGGCGACGACCGTCTTGGCGGCCCGGGTCAGCTCAGCGACCCGGTCGTGCCACTCCAGGATCGCCTCGCCAGGGCCACTCCTGTCGCCGTTCTCGTAGAATGCGGTACCGGTGTTGCCCTTGTCGGTGGCTGCGTAGGCGTAGCCCTTTGACAGCACGTAGTCGCTGATCAGGTAGTCGTTGGCGAACTGCTTGCGCACGCCGGGTGCCCCGGTGATCACCAGCTTGCCGTTCCAGTTGTCCGGCAGCCGGATGACGAACTGCGAGTCGTGGTTCTTTTTGAACTCGGTGTTGGTCGTGGAGGTGTCAGGAAAGAAGCCGTCGATCTGCATGCCCGGGGTGGCCGTTTGCGGGTTGGTGCTCCTGACCGAGTTGAGGCCGGCCCAGTCGCTGGGGTCGGTGCGCCCGGCGAGCGAGAGCGCAGGCGTCTGCATGTTCTCCAGGCAGGTCTTGTCCTGCTGTTCGGCGCCCGGAACGGCGACGAGCGGCTTCGCGGCGTCGCATGCCGGACTGGCGGCAGCCGGCGTTGCTGCGCTGGCGAGTGCTGCGGCGAGCAGCGCCGTGACTGCGGCAACAGGGATGATTCGGTTCCGCACCATCTCGGCTCCTCTGCCCAGGGACTCGGCCGACCCTAGGGCACGAAAGGGACGCACGCGACCATCCGGGCACGGGCATAGGCTCGCCGCCGACTGACCGGAGCGCGGGAAAGGCGGCGGCGTGAACGGTGCGGAGGCCTTGCTGCGGACGGCGGTGGACGCTGGTGTCGACCTGTGCCTGGCCAACCCGGGTACGACGGAGATGCCGCTCGTCGAAGCCCTGGACGCGGTGCCGGGGATCAGATCGGTGCTCGGGCTGTTCGAGGGTGTCTGCACCGGTGCCGCCGACGGCTACGGCCGGATGACCGGGCGCCCGGCGCTGACGCTGCTGCACCTCGGCCCGGGACTCGCCAACGGCTTG
>JALYXH010000133.1 GCA_030947185.1 Actinomycetota bacterium | reverse complement strand
GACGAACCCCCCCGCGACGAACCCCCCCGCGACGAACCCCCCCGCAGCGAGCCGCCGGTGCCTGACGAGTCGCTGACCCCGGTGTCAGCCGTCGAGGAGGCTGCCGGCGGCCCGCTCGACGCCGCCGCCGTACGCCGGGTCTGGGCCGACGTCCTCGATGCCGTGAAGGCGCGCCGACGGACTGCGCGGGCGCTGCTGCAGGACGCCCAGGTCAGTGAGGTGAAGGGCCGGTCGATGACGCTGTCCTTCCAGCACGCGACGCTGGCGAGGCAGTTCGCCGGACCCGAGAACACAGCTGTCCTGTGCGAGGCCCTCAAGGAGGTGCTGGGTGTCCAGTGGCAGGTGGACTGTGTCGTGGATGGCGCCGCCGCCACCTCGGGCAGCGCCGAGCGCGCGGCGTCCGGCCGGGCCGCGACGAGCGAAGGGTTCGCCCCCGGCGACGAACCGGCGCACGAGGACGAGCCGGCGGAGGGCCGGCGGCTCTCGGGTGAGGAGAGCGCGCTCGCGCTCATCCAGAGCGGCCTCGGCGCCCGCGTCATCGGCGAGCTCGACGCCGGCTGAACCCGGCCGTCCTGGCGCGCCCGGCAGCGAAACCGGCGGACCTGCGCCGTACGCTCGTCGTCGCGAGCCGAGGAGAAGGAGTGCAGCCGTGAAGCCCGGTGGCCAGCCCAACATGGCGCAGCTGATGAAGCAGGCGCAGAAGATGCAGCAGCAGCTGGTCGCTGCCCAGGAGGAGCTGGCGCAGACCGAGGTGACCGGCACCGCCGGCGGCGGCCTGGTGACGGCCACCGTGACCGGCGGAGGCGAGCTGGTGAGCCTGCAGATCGACCCGGAGGCGGTCGACCCGGACGACGTGGAGACCCTCGCCGACCTCGTCGTCGCAGCCGTCCGCGCTGCCACCCGGGCCGCCTCCGAGATGCAGGCCGAGAAGATGGGACCACTGGCCGGCGGCCTCGGCGGTCTCCCGGGGCTCGGCTAGCCCCCGGTGTACGAGGGCGCCGTCCAGGACCTGATCGACGAGCTCGGCCGGCTGCCGGGCGTCGGGCCGAAGAGCGCGCAGCGCATCGCCTTCCACCTGCTCGCCGCCGACCAGGCCGACGTCCGCCGGCTAGCCGCCGTGCTGGCCGAGGTGAAGGACAAGGTCCGGTTCTGCACGATCTGCGGCAACGTCGCGGAGGCAGCGGAGTGCCGGATCTGCCGCGACCCGCGCCGCGACCTCGCGGTGATCTGTGTGGTCGAGGAGCCCAAGGACGTCGTCGCCATCGAGAAGACGAGGGAGTTCCGCGGCCGCTACCACATCCTGGGTGGCGCGATCAGCCCGATCGAAGGGGTCGGCCCCGACGACCTGCGGGTGCGGGAGCTGATGGTGCGCCTCGCCGACGGCGCGGTCACCGAGCTGATTCTGGCCACCGACCCCAACCTCGAGGGGGAGGCGACAGCGACCTACCTGGCCCGGCTGGTGAAGCCGATGGGCCTGCGGGTCACCCGCCTGGCCAGCGGGCTGCCGGTGGGCGGCGACCTGGAGTACGCCGACGAGGTCACCCTCGGCCGTGCCTTCGAAGGGCGCCGGTTGCTCGATGTCTGAGCCGGTCGTCAGACCGCTTACGGACGCCGACGTGCCAGCCGCGCAGGCGATGGCCTACGCCAGCCTGAGTGCGATGGCTGCGCGCTACGAAGGCGAGCCGGCCGAGCCGCAGCAGCCGCCGGCGCGCGTGGCCCGCGGCGAGGCCCGGCTGCGTCACCTGCTCGCCACCGACCCAGGCGGCTGCTGGGTCGCTGCCGACGGCGATGTGATCGTCGGGGTGGCGCTCGCCCTGCGCCGAGCCGACTTCTGGTTCCTCAGCCTGCTCGCCGTCGCCTCCGACCGGCAGGCCGCGGGCATCGGCCGCCGGCTGATGACGGCCGCACTGAGCTACGCCGATGGGTGCTCCGGCGCCGAGATCATGGCCTCACCGGACCCGAAGGCGCTGTGCCGGTACGCAGCCGCCGGCTTCGCGCTGCACCCGGCGTACGCCGCGAAGGGCCCGCTCGACCGGTCGCTGGTTCCCGCCGGGCTCGCCGTTCGCGACGGTGATCTCGCCACCGACGCGGATCTGGTCGACGCGGTGACGACCCGGCTGCGCGGGGCGCCGCTCGGGCCCGACGTCGGCTTCCTCATCGAGCGCGGCGCCCGCCTGCTCGTGGTCGACGAGCCTGCCGGGCAGGGCTTCGGGCTGGTGAGCAGTGGCTACGTCTGCCCGGTCGGAGCGGACTCGCCGGCCATCGCTCAGCGGCTGCTCTGGGCTGCCCTGGGCGAGGCGACCGACCCGCAGCTGACCGTCGAGTGGTTGACCGCCGACCAGCAGTGGGCGATCGACGTCTGCCTGTCGGCCCGGCTTCCGCTCTCGGCAGGACCGTCCCGCTGCGTGCGTGGCAGGCTCGGCCCGCTGACGCCGTACCTCCCGAGCGGCCTGTTCGGCTGACCCCGGCTAGCGGCGGATTGGCTGTCCCTGGGCCAGCGCGGCGACGTACTTCTCGATCCGCGCCGCCCGGGTGACCGGCCGCTTGGCTTCGCCGACGCGGTAGAGGATCGAGTAGCGGTCGGCGCCGGTCAGCGCGTCGAACGCCGTCTGGGCCGCGCTGTCGGCGGCCAGCGCAGCGGCGAGGTCGGGGGGCACCGTGGCGCTGCGCTGTCCGGCGTACGCCGCCTCCCACCGCCCGTCGGCCCGGGCCAGCTCCACCTGGCGCAGGCCGGCCGCTGCCATCCGCCCGGCCGCAGTCAGGTGGCCGACCCGCTCGACGTTGACCTTCGACCACCGGCTGCGGGCGCGCCGTGGCGTGAACCGCTGCAGGAAGTACGCCGCGTCGAACGACCCCTTCTGGCCATCGATCCAGCCGTGGCACAGGGCGACGTCGAGGGCTTCGGAGTAGGTGACGGTCGAGCGGCCGGACCCCTTCTTCGCGATCTTCATCCACACCCCCGGAGCCTCCGGGGGCTGCGCGGTCAGCCAGCCTTCCCAGGCCTGTGCGTCAGGAAAGGAGAGGACCGGCAGGTCGTCAGCCACTGGGCCGTCAGCGCTCAGCTTGCTGATGGGCTGGGCAGTGGCGTCGGTGACACGGGTGGCACCAAATCGCGCGAGCCGGGTGCCGCCTCGAGCTTGGACAGCGCCAGCGTGCCCGACGCGAAGCTGACCGACGTGGGCAGGCCGGTGGGCGCGAGACAGTACGTGCCCTTGGCGACGACCGGCTCGCTCGCCTTGGGACGCGGGTCGACGACGAAGCACTGGCCGGCGATGCCGTCGACGGGCGCCGTCCCGCCTGCCTCGGTGACGTCGTACTGGTCGGGGTGCCTGCTCAGCTGGTCGAGGTAGGTGGTGAAGACCTGCTGGATGGCCGGGTCGAACAGGGCAGGGATGGGCTGACCCGCGCCGGCGACCTGGAAGCAGGTCTTGGCTTCGCCGGCCAGCCGGCAGGAGGCGGTGCCCGATGCCCCGTGCAGCAGCACCGAGGTCGTGCCGTTGGTCGTCACGTCGAGGCGGTACCCCTCGGCTCCCACAACGGCGATCTTGGCAGTGGTGCCGGCGGCGATGGAGGGGCCGGAAACCGCGTACTCGGCGGCGTAGGTCGCCTGCGCCGCCTTGCCGGCCCGGTCCGCGAGGGCGCGGGCCGCAGGGGCGACGGTCGCCTTGCCGCGGTCCCCGCCGCTGTTCTTGGTGCAGCCAACGGCTGCGAGCGCCAGCCCGACGCCCAGCATGCAGCCGCACCAGGACTGCCGGGACACTCTCATCCGGGCATCGTGACACGCCAGGCCCGCCCGTAGACTGGAGGCCACTGCCGAGTACGGGGAGGAGCCCCAGCGTGGGACTCGTCGTGCAGAAGTACGGCGGATCGTCGGTCGCCGACGCCGAGCGGATCAAGCGGGTTGCCGAGCGGATCGTCGCCACGCGGCGGGCCGGTCACGACGTCGTGGTCGTGGTCTCCGCGATGGGGGACACCACCGACGAGCTGCTCGAGCTGGCCGAGCAGGTCAGTCCGCTCCCGGCCGGTCGCGAGCTCGACATGCTGCTCACCGCCGGGGAGCGGATCTCGATGGCGCTGCTGGCGATGGCCATCGCCTCCCTCGGTGCCGAGGCGCTGTCGTTCACCGGCAGCCAGGCCGGCGTCATCACCACCTCGGCGCACGGGCGAGCCCGCATCATCGACGTCACCCCCGGCCGCATCCGCGGCGCGCTGGACGCAGGCGCGATCGCCATCGTGGCCGGCTTCCAGGGCGTGTCGCAGGACACCAAGGACATCACCACCCTCGGCCGCGGTGGCTCGGACACGACGGCAGTAGCGCTTGCCGCCGCGCTGACCGCCGACGTCTGCGAGATCTACACCGATGTCGACGGGGTCTACAGCGCCGACCCGCGACTGGTCCCCAACGCGCGCAAGCTCGACGTCGTCTCCTACGAGGAGATGCTCGAGCTGGCCGCCTGTGGGGCGAAGGTGTTGATGCTGCGCTGCGTGGAGTACGCCCGGCGGCACCGGATGCCGGTGCATGTGCGGTCGTCGTTCGTCTCCCGGGAGGGCACCTGGGTCCGGGACCGCACCAAGGAGGAGCTCGTGGAGCAGGCCATCATCTCCGGCGTCGCGCACGACCGGAGCGAGGCGAAGGTGACAGTGGTCGGCGTGCCCGACAAGCCCGGGGAGGCAGCCGCCATCTTCCGGACGCTGGCCGACGCCGAGATCAACATCGACATGATCGTGCAGAACATCTCCGCGGCGACGACCGGCCGCACCGACATCTCCTTCACGCTGCCCAAGTCCGACGGCGCGACGGCCGTGGCGGCGCTCGACAAGGTGCAGGACCAGATCGGGTTCGAGTCGCTGCTCTACGACGACCACATCGGCAAGGTCTCGCTGATCGGCGCCGGTATGCGCTCGCACCCGGGGGTCTCGGCCACCTTCTTCGGCGCGCTGGCCGACGCCGGCGTCAACGTCGAGATCATCTCCACCTCGGAGATCCGGGTGTCCGTGGTCTGCCGCGACATCGACGTCCAGGCAGCGGTGGCCGCCGTGCACGACGCCTTCAACCTCGGGGCCACCGACGAGCTGGCCACGGTCCACGGCGGGACCGGCCGGTGAGCGTCGCCCGCAGACCCACCCTGGCGGTGGTCGGCGCCACCGGCGCCGTGGGCACCGTGATGCTCGACCTGCTCTCGTCCCGGGACGACGTGTGGGGCGAGATCCGGCTCGTCGCCTCAGCGCGTTCCGCCGGCCGGCGGCTGCGGGTGCGCGGCGAGGACGTCGAGGTCCGTGCGCTGGCGCCGGAGGTCTTCGACGGTGTCGACGTGGCGATGTTCGACGTACCGGACGAGGTGTCTGCGCAGTGGGCTCCGGTGGCGGTCGAGCGCGGCGCGGTCGCGGTCGACAACTCGGGCGCGTTCCGCATGGACGACGACGTGCCGCTGGTGGTGCCGGAGGTGAACGCCGCCGCCGCGCGGAACCGGCCGCGCGGGATCATCGCCAACCCCAACTGCACGACGCTGACGATGATCGTGGCGCTCGGGGCTCTGCATGCCCGCTGGGAGCTGCGGTCGCTGGTGGTGGCCTCCTACCAGGCTGCCTCCGGCGCCGGCCAGGCCGGCATCGACACCCTGCACCGCCAGCTCGAGAAGGTGGCCGGCTCGCGCGAGCTCGGCTCGGCGGCCGGCGACGTACGCCGGGTGGTCGGTGAGGACCTCGGGCCGTTCCCTGCCCCGCTGGCGCTCAACGTGGTGCCCTGGGCCGGGTCGCTGAAGGACGACGGCTGGAGTTCGGAGGAGCTCAAGGTGCGGGCCGAGTCGCGCAAGATCCTCGGGCTGCCCGGCCTTCCGGTGGCGGTCACCTGTGTGCGGGTGCCGGTCGTCACCACCCACTCACTGGCGGTGCACGCCACCTTCGGCGCGCCGGTCTCCGCCACCGAGGCGCAGGCGGTGCTGAGCGACGCGCCCGGCGTCGTGCTGCTCGACGACCCCGCGGCCGGCGCTTTCCCCACGCCGGCCGACGTCGTCGGCACCGATCCCACCTGGGTGGGCCGGATCCGTCAGTCGCTGGACGACCCCCACTCCCTGGACCTCTTCGTCTGCGGCGACAACCTGCGCAAGGGAGCGGCGCTCAACACCGCCCAGATCGCCGAGCTCGTCGCGGCGGAGCCGCGGGCGCCCGAGCCGCCGGCAACCGAGCTGCCGGCGGGGCTCACCGGCTGACGTGCCGACCGGCGAAGTCGAGCATCGCGGCCATCTGCCGGATCCGCTCCTCGACGACGAGGGAGCCGTGGCCGGAGTCGAAGCGGTAGACCTCATGCGGTTTGCCGAGGTCGGTCAGCCGCTGCAGGTAGTTCTCGATCTGCCGGATCGGGCAGCGTGGGTCGTTGGCGCCGGCGAGCACCAGGACGGGCGCGCGCACAGCCTCGATGTAGGTCATCGGCGAGCTGCGCCGGTAGGTCTCCGGGGCCTCCGTGGGCGAGCCGCCGAACAGGGCGCGGTCGAAGGCCCGCAGCGGTTCCATCTCGTCGTCGTACGCCGCCACGTAGTCGGCCACCGGCACCGCTGCCACGCCTGCTGCCCAGGCCGTCGGCTGGGTGCCCAGGCCGAGCAAGGTGAGGTAGCCCCCCCACGAGCCGCCGGCGAGCACCAGCCGGGCCGGGTCGAGCAGGCCGGCTTCGACCAGGTGGACGCGCACCGCCTCGACGTCCTCGAGCTCGGTCAGCCCGGGTCGACCCTCCAGGGCGTCGCGCCAGGCGGCTCCGTAGCCGGTCGAGCCCCGGTAGTTGACGTGCACCACCGCGAAACCGGCGTCCACCCACGCGGCCCGGTCGGCGTCGTAGGAGTCGCTGTCGGCCCAGGTCGGACCGCCGTGCAGGCGGAAGACGGCGGGGTGGGGAGCCGTCCCGTCCGGCGGGATGGTGACCAGGCCGTGCACCCGGCCACCGGGACCCTCGACGTCGACATCGGAGACGGGGTACCCGGCCGGCGGTCGTGGTCCCGGTGGGCTCAGCACGATGCGACCGCCGTCGTCACGGACCTCCGGGGGCGCGGCCGACGACGACCAGCCGAACTCGACGACGCCCGCCGGTCGAGCCGTCGCAGCGCCTACCGTGCCGCTCGGTGTGCCCAGGGCGGCAAGCGAGCGGTCGGCCAGGTCATAGCGGTGCAGCGCGCTGCGGCCCCGCCCCTCCTGACGGATCAGCAGGGCGGTGCCGTCGGCGTACCAGTCGGCGGAGAGGTCGCCGTCGAGGCCGAGCTCGATCGGGGTCTCCAGCCCCGGGACCGGGTCCCACAGCAGCGGCAGTGGCTGGTCGGTCCGCTCGTGCACCACCAGCAGCCGGCGCTCCGTCGGCACAGGCGCGAAGCCGACGACCTCGAGCCCCTTGCCCGGGCCGTCCCACAGGTCGGCCACCGTGGACCCGTCGGCCACCCGGAGCACGCGGACCGCCATGTGCCGGGAGTCGCCGTGCTGGCTGTGCATGATCGCGACCAGAGTCTCGTCGTAGGACAGGCCGGCGACGTTGGCGTCCTGCTCACCGGTGTAGAGCAGCTTCGGCGCGCTGTCCCGGCGTACGGCGTAGACCGACGTGCCGGAGTCGGTCGAGCAGCCGACGACGGCGACGCCGCGGCCCAGCGCCAGCCCGGCGGGGTAGGCCGCGTCGAGGCCGGGCGTGGCCGGCACGTCGGGACCGCCGGAGAAGGGCTGGCGCAGCCAGCTGCCGAACTCGTCGCCGCCGGTGTCGTCGAACCACCAGATGTCACGACCCGTCGGGTCGATGGCGGCTACCGAGGTGCCGTCGGACCGGTCGGTCACCTGCCGGACCGAGCCCGTGACCCGGTCCCAGGCGTAGATCTCGAACGTCCCGGTGGCGTTGCTCACGTAGAGGCATCGCTCGGGCACGTCGCGGGCCCAGTCAGGCAGCGAGACGCGGGCCGCGCGGAAGCGGTCGGTCCAGTCCGGCCGGGGTCGGGAGTCGGGTGCAGTCACCCGACCCAGCCTAGAGAACCCGCCAGCGCAGGTCCGGACCGCCGGTGGCGTCGAGGAAGGCCCGCGGGGGGAGCACCTGGGCGGGCGCGAGCGCGCCGGTGGGCGCGTCGGGGCCGGCCACGCGCAGCGCCGCTTCCACCAGGAAGCGGGCAGTGAGCCCGTAGACGTCGGCGCCCTCGACGAGCACCCGCGCACTGCGCTCACCTGCACTGGCCCGCGCGACGATCCGGAACCGTGCTGCTGCCCGCACCTGCTCGGAGGGCCCTTCGGGCCGGCGCTCCACCAGCGGCCGCACGGCCGCCGCCAGCAGCGGCAGCACCGGCCGGCTGAGCGAGAGCAGCGGGGCCATCAGGGAGACCGCGTTGGCGGCGGCCTGCGGTACGACGATGCCGCTCGCGACCCGTGCACCGGGGGCGTGCCGGGGCACGGTGACCTGCTCCCCCCAAGGGATCTCGACGGCGGTTCTGGTGCCGTCGGGGAACTCGATGCGGAGCCGGCGTCCGGACAGGTGTGCCGTCCCGACCACGCCGAGCGCGCTGAGCATCGTGCCGCGGGAGACGGCGCCGCCGGTCAGCTCGTAGCCGACGTCCACGGCTGTCGCCGGCGTACCCAGCTCCTCGATCGCGATGGCCACGGCCAGGTCACCCGGGATGTAGTCGAAGCCACAGGCCGGCACCAGCGGGCAGGGGGCGTCGGCATACCGGTCGTAGACCCTCCGGATGAAGTCGGGCTCGCCCGTGGAGTCGACATAAGGCGTGCGACTCTCGACGACCGCCTCCATCACGGGCAGGCCGTAGCTGCTGAACGGGCCGACACAGGAGATCACGGCGTCCAGCCCGGCCAGGAAGGCGCGCAGCGCGCCCGGGTCGCCGGTGTCCACGACAGCGGTGTCGGCCAGCGGCGAGGCGGGCAGGGCCGCGAGCCGGTCGGCGCTGCGGCCGCCGAGCCGGTGCGGGACCCCCCGCGCCACCAGCTCGGCCGCGACCAGGCGACCCGTGTACCCGGTCGCACCGAGCAGTCCGATCATCGGCGCGCCGGCGTCCATCGGTCCTCCTGTGTCGGGGGCTTCGTCCGCAGACTCTGCCACTCGCCCGACGCCGCTGAGCGCGCGGCCGGGACCGGTGAGAGGCTCGAGCGGTTGGCTCCGCCGTCGACAGGGCATATCGCTGCCGACGGCGGCAGACAGCGTTCGCCCGCAGGCACGAGATGAAGTCCAGGGAAGCCATGACCACGCTCCGCCCTGACCCCCGGCTCAACCGAGGGTCCACGCTGCCCGCGGCATCGACGTCACCCACCGACGCCGACCTGGTGGCCCGTATCGCCGCGGACCCCGACGGCTCCGGTACGCAGGCGCTGGCCACGGTCTATGACCGCTACGCCGCCCGCTGCCTCGCTCTCGCCCGTCGGGTCACCGGCGACTCCCAGGTGACGCAGGACGTGGTGCAGGAGGTGTTCCTCGCCGTCTGGCAACAGGCCGGTCGCTATGACCCGGCCAGAGCGTCGGCAGCCAGCTGGATCTTCACCATGACCCACCACAAGGCCGTCGATGCGGTCCGCCGCGAGGAGCACCACCGCCGACGACGGACGTCGGCCACGCTGCTGGAGACCGAGCCGGATGACAGGCGGGGCCCGGCCGAGCACGCTTCGGCCGCCGATGCGAGCCGTCGGGTGCGGGACGCGCTGGCGCTGCTCTCGGATGTGCAGCAGCAGGCGCTGACCCTGGCCTACTACGGCGGTTACACCCAGCGGGAGATCGCCTCGCTGACGTCGTCGCCGTTGGGCACCGTCAAGACGCGGATGCTGGCCGGCATGCGCACCCTCGCTCGTGAGCTGGGTGAGCTGCGCACGGCCTGAAGCGCCGGGTCGGCACGCTGGGTCAGCGTTCGCCGGCTGCGTAGGTCGCTGCGGTGGCGGCGCCGTAGGCCAGGTGCGGGACGAGGTCGCTGGCCCAGTCGACGGCGCTCCAGGTGCGCGGGTCGGTGATACCGAGCAAGGTCATCGGGCCGTTGGAGCCGGCTAGCGCGCCGGCGGAGGTGAGCAGGACGCCGGCCCACAGCGGCGGTCGCAGGCCGAGCGCGCGGGCCGCGCCGTACGCCGCGCCGATTGCGACACCGGTGAAGATCCCGGACAGGGCGGCCAGGGCACTGACCCGGTTCTCCTTGTCCTCGCCCTCGCCGGGGACGTCCAGATGGGCCCGTTCGGCGATCTCGGAGACGGTCGCTTCCGGCGTGCTGCTGGCCGGGCGGGCGCGGTAGGTCATGTCGGCGTAGGTGGCCGCGTTCAGCGCCGTTGTCCCGGCAGCACCGGCCGCAGCCCCTAGCAGCAGTTGGCGAAGCATGTCTTCTCCGTCCCCCCTGGCCAATGTCGCAAACAGCACCGTATGGGTGGAAGCCGACCCCGGGAGCCGAGGTTGACACCCGTATGAGCGCACAGCCGTTATGACCGCACAGCCGTTATGACCGCACAGCCGTTATGACCGCACAGCCGTTATGACCGCACAGCCCGCTAGCCCAGCCGGCGAACTCCTCGCGGGTGGTGGCGAAACCGCGCTCGGCCAGCACCTGCACGTCGGGCCGGCGACGGACGAAGGCGTCCGCGGCGTACGACGTCGGGCCGCACACGTCGAGCCGGTCACTGACTCCGGCGAGTGCCTCGGCGGAGGTGTCGGCCTGCACGAAGACGGCCCGGTCGCCCAGCTCACGCGCACGATGGCGCAGTGCGGACAGCACCAGGTGGGCCTTCTGCCGGTGGAAGCGCCGGCGCCGGAACACCGCCCGCGACTCGACGAGCAGCACCGGCTCTTGGTCGCTGTCGAGGAAGTGCGGCCCCAGCTGGTCGGCGAACAGCCAGCGGCGTCGCCCCGAAGCCTTGGGCATCGCTCGGCGGCTCCATGATCGACAAGAAGTCGGGATGACAGGATTTGAACCTGCGGCCTCTTCGTCCCGAACGAAGCGCGCTACCAAGCTGCGCCACATCCCGAGTGGTACGACCGGGAGTCTAGCGGCCGTCGCCGGGTCGCCCGCCGAGTCGCCCGCCGACCAGCGTCAGCAGGGTCGCCTCCGGGGGTGAGGCGAACCGCACAGGCGCGTACGGCGAGGTCCCGAGTCCCGCCGAGACATGCAGCCACGCGCTGCGGCCGCCGGCGTCGTACCGGGACAGCCAGCGGGACCTGGCCCGGTCGATGCCACAGTTGGTGACCAGGGCGCCGTAGCCGGGCACCCGCAGCTGGCCGCCGTGCGTGTGGCCGCAGAGCACCAGCGCGAAGCCGTCGGCGACGAACCGGTCGAGCACCCGCGGCTCCGGTGCGTGGACCAGCGCCAGATGCAGGTCGGCGGCTTCGTCGACCGGACCGGCCACCGCGTCGTACCGGTCCAGCTTGAGATGGGGGTCGTCCAGCCCTGCCAGCTCGATCAGCCGGCCGTCGACCCGCGCCGTCGTACGCCGGTTGGTGAGGTCGAGCCAGCCGCGCCCGGCCATGGCATCGCGCAGGTCACGCCAGGGCAGCGGGTCGCCGTGCACCCGCTTGTGGCCCGGGAAGAAGTACTTCAGCGGGTTCTTCGGCTTCGGCGCGTAGTAGTCGTTGGACCCCAGCACGAAGGCACCCGGGAAGGCGAACAGCGGCTCGTAGGCCTCGAGCATCGCGGGCACCGCGTCCGTCCCGGCCAGGTTGTCCCCGGTGCTCACCACGAGGTCCGGGCTGAGGCGGGCCAGCTCGCGTACCCACTCCCGCTTGCCGGCCTGGCCGGCCGTCATGTGTACGTCGGAGACGTGCAGCACCCGTAGCGGCTCGCTCCCGGGTGCGAGCACCGGCACCTCGAAACGACGCAGCCGGTAGGAGGTGCGCTCGATGCCGGCGGCGTAGCCGAGCGCGCCGACGGCGGTCAGGGCGAGGCCGGCCGGGACCGCAACGGTGGGACGCATGAACCCATCGTGCCAGCGCGGCCGCCAAGGGGGTGGCCGGGGCTGTGCCACTTAGGCTGCTGGCTCATGAGCGCTTTGAAGTCCCGCCTGCAGACCGACCTGACCGCCGCGATGAAGTCCCGCGACGAGCTGCGCACGGCCACGATCCGGATGGCGCTGTCGGCACTGAGCACAGAGGAGGTCGCCGGCAAGGTCGCCCGCGAGCTGTCCGACGACGAGGTGCTCAAGGTGCTCACCCGCGAGGCCAAGAAGCGGCGGGAGGCGGCCGACGCGTTCGCGAGCGGCGGCCGACCGGACCGGGCCGAGCGCGAGGAGGCGGAAGGGGCGGTGCTGGCCGGGTACCTGCCGGCCCAGCTCTCCGACGACGAGCTCGCCGAGCTGGTGCGTGCCGCCATCGGGACCGTCGGTGCCGACAACCCGCAGCAGATGGGCGCGGTGATGAAGGTGCTCACCCCGGAGGTCGCCGGCCGGGCCGACGGAAAACGGGTGGCGGGCGAGGTGCGCCGACAGCTCGCGGGCTAGCTGGACGGAGCGAACGACTGCCCGCCGCGCCGTGGTCAGGGCTTCGGTGGGCTCTTGCTCGGTGTCGGCGATGGTGTCGGCGTCGCGGACGCGGGCGGCGGCGGGACAGGCGGGACCGGCACGTCGGTGGGAGGCGGCAGAACCACGACGGGTGGCGGTGGCGGTGGCGGTGGCGGCGGCGCCTGGCCGTTGCTCACGGTGATCACGACAGTGGTCCCGGGCTGCGAGGTCGACCCGCCCGACGGCGTGGTGAAGGCGACCAGGCCGGCACCGATCGGGGCCGCGGGGGCCTGTCCGGCGGCCACCCGCACGACGAAACCGGCTGCCTGCAGCGCGGCCGCCGCCTGGTCGACCGGGAGGCCGCGGACGTCGGGGACCGGCTCCTCGAGGCCGGCGATGATCGTCGGGTCCGGCGGGGCGAACTGTGTCTCCGGCGTGCCGGCCAGCGCGCCCCGCATGGTCCGGCTCCAGATGGTGGCGGGCAGGTCGCCACCGAAGATGCGGGTCCAGCTGCGGCCGGCGATGGTGACCCCACGCAGCGGGTTGTTGGCGGGGGCCACCGGGTGCCCGAGCCAGACGGCCGATGCCAGGTCGGGGGTGAAGCCGTCGAACCAGGCGGAGCGGAACTCCTCCGTCGTACCCGTCTTGCCGGCGGCCGGGCGGCCGATGTCGGCGTTGGGGTTGCCGGTTCCCTGGGTGATGACGCCGGCGAGCACCCAGCTGATCGTGTCGGCGATCCCGGCCGACAACACCCGGCGGCACTGCGCGGGGGGGACGGCCACCGGGCGGTTCTGGCTGTCGGTGACCGACACGATGGCCAGTGGGTCGCAGCGGATCCCGTGGGCCGCGATCGTCGCGTAGGCGTTGGCCATGTCCAGCGGGCTCACGTCGGAGGTGCCCAGGGTGAACGAGCCGTCCTTGGCCGTGATGGGGGCTGCCTTCGGGGCGAAGAGGCTGCGCACGCCGAGGTCTGAAGCGGTCCGCGCGACGTCGAGAACCCCGGTGCGCTCCTCCAGCTGGACGTAGTAGGTGTTCACCGACTTCCAGGTCGCCGACGGGACATCGAAGACCCCGCCCTCGCCCGCCTCCGCGTTGGAGTAGTAGCCGCTGCTCGGGTTGTTGAGCGTGGCCGAGCGGTAGCGCGGCGGCGCGTCCAGCCGCAGGCCCAGCGGGATTCCCTCCTTGAGCGCGGTCGCGAGGGTGAAGACCTTGAACGTCGAGCCGGCCTGGAACCCACTCCCGCCCCCACCGGCTCCGACGCTGTAGTTGACCTTGGTGCGGGTCTTGTCCCTGGCGTCCCGAGGGTCGCCGTAGTCGCGGTTCTGCGCCATCGCCTTGACCTGGCCCGTGCCGGGTGCGATCACGACAACGGCCGTCCCGAACTCGCTGGCCCGGCCGACCGTGCCGTCGATGGCGTCCTGCGCCGCCTTCTGCACCTTGGGGTCGAGCGTCGTACGGATGGTGAGGCCGCCCTGGAAGAGCCGCGCCTGCGGGTTCTGGCCGAATGCGGCGCCAAGTGCCGGGTCGTGCAGGACAGAACTGACCAGCCAGTCGCAGAAGTACGCCGCCGGCGAGCCTTCGCAACCGTTGCGCGCAGGGGAGAGCCGGACCTCGAGCGGGCTTCCGGCGGCTGCCGACTCCTGGTCGGAGGTGATCATGTTGAGCTGCAGCATCCGGGCCAGCACGACGTCGCGCCGGGTCCGGGTCGCGTCCGGGTGGCGGACCGGGTCGAACAGCGACGGGTTCTGCACGATGCCTGCGAGCGTCGCGGCCTCCGGCAGGGTGAGCTGGTCGACCGGCTTGTTGAAGTAGTGCTGGGCGGCGGTGCCCACGCCGTACACGCCGTTGCCGAACAGGGCGATGTTGAGGTAGTTCTCGAGGATCTGGTCCTTGGTCATCCGCTGTTCGAGAGCGAGCGCGTAGCGCGCCTCCTGCAGCTTGCGCGTGTTGGTCCGGGCCGCCGCGGCGCTGCGCTGCTTGTCGTTCTGGGCCTTCTCGAGGAGCACGTTCTTGACGTACTGCTGGGTCAGCGTCGAGCCACCCTGGCGGACCTCGCCGGCCCGGCTGTTGGTCACGAAGGCGCGCAGCGCGCCCTTGTAGTCGACGCCGTGGTGCTCGTAGAAGCGCGAGTCCTCGATCCCGACGATGGCGTCACGCATGACCGACGGGACCGAGGCGAGCGGGACCACCACCCGGTCCTCGTTGAGGAACAGGTTGGCCATCAGCGAGCCGTCGGCGGCCAGGATCCGCGAGCGCTGAGCCAGCGGCGGAACCTGCAGCTCGCTGGGGAGGCTCTCGAAGGAGTCGGCGCTGGACTGGGCGGCGAGCGCGACCCCGCCGACCAGGGGGAACAGCAGCCCGGCCGCCAGCACGCCGGCCAGCGCGCTGACCAGGACGGCGAGGCCGACCCGGGACAGCACCGGGCTGGCCGACTGACGGCTGGGAGGGGCCACTACCTCTGTCCGAGGGCCGGGCCGGGACGGGGGTGCCCCGGACTGCACGCCCGGTCAGCCCGCGGGTCGCGGGTCGGCTTCGGGCGTCTCAAGGCTACCTCGGCTCCTACCCGCATCGACTATCTGCGGGTGGCGCCGGCGGTCGATGACCGGGGCGTGATCAATTCTGAGTGGTCCCAATGGACCAGACGAAGATGCTCCGAGTGGGCCTGTTGCCCGACTGGTCCTGTTCGTACGTTGCTTGTGCGGCCCCGGCCGCCCGGTGGCGACCGAAGCGCCGGCGCTCGCCTCCAAGGCTCGACCCAGTTGAGGCCCGCACGATGACCCTTACCGCGCAAGCGCTGCCCATCCGCCACCAGCCCACTCTCGACAGCGACACCCTCACCTACGACTGGTCCGCCACCGCGGCCTGCCGGAGCACCGACCCGGACGAGCTGTTCGTCCAGGGGGCCGCCCAGAACCGCGCCAAGATCGTCTGTCAGGGCTGTCCGGTCCGGATCGAGTGCCTGGCCGACGCGCTGGACAACCGGGTCGAGTTCGGCGTCTGGGGAGGCATGACCGAGCGCGAGCGCCGGGCCCTGCTCCGGCGCCGGCCGAACGTCACGTCGTGGCGCCGCCTGCTGGAGACCGCCCGGCGTGAGCACCGGGGCCGCGGCGTCCAGGTCGCCGGCTAGCTGGCACCGGGAGCCCGAGCACGAGAGCCGATCTGGCCCGGCGGTCCGACGAGGGGGCGGACCGCCGGGGGAGATCAGGCCGGCAGGCTGACCGGCTCTGCCGCGGCGAGGTCCGCGCCGACCTGGCGCAGGCCCTCGAGGTCGTGCACGTCGCCGGCGAGCGCTGTGACCTCCAGGACGGGCACCCGAGGATGCGCTCCGCTGAAGCGCTGCTCGAGTCGCTGCTCGCGCGCGGCCAGTGACACCCGGTCCCCGTGCAGCCGGAGCACCGCGGAGGCCAGCGGGTGCTCGCTGCGCTCCTCCAGCCACTCCGCCGCCGCCACGCTGCGCTCCGTCGTCAGCTGCGGCACTGCGCTGCGGTGCACACGGTTGACGACGAGCCCGGCCAGTGGCATCGACTCCTCGGCGAGTCGGTCGACGAAGTAGGCCGCCTCGCGCAGGGCGTCGCGTTCGGGTGCAGCGACCACGACGAAGGAGGTACCGGGGGCCTTCAGCAGCTGGTACGTCGCGTCAGCCCGTTCGCGGAACCCGCCGAACATCGTCTCGAGTGAGCTGACGAACGTCTGCACGTCGCGAAGCACCTGCCCGCCCAGGATCCTGGTCATCACCGAGGTGACGGCGCCGACCCCAGCAGAGACGACCTTGAGGTAGGCCTTGCCACCGGCCTTGGCGGGGGCGAGCAGCAGCCGGATCAGCCGGCCGTCGAGGAACTTCCCCAGCCGCTGGGGTGCGTCGAGGAAGTCCAGGGCGGACCGGCTGGGCGGAGTGTCGACCACGATCAGGTCCCACGTCCCGACTGCCCGGAGCTGGCCGAGCTTCTCCATGGCCATGTACTCCTGGGTGCCGGCGAAGCTCGACGACAGGGACTGGTAGAACGGGTTGGCGAGGATGGCTTTCGCCCGTTCCGGCTCCGCATGCGCGAGCACGATGTCGTCGAACGTGCGCTTCATGTCCAGCATCATCGCGTCGAGCCGGCCACCGGCCGTGCCGTCGACCCCGGCGACCTGGCGCGGGGTGTTGTCCAGCTCGGACAGGCCCATCGACTGGGCGAGCCGCCGGGCCGGGTCGATGGTGAGGACAACCACCGTCCGGCCGCGCTCGGCTGCCCGCAGCGCCAGCGCTGCGGCCGTCGTGGTCTTCCCGACCCCGCCGGAGCCGCAGCAGACAACGATCCGCTCGGTGTCCAGGACGTGGTCGAGATCCAGGCGCGGCGGGCTGACCGTGCGGGCGCGCTGGGCACTCATGCCGCGCCCTGCCGGCACAGCGACTCGGCCAGCTCGTAGAGGCAGCCGAGGTCGACCGCCTCCGCCAGCATCGGCAGCTCGTACGTCGGCCGGCCCAGCTCGGCCAGCTCGGTGCGCTCACGACGCTCGAGCGCGACGCGGCGGGCGTGCTCGCCGGCCTCGCTGACGAGTGCGGCGACCATGGCGTCGGTCGGCTCGACCCCCGCGATCTTCAGTCCCTGGCTCAGCTCCCCACGGTCGAGCTGCCCGTTCGCCGCGTCGGCGAGGTCGGCCGCATCGAGCAGTGGCGCCCGGGTCATGTTGACGATGACCGCCCCGACCGGCAGGTCAACGGAGGTGAGCTCACCGACCCCGTCGATCGTCTCCTGCACCGGCATCTCCTCCAGCACGGTGACCAGGTGGACGGCGGTCTGCGGCGATCGGAGCACGGCCATCACGCCGTCGGCCTGGTTGCGGATCGGGCCGACCTTGGCGAGCCCGGCGACCTCCGCGCTGACGTTGAGGAAGCGGGTGATCCGCCCGGTCGGGGGTGCGTCCATCACGACGGCGTCCCAGGACGGCCGGCCGTCCCGGCCCTTCTCGATGACGGCCGTCTTGGCCTTGCCGGTGAGCAGGACGTCCCGCATGCCGGGGGCGATCGTGGTGGCGAAGTCGATGGCGCCCAGCCGCTTGAGTGCGCGTCCGGCCCGCTTCAGGTTGTAGATCTCCAGGTAGTCCAGCAGCGCAGGCTCGGGGTCCACCGCCATCGCGTAGACCTCGCCGCCACCGGGCCCGATGGCGACCCGCCGCTCGGCGTAGGTCAGCGGCGGTACGTCGAAGAGCTGCGCGATGCCCTGCCGGCCCTCGACCTCCAGCAGCAGCACGCGCCGCCGGTCGCGGGCCAGCGCCAGCGCCAGCGCGGCTGCCACCGTCGTCTTCCCGGTGCCGCCCTTGCCGGTCACGACGTGCAGGCGGACATCGGGGAAGTCACTCATGGGCCCAGGCTACCCAGGGCCCGAGAAAGTTGGGCCGGCGGGAAGGAGTTCGCCCGAGCGGGGCGAACTCCCTAGGGCAAACAACCACAGGAAACGGGGTTGGGATGGTCAGCGAGCCGGCTTGGCGGTCAATGGCGGCCTGTCGCGAGAGCAACGCCGTGCACTTCTTCGCACCCAGCCACTTCGAGCGCAAGGACGAGAAGGACGCTCGCGAAGGGGCGGCCCGCGCGCTGTGCGGGAGCTGCGCCGTTCACGACGAGTGCCTGGAGTACTCGCTGACCGTGGAGGAGCCGCACGGCATCTGGGGTGGGCTCAACGAGCTGGAGCGGCGCCGGATGCTGCGCCAGCGCGCGACCGAGCCGGTGCCCGCGACGGTGCGCTAGCCCGGCGCCCGCGACGGCCGGCTGGGTACGCTCGCCGGCATGCAGAAGTGGGAGTACGTCACCGTGCCGTTGCTGGTCCACGCGACCAAGCAGATCCTCGACAACTGGGGCGAGGACGGCTACGAGCTGGTCGCAGTGGTGCCCGGCCCCAACGCCGAGCAGCTGGTCGCCTACCTCAAGCGCCCCAAGCCGTGAGCACGCCGGAGGAGCGGCTGGCCGAGCTCGGCATCGCGTTACCTCCGGTCGTCCCGCCACTGGCCGCCTACGTCCCGGCCGTGCGCACCGGCAACCTGGTCTACACCTCGGGTCAGCTGCCGATGGTCGACGGCCGGCTGCCCGCGTCGGGGAAGGTGGGGGCCGAGGTCACCGAGCAGGACGCCGTCGGGCTCGCCCGCCTCTGCGCCGTGAACGCCCTGGCTGCCATCCAGGCCGAACTGGGCGGTGAGCTCGCCGGCGTACGCCGGGTGGTCAAGGTGGTCGGCTTCGTCGCGAGCGCGCCGGGTTTCACCGGTCAGCCGGGAGTGGTCAACGGCGCCAGCGAGCTGCTCGGGCAGGTCTTCGGCGCGGCCGGCCGGCACGCCCGCAGTGCCGTCGGGGTGGCCGTGCTGCCGCTGGACGCACCCGTCGAGATCGAGCTGATCGTCGAGGTCGGCTAGCCGGGCGGTCGCCGTACGATCCGGCCATGACGGCCGACCCGCGCGACGTGCCCCCGTCCCTGGCGGCACTGGCCCGCCGCCCCGCAGGTGGGGACCGAGCTGTCGCGGTGCCACGGCACGCCTCGACCGTCGTGCTGCTGCGCGATGTCGGCCCGGGTGCCGCCGGCAGGTCCGGCGTGGAGGCCTACCTGCTCCGGCGGGTTGCCTCGATGGCATTCGCCGCCGGCATGTACGTCTTCCCCGGCGGGTCGGTCGATCCCCGCGACGCCGACATCGAGGTGGGCTGGGTCGGCCCCGCGGCGAGTCAGTGGGCGCAGGTGCTCAGCGCCGACGAGCCGCTGGCCCGGGCCCTGGTCTGCGCGGCCGTCCGGGAGACCTTCGAGGAGTGCGGGGTTCTGCTGGCGGGCCCCGACGAAGGCGCGGTGGTGGATGTCTCCGCACCCGAGTGGGAGGACGCACGGCAGGCGCTGCTCGACCGTTCGGTCTCACTCGCAGAGCTGCTCGCCCGTCGCGACCTGGTCGTGCGGGCCGACCTGTTGCGGCCGTGGGCGCACTGGATCACCCCGGAGCTGGAGCCCAAGCGCTTCGACACCCGGTTCTTCGTCGCCGCTCTGCCGGCCGGCCAGATCCCGCGCGACGTCGGAGGGGAGGCCGACCACGTGACCTGGGTGCGGCCCGAGACGGCGCTGGAGCAGAAGGCCAGCGGCGAGATGGCGCTGATGCCGCCCACCGCGTTCACCCTTGCCGAGATCGCGGAGTACCCGACCGTCGCCGAGGTGCTGGCCGCGGCGACCCGGCGTGACATCAAGCCCGTGCTGCCGCAGATCGTGGTGAGCGGGGAGCAGGCCTCCCTGCTGCTGCCCGGGGACCCCGGCTACGCGGGATGACCGCGGGCACGACGGTGGCAGCGGGGGCGACGGCGCTCTGCCCACATGTGACGCGGGTGCTGGCCCCGAACGCGGGCCCGATGACCCTCGACGGCACCAACGCGTGGGTGCTGCGCGACGGGCCGGACCGGCCCGCTCTCGTCGTCGACCCTGGTCCGCTGGACAAAGGCCACCTCGCCACGCTCGCCGCGCTCGGCCCGGTCGCGACGATCCTGCTCACCCACGGCCATGCCGACCACAGCGAGGGGGCGGCCCGGCTGGCCGAGCTGACCGGCGCGCCGGTGCGGGCGCTCGACCCGGCGTACCGGCTGGGTGGCGAGGGGCTGGCCGACGGCGACGTCGTGACGGCGGGCGAGCTGGCCCTGCACGTCCTGGCCACGCCCGGTCACACCGCCGACTCGCTGTGCTTCACCATGGAGGAGGGCTGCCAGACCGGTGGGTCCGCCGTCCTGACCGGGGACACCGTGCTCGGACGCGGCACGACGGTGGTGGCCCATCCGGACGGCCGGCTGGCCGACTACCTCCGCTCCCTGCGCCGGCTCCGTGAGCTGGGATCGGCCTCGCTGCTGCCCGGGCACGGCCCGGTGCTGCCCGAGGCGGGAGCTGCCGCCGAGGCCTACCTTGCCCACCGCGAGCAGCGGCTCGCCCAGGTGCGCGACGCGCTGGCAGCAGGGGCGTCCACCGCGAGCGAGGTGGTGGCGAGTGTCTATGCCGACATCGACAAGGCACTGTGGCCGGCGGCCGAGCTGTCGGTGCGCGCCCAGATCGAGTACCTGCGGACGAGTTAGCTAGCGCGCCCGGCGGACCAGTCGCTCCGGGTCGAGCAGCACGACCGCCCGGCCGTCCAGCCGGATCCAGCCGCGGCCGGCGAAGTCGGCAAGCGCCTTGTTGACCGTCTCGCGGGAGGCGCCGACGAGCTGGGCCAGTTCCTCCTGGGTCAGATCGTGCTTGACCCGGATCCCCGCCGTCTCCCGGACGCCGAAGCGCTCGGAGAGTGTCAGCAGCGCCTTGGCCACCCGGCCGGGTACGTCGGTGAAGACCAGGTCGGCCATCGCGTCGTTGGTCCGTCGCAGCCGGCGGGCCAGCACGCGTAGCAGCCGCTCGGCCACCTGCGGGTGGGTGGACAGCCACGGCCGGAGGGCGTCGTGGTGCAGGGCCGCCAGCTCGGCGTCGGTCAGGGCGGTCGCGGTAGCGGTGCGGGGACCCGGGTCGAACAGCGAGAGCTCACCGAACAGGTCCCCGGGCCCGAGCAGGGCGATCATGTTCTCGCGGCCGTCCGCAGCGGCCCGGCCGATCTTGATCTTGCCGGCCAGCAGGATGTAGAGGGTGTCGCCCTGCTCGCCCTCGCCGAAGACCACGGTGCCGCGCGGAACGGCGCTGCGGCTCAATTGGTCGGACAGCGCGCGGGCGGCCTGGGGCTCCATGTCGGCGAACAGTCCGGACCGCGCGACCACCTCGTGCATCCGTACCTCCCGCGCCGGCTGGCCGGAGTCTTCCAGAACGCCGCCGCGGCTGCACCGATGCGCCGGCAGGGAGGTGCCGCAGGGGAGGCGACGCTCAGCGCGGCGTACGCCGCCGATCGGCGGGACGGCCACGGTGCCGGCGGGCCCAGTAGCGGTTGAGCGCGGGACCGAAGCCCTCTTCGACGAAGGTCTCCACCTCGTCCGGGCGGGCGGTCTCGAGGAAGGTGACGACCTGCTCCCCGACCGCGTCCACGCGAAGCGGGCGCTCCACCCGCTCCATGATCAGCATCAGGGCGAGCAGCAGCAGAGGGAACAGCAGGGTCAAGGTCAGGAGCATGGCTGTCACATGGTGCCCCGGAGCCGTTGTCCGTGCACGTTCGGTAACCCAACCCTGGCGACGCCGCACCGGTTCCGGCAGCAGGCCGGGCTCAAGCGCCGACGCGCCGGCGCTCGCCGGCCGGCGCCAGGGGCAGCGCGGACAGGCACAGGTTCGGCTCTTCGCGGTAGCGGGCGATGAGCTCCCCGGTGGCCGCCGCCAGCCGTCGGTGCAGCGCAGCCCGGTAGAGCGAGAGCTGTCGCTCCGCCGCCACCAGCTCCTGCGCCAGCTGGGCGTTGCCGGCCTCGTCGCCCGGGACGGGCGAGCGCCGCCACAGGCCCGTCAGGTTGGGCAGCGGCGGAATGTCGTCGGTAGGGAGCACCTCGACCAGGGCCTGGCGTCCGACGCCCACCCGCTCGTCGGTCAGCAGGTGCGCCAGGTGGGCGATGTCGAGCCGGCCGCCGACGTCCTCCGAACGCACGACGTCCAGCCGGGTCTGCAGGATGCGCCGCCAGTAGGAGACCTTGCTCTCCTCCGCGGTCAGGGCACGGCGGTAGGCCCGCAGCCCCTCCAGAGGGAGATGGTCGAACTGGGCGTCCCGCTCAGGGGTGACTCGAGGGCGTGGCGCCGGCCGGGGCCGCGGGACGACCGGTGTCGCTCTCGTCGCGAGCGGGAACTCCACGTAGCACCTCTGTTGGTCCTGGTCCCGACCGCAGCTCGGCGTCCGGGCTGGAGACGGTTACTCAGCGTAACCGTCGACTCCGGCATCGGACGGACTTCCGAGCTGCTTGAGCCGCGTCACCCGGACGGGCCAGCCGCACTACTCCAGACGTAGGCTCCGAGAGTGGCGAACACCTCGCGCGACCGGGCCCAGCCGCCGCCGGCGGCCGACTCGGCGCAGGTCCGTCGGGCCAGGCGGATGTTCCGCGCCCTGGGGACGTTGCACCCGGACGCGCACTGCGAGCTCGCCTTCACCAGCCCGCTCGAGCTGGCTGTCGCCACCATCCTCTCGGCGCAGACGACGGACCGCAGGGTCAACGAGGTGACCCCTGAGCTGTTCCGCCGCTACCCCAGTGCGGCCGACTACGCCGCGGCCGACCGGGCCGAGCTCGAGGCGCTGCTGCACCCGACCGGCTTCTTCCGCGCCAAGACCACCAGCCTGATCGGGCTGGGCCGGGAGCTCTGCGAGCGGTACGGCGGGGAGCTTCCGAACCGGCTCGCCGACCTGGTCACGCTGCCCGGTATCGGGCGCAAGACCGCCAACGTCGTGCTCGGTGACGCCTTCGGCATCCCTGGTGTCACCGTCGACACCCACGTCGGCCGGCTGGCCCGCCGGTTCGGCTGGTCCTCCGCCGAGGACCCGGTGCAGGTGGAGCAGGACGTGATGAGGCTGATCGCGCGGCCCGACTGGACGCTGCTCTCCCACCGGGTGATCTTCCACGGCCGGCGGGTCTGCCACGCCCGCAAGCCGGCCTGCGGTGCCTGCGGCGTGGCCCGGCTGTGCCCGGCGTACGGCGAAGGACCCACCGACCCACAGGTAGCCGGCCGCCTGGTCAGGACCCCGGTGCAGGAAGCGGTGTCCGCATGAGGCGGCTGGCCGGGCTTGTCTGCGTCGTCGCGCTGGCCGCGGCGTGCGGCCGAGCGCCTGCGGCCGGACCCGAGGCGGCGCGACCGGCAGCGGCGGCCGCTGGCTCGGAAGTCCTGCC
>JALYXH010000114.1 GCA_030947185.1 Actinomycetota bacterium | reverse complement strand
GGCCGCCGACGCTGCGCCGCGCGCTGCGGCGGCGCTAGGGCAGCCGTACCGGCCGGGCTTGCTAGTCCCGGCCGGGCCGGCCGGAGCCGACTAGAAGAAGGTGGACCGGCGCTGCATGAGCAGCTTGTAGAGGGTCTGCTGGACCGTCTCCCGGATCTGGTCGGTCAGGTTGAACACCAGCATCGGGTCGTCCGCCGCGGCCGCGCCGCCGAGGTCGGCGGTCTCGATCGGCTCGCCGAACTCGATGATCCATTTCGACGGCAGGGGGATCAGCCCGAGCGGGCCGAGCAGGGGGAACGTCGGCGTGATCGGCAGGTAGGGCACCCCCAGCAGCCGGGCCAGCGACTTGACGTTGCCGATCATGGGGTAGGTCTCCTCGGCCCCGACGATCGAGCACGGGATGATCGGCACCCGGGTGCGCAGGGCGGCCGAGACGAACCCGCCGCGGCCGAAGCGCTGCAGCTTGTAGCGCTCGCTGAACGGCTTGCCGATCCCCTTGAAGCCCTCCGGCCAGACGCCCACCAGCTCGCCGCCGGACAGCAGCCGCTCGGCGTCGGCGTTGCACGCGAGGGTGTTGCCGCTCTTGCGGGCGATCGGCGCGACGACCGGCATCGAGAACACCAGGTCGGCGCCGAGCATGCGCAGGTGCCGGTGCGCCGGGTGGTGGTCGAGCAGGGCGAGCGACGTCATCACCGCGTCGAGCGGGACCGTGCCGGAGTGGTTGGCCACCACCAGTGCGCCGCCGTCGTCCGGCACGTTCTCGAGGCCGCGGGTCTCCACCCGGAAGTAGCGGCTGTAGAGCGGCCGGGCAGCGGCCAGGAGCACGTGGTCGGTCAGGTCGGGGTCGAAGCCGAAGTCGTCCACCGGGTAGTCGCCCGTGATCCGCCGCCGCAGGAACGCCAGCCCGCCGGCGACCTTGCGCTCCCAGTCGCTCGGCGCGGTCGATGGCGCCTGTTCGGCCGCCTCGGCGGCCCCCCGGCGTAGTGCGAGCTCGTCCACCCGCGGGTCGGCGCGGGGCGTCATCGGTATGACGGTGGCCTCAGGCACGGTCGGTTCCTCCTCCGGTGATCATGGCGACGGCCCGCCGCTCGGCGCGACCGACCAGCTCGGGGCTGACGATCTTGCTGAGCTGCCGGCCGGCGACGAAGTCGTCGAAGGCCTCCAGCGTCGTGTACTTGGGGATGTAGCCGAACGTCTCCCGCAGCCTCGTCGTGTCGACGACCCGGCCGTGGGAGAGAAAGCGCATCTGCTCGGGTGAGTAGTCGACCAGGCCGGTCCGGCGTACCAGGTTGCCGACGATCGAAACGGCCGGCCCCGGCACCGGGATCGAGAGCCGCCCGGCCCGCCGGGCCGCCTGCGAGAGCAGCAGGACGCCGCTGCCGCCGACGTTGAAGGTCCCCGGCTTGTCCTCCATCGTCGCGATCCGCATCACCTCGAGCCCGTCGTCCTCGTGCACCAGCTGCAGCCTCGGGTCGAAGCCGAAGACGCTGGGCACGACGGGCAGCGCGAAGTAGCGGGTCAGCGGGCTGTCGATCCGCGGGCCGATGAAGTTGGTGAACCGCAGCAGGCTCAGCGACACGTCCGGGCGCCGCCGGCCGAACCCGCGGACGTAGCCCTCGACCTCGACGGCGTCCTTGCCGTAGCCGGAGCGCGGGACCGCCTTCGGCTCGAGGTCCTCGGTGAACAGGGCAGGGTCACGGGGCGAGGAGCCGTAGACAGCCGTCGTCGACTTCACCACCAGGCGGCGCATGCTCGGCGCCTTCTGACAGGCCGCGAGCAGCTGCATCGTGCCGATGACGTTGACTTCCTTCATCGCCGTCCGGCCGCCCGCCCCGAGCGGCGTGGCGATGACGTTCATGTGCACGACGGTGTCGACGTTGGCCGACGTGATCACCTTGGCAATCAGCGGGTTGCGGATGTCGGCGCGGACGAACTCGGCGCGGCCGAGGTCGTCGCGCGGCGGCACGGTGTCGACACCGATGACCTTCTCGATCGACTCGTCGGACTGCAGCAGGTTGACCAGCCGGGCGCCCAGGTAGCGCGAGACGCCGGTGACGAGCACGACGCGGGGACGCATGCGACGCACCTCCGGGTCGGGATCGGTCGCCAGCAGTCGCCGGCGTCGCTCGCTTGGCTGGGTGGAGTCTACCGGCGCAGGAGCGGGCTAGATGCCGATGCGTCCGGCACTCACCGGGGCCGGCACCGGCACCCGGGCGAGCACCACGGCGTCCCCACGGCCGGCCCGCAGGGTCCGGGCCGCGTTGCCGAGGTTCACCGCTACCGTGATCAGTCGGAACGAGTCCTCGCAGACCGTCACCCGTCCGGGTGGCACGTCGCCGTAGGTCAGTGTGAACGGCACCTGCATCGTCTTGCCGCCGCACCGCAGCTCGATCCGGTCGCCGAGGGCGATCCCGGCCACCTCCAGGTCCGAGCGCCTGATGTTGAGCGCCAGGTTGCCGAAGTGGTCGACGGTGCGCACCTCGCCGTGCACGTGGTCGTCGTCGACAGTCGGCTCGCGCAGCCGGAGCGAGACCAGCGACTCGATCGCCACCTCGGGACCGACGCTGCTGACCGGCGTACCGCTGGCAAGGTGTGCCGCGACCGGCGCGAAGACGTCGCGGCCGCGGAACGTGCGGCTCGGGTTGGGCAGCCACAGGGCCGGCTCGGCCAGCTCGTAGGCCGCGACGGCACCGCCGAGCGCTGTCCAGGCCTGCGAGGCCACGCCGTTGTCGGGCGCGACCACCACCGAGCCGGCAGCGGTCTGGACGGCCACCCCGCGCGAGGCGGTCTTGCCGAACGGGTCCACCAGAGCCAGGTGCACGGCGGTGGGCAGGTAGGCGACCGCCGAGGCGAGGATCGTCGCTCCCTGGTCGACGGCCTGCGGCGCGACCAGGTGGCAGATGTCGATCACCCTGACGGCCGGAGCGATCTGGGCCATCACGCCCTTGCACACTCCGACGAAGGCGTCGTCGAGGCCGTAGTCGGACAGGAACGTGACCAGGCCGGGGGCCTCGGCGGCCTCGCTCGCGTCGTGCTTGGACGGCGACCGGCGGGCGATCATGCGAGGTCCGGGGCTACTTCTTGTTGCGGCGCTGGACGCGCGTCTTCTTCAGCAGCTTGCGGTGCTTCTTCTTCGCCATCCGCTTGCGGCGCTTCTTGATGACCGAGCCCACGATGCGACCTTCTCGACGTACGACGGGGGAGCGAGCCCGCTGACACGACGAGCACCGCGGCGCCAGCCTAGCCGAGCCGCAGCCGTCGGACTCAACTGCAGGTCGGGCCCGGCTAGCCCGCTTCGGTGAAGGCGTCCCGCAGGTAGGCGTGCACCGCCTGCTCGGGCACCCGGAAAGAGCGGCCCACCCGGACGGCGGTCATCTCCCCCGAGTGCACCAACCGGTAGACCGTCATCTTCGACACGCGCATGATCGAGGCGACCTCGGCGACGGTGAGGAACCGCACCTCTGAGAGGGCAGCCGTCTTGGGGCCGTTGCTCTTGCCGCCGACGCTGATGGGGCTCGCGCCGTCCTGGCCTGGGGTGGTCACCATGGTGGGCACCGTCTCTCCGGCACGGACGAGGGCGCCGGCTTCCCCACCGGCGACGACGTCACGTCCGTGCACTACCGACAGTACCGGTGCGCGTGGGGTTCCTGCGATCCACCGTTCAGGTCCACTTTTCGGGCGGATGGCCGGATATCGGGGCGGCTGCGGCTACTCCGATCGGCCCAGCCGGGTTGTCTCAGACCGCCGCGACCCCCTGCAGGAGGTATGCCGTGAGCGGCGCGTACAGCATCGGCTCCACGTTGTCGTCGAGCGGTACGACGATGCGGACCAGCCCCTCGGCCTCGCTGACGAACAGGGCCGGGTCGTTGCAGTCGGCGAACCCGACGGTGTCGACACCGGCCTGACCGGCGGCACCGGCCCAGCCGTGGTCGGCGACCACCAGGTCCGGCGGGGGCTGGCCGGCCGCTGACAGGGCGGCCAGCATCCGCTCCATCGGCAGCGGCGAGTGAGTGTGCTCCAGGCCGCCCCCGCCGGAGATCATCGCCACTCCACCCAGGTGCCGGATCTCGCGGAACTGGCCCCGCTCGCTGGTGTAGCCGGCCCCGGCTGCCGGGGTCAGCACCGGGCAGCCGCGCGCACGCAGCGCCGCCACCACGTCGAGGTGGATGGCCAGGATGCCGGCCGGGTGGCCGGTTGCCACCAGCACGCGCTCCCGCCGCCCGGCGGCCAACGCCAGGCGGGCCGACATCGCCTCCAGGGCGGCCACGGTCCTGGCCGGATCGATGGTGTCGACACCCTCCGTGAACGCCGGGTCCGGGCTGACGCCCACCTTCTCGGCCATCAGCGCCAGCACGTCCCCGGGCGTCCACGTGCCGGTCGGGCGAAGGCCGAAGGTGTAGCCCGGCTCCCGGCGCGACATCTTGCCGAAGTTGCGCAGGTTGTTGTCGCGAGGGGTGGCGACGCGCCCGGCGATGCGGCTGGCCACCAGCTGGTCGAGCAGCGCCTCACGGGTGGGGGCGGCGTCCAGAGCGGTGGTCACGGTCGTCCGCTGGTCATCGGCCGGTCATGGCGGGGGTCACGCTGCCTCCGGGGCAAGGGGGTCGAGGCCGTGCTCGGCGAACACCGCGGCCCGGGTGGCGCTCACCGCCCGGTCCACCGGGTCGGCGGGGTCGCCGGTGCCACCCTGCCAGACGTCGTAGGCCGGGTCGGCGCCGTCGGTCATCGACTCGGGCGGCACACTGCCGCCGGAGCGGCTGCGGGCCAGCTGGCGCCAGCCGTCGGGCGTCGCGGTCCGGGGCGCCAGGACGACGCCGGCCGCCTCCGCCAGGGCCAGCGTCCAGGCCCGCGGCACCACCCGGACGGCCTGGTAGCCACCGCCCCCGACCGCCAGCCAGCGCCCGCCACACGCCTCGTGCGCGAGCCTGTGCACGGTGGCGTAGACCTGACGGTGCGCGTCGACGGTGACCCGCAGGTTGGCCAGCGGGTCGGTGACGTGGGTGTCGCAACCGAGCTGGCTGACCAGCAGGTCGGGGGCGAAGGCCCGCACGAGCGGGGGCACCACAGCGTGGAACGCGCGCAGCCAGCCGGCGTCGCCGGTGCCCGCCGGCAGGGCGACGTTGACGCTGGTGCCGACGGCGGCGCCGGCGCCCCACTCACCCGGCCAGCCGGTGCCTGGGAACAGCGTGGCGCGGCTCTCGTGCAGGCTGATCGTCAGCACCCGCGGGTCACGGTAGAAGGCTGCCTGCACGCCGTCGCCGTGGTGGACGTCGACGTCGACGTAGGCGACCTTGCCGGCACCTTGGGCGAGCAGCCAGGCGATGGCCACCGCCGGGTCGTCGTAGATGCAGAAGCCCGAGGCGCGGTCGCGCATCGCGTGGTGCAGGCCGCCGGCGATGTTGACCGCGTGCTGGGCGGCGCCCGACCAGACCGCCCGCGCCGCATCCACGCTGGCCCCGGTGACCATCGCCCCGGCTTCGTGCATGCCGGCGAAGATCGGGTTGTCCGGCGTACCCAGGCCGTGCCGCATGGACAGCCGGCCGAGCAGGTCGTCGGGGGCCCGGCGTACCGCGGCGATGTAGAGCGGGTCGTGCACCAGCTCGAGCAAGGCGTCGTCGGCCGGCTGCGGCGGGACGACGGTCACCGTCGGCCCGCTCAGCACGCCGAGCTCGCGCGCGAGCGCCATCGTCAGCTCCAGCCGCAGCGGCTTGAGCGGGTGGTCGACCCCGAAGTCGTACGTCGTGAAGACGTCGTCCCACACGACCTGCACCGACTCGCTCACGCGATGCGTTCTACTCCGTCGGCGCGGGGCTACTCCATCCGCAGCGCGGTGACCGGGTCGAGCCGGCCGGCGCGGCGGGCCGGCACCACGCCGAAGAAGATGCCGACCGCAGCCGAGACACCGAAGGCGAGCAACGGCGACCACCAGGTGACGGCGGCCGGCAGGGGCGAGACCGCCGAGATGAGCGCCGACCCGCCGACGCCGATGGCGATCCCGATCACCCCGCCGATGCTGGTCAGCAGCACCGCCTCGATGAGAAACTGCAGCAGGATGTCGCGCTGGCGCGCTCCGACCGCCTTGCGCAAGCCGATCTCGCGGGTCCGCTCGCGCACGCTCACCAGCATGATGTTGGAGACGCCGACGCCGCCGACGAGCAGGCTGATCGAGGCGATCGCGGCCAGGACGAGTGTGAGCAGGCTCAGGATCTGGCCCACCACACCGAGGATCTGGCTCTGCGTGACGGCCGAGAACTTCTGGTCCGGATAGCGCGTCGACAGCGAGCCGGTGACCCGTTTCCCGAGCTCGGCGATGCCGTCGCGGCTCGGCGCCTTGACCGCCAGCGCGTCCACCCGGCTGGTCGAGAGCAGGCGCTGCGCCGCCGTGATCGGGATGGAGATGTCCTTGTCGCGGTCCACGCCGAAGGTCGAGCCCTGCTGGGAGAACACACCGATCACCCGGAACCGGACCCCGGCCAGGCTGACCTGGCGCCCGACCGGGTCGCGCTCGCCGAAGAGCTTGGTCGAGGTCGTCGCACCCAGGACGGCCACCCGGCGCCGCGTGTCGACGTCACTGCGCCGCAGGTAGGAGCCGCGTGCGATCTTCCGGTTGAACACCGCCGGCACCGTCTCGTTGGTCCCGTTGACGTTGGCGAACACCGACGTCGACCCGGCCCGGACCAGCTCGGCGCTGGTCAGGGTGGCGGCCACCCGCTCCCGGTCCCCCACCACCTTCGCTACCGCATCGACATCCGCGAGCTGCAGCGGGCTGACGCTGGGGGCGTTGCCGAAGCCGAGCTCCCCCGGTACGACGAGCAGCAGGTTGGACCCGAGCCCCTGCACCTGGGACTCGACCTCGTTCTTCGCACCTGTGCCGATCGCGACCAGCAGCACGACAGCAGCCACCCCGATCACCACGCCGAGCATGGTCAGCGCGCTGCGCAGCCGGTTGGCGCGCAGCGCCTCGAGGGCCACCCGCCAGGCCTCGGCCGCCCTCACGCGTCCACCAGCAGGCCGTCGCGGACGTAGATCTGCCGCCTGGCGCGGGCGGCCACCTCGCGGTCGTGGGTGACCACGACCAGGGCCACCCCGCGCTCGGCGTTCAGCCGCTCCAGGAGCTCCATCACCTCGGTGCCGGTGCGGGTGTCGAGGTTGCCGGTCGGCTCGTCGGCGAGCAGCACCTGTGGCTCGCCGACCAGCGCCCGGGCAATCGCCACCCGCTGCTGCTCCCCGCCGGAGAGCTGGCTCGGCCGGTGCCGCAGCCGGTGCCCCATACCGACGCTGTCGAGGGCCGCGGCGGCGCGGCGCCGGCGCTCGGCCCGGCGTACGCCGCGGTAGACCAGCGGCATGCCCACGTTGTCGACGGCGGAGGTGCGCGGCAGGAGCTGGAAGGCCTGGAAGACGAACCCGATGGTGGCGTTGCGGATCGCGGCCAGCTCGTCCGGGGACATCGACGACACGTCGCGGCCGCCGACCCGCAGGGTGCCGGCAGTGGGCCGGTCCAGGCCGCCGAGCAGGTGCATCAGCGTGGACTTGCCCGACCCCGACGGCCCGACCACCGCGACGTAGTCGCCCGCCGCCACCGACACGCTGACCCCTCGCAGCGCCGGGACGCTGCCGCCCTCGAGCTCGTAGGACCGGGTGACGTCGAGTGCCTCCAGCGCTGCCGCGCGCTGCGGTGCGGGCGGCGTGCTCATCGCGGCAGCTGCTGGCCCTCGCGGACGGTGTCGGCGCCACGGACGACCACCCGGTCGCCGTCGGCCAGCCCGGCGGCCACCGCCACCCGGTCCTCGCCCTGCGGGCCGAGGGTGACCCGCACCCGGGCCGCCCGGCCGGCCCGGTCGACCCAGACGGAGTCCGCGTCGCCGTCGCGCACCAGCGCTGCCGCCGGGACGGTGATCGCGTTCTCCGCGGTCCGCACCTGCAGACGGGTGACCGCACTCATGCCGGGACGCGGCGCGGGTGCCGGACCGCCGTCCTTGAGCGTGCCGGCGGCCAGGGCGAGCTGGACCCGGTAGCCGACGCCGCCGCGGTTGGACGTCGTCGGCGCGAGGTTGACGCTGGTCACCGTCGCGGCATAGGACGCGCCGGGGACCGCGTCGAGCTCGACGCGAGCAGTCACCCCGGGCTTGACCAGGAACACGTCGGTCTCGTCCACCTCGGCGCTCAACGCGAGCGAGGAGGTGTCGAAGACGGTGGCCACCGTGGCGCCGGCGCTCACAGGCAGGCCGGCGGCGACAGCGGGCACGCTGGTCTTCGGTGCCGCCCCCGACGACGGGGCAGCCGCTGCCGCGCCCGCTCCGAATGCCCCGAGCGCACCGGCGATGCCGGACAGGTCGGGCCCGGCCGGAGCGCCCGAACCCCCGCCCAGCTGGACGACCCCCGACATCGGAGCACGCACGACCAGGGCGTCGACGGTCTGCTGGGCGACGGCCACCGCTGCCCGGGTCTGCGTGCGCTGCGCGGAGGACAGCGCCGACAGCGACGAGGTCACGCTGCCGATGCCGGCAGTGAGGCGGCGGGCCGAGTCCAGGGAGCTGGCCCGCGCCTGCAGGTAGCGCGCCACCGCGCCGTCGATGGCGGCGTTCGCGGCGTCTCGCTGGGCCGGGTCCGGGTTGCTCGCGGCGGCCACCCGGGCCGCGTCGAAGGCGGCGTACGCCGCTGCATCGGCCTGCGCCTGGAAGCCCGAGACGTCCACGCCGGGGGCAGCCGACCGACCGCCGGCAGCCTGCGCGTCGGCCGCCTCCGCCTGGCGGAGCCGGTCCTGGGCGGCAGGAGAGTCCAGCCGCATCAGCACGGTGCCGCCGCTGACCTGCGCGCCGTCGGCAACCAGCAGCTCGGCGACTGTCGCATCGGCCGGCGCGGTCAGCGTCGCCGTCGCCCGGGCGGCCACGGTCGCCGGGGCGTCCACCACCTCGGTGACCGTCCCGCGGGTGACGGCGGCGACGGTGACGGCCGGCTTCTTCGCCCCGCCGCAACCGGTCACGGCCAGCAGCAGCACGGCGCCGAGCAGCACCGCGCGGGCCGGAGGCTTCACCCGCTCAGCGTACGGACGCTCCGCCCGGCCGGCCTCTCAGCGCTGCGGGCGACCGGCCTCTTGCGCTGCCGACTCGGCGGCGAGCTCCCGGCTGCGGTCGTGCGCCGCCTCGATTGCCGCGATCAAGGCGGCTCGGACACCGTGCCGCTCGAGCTCGCGGATCGCATTGATCGTCGTACCGCCGGGAGAGGTGACGTTCTCGCGCAGGGTGACCGGGTGGTCGCCGGTGTCCCGGAGCATGACCGCGGCACCGACCGCGGTCTGCACCAGCAGGTCCACGGCGACGGTGCGCGGCAGGCCGAGCAGGATGCCCGCGTCGATCATCGCCTCGACGAGGAAGAAGAAGTACGCCGGACCGCTGCCCGACAGCGCCGTCACCGCGTCCTGCTGCGACTCCGGCACCCGCAGCACCTTGCCTACCGGCGACAGCAGCGCCTCGGCCTGCTCGAGGTGCTCGGGTCCGGCGTGTGCGCCGGCGCTGAGCACCGACATCGCCTCGTCCACCAGGACCGGTGTGTTGCTCATGACCCGCACCACAGGTACGCCGGCAGCCAGCCGCCGCTCGATCGCCGCGGTCGGGATGCCGGCCGCCATCGACACGACCAGCGTCTGCGGCTCGACGGCATCGGCCAGCTCGTCGAGCAGCGCCGACATGTCCTGTGGCTTGACCGCCAGGACGAGGGTGCCGGCCTCGGCCGCGGCCTCGGCGTTGGTGACCGCGCGGACGGCGTACCGGTGGGTCAGGGTGTCGGCCCGCTCCGGCCGGCGGGTCGTCACCAGGATGTCCGCGGCCGGACGGCCGGCCCGCAGCAGCCCGGACAGCAGCGCCTCGCCCATCTTGCCGGCGCCGAGAACGGCGACCCGGCCGGCCTGTCCGCTCACGACCGGCTGGCCAGGGCGCGCAGGAAGAAGCCGACGTTGGCTGGGCGCTCGGCGAGCCGGCGCATGAGGTAGGCGTACCACTCGGTGCCGTAGGGGACGTAGACCCGGACGGTCTCCCCGGCGGCGGCCAGTCGGCGTTGCTCGTGGGGGCGCACGCCGTACAGCATCTGATACTCGTAGCTGCCGTGCGCGCGGCCGTTGGTCCGGGCGAGCGAGCCGGCGATCGCGACCAGCCTCGGGTCGTGGGTGGCGACCATCGGGTAGCCGGCGCCTTCCATCAGCACCCGCAGGCAGCGGACGTAGGACCTGTCGACCTCGGCCCTGGACTGGTAGGCGGCCGACGCCGGCTCCTCGTAGGCGCCCTTGCACAGCCGTACGCGCGACCCATCCGTGGCCAGGTCGCGGCAGTCGCCCTCGGTACGGCGGAGGTAGGCCTGCAGCACCGCGCCCGTGGCCGGGAACTCGGCCCGCAGGTCGCGCAGCACCGCCAAAGTCGAGTCGGTGGTGGCCGAGTCCTCCATGTCGAGGGTGACCGTGGTGCCGGCCGAGGTAGCCGCCTCGACGACAGCTGTCGCGTTGTCCCGGCACATTGCCTGGTCGAGTGACTGCCCGAGGGCGGACAGCTTGACCGATACCTCGGCACCGCCGGTCAGCCCCTCGTCCGCCAGCCGGCCGAGCAGCTGCAGGTAGGCCTTGGTGGTGGTGGTCGCCTGGCCCGCGTCGGTGGTGTGCTCGCCGAGATGGTCCAGGCTGACTGTGAGTCCGGCCGCCAGCAGCTCGCGGGTGGCCCGGACCGCGTCGTCGAGCGACTCCCCGGCCACGAACCGGCGGACCACCGCGCGGGAGACCGGTGCGCCGGCGACCAGCGCCCGCACCCGCGGCGACCGCGAGGCGGCGAGGATCGGCGTACGCAGCATGGGGCGAGGCTAGAGGCGCACCCCGTCCTCCGCCGCCCTCCTC
>JALYXH010000024.1 GCA_030947185.1 Actinomycetota bacterium | reverse complement strand
GGCAGGATCCCGTAGAAGTTCATGATGAACACGAAGCTGAACAGCACGGTCAGGTAGGGCGCGAAGCGGGTCCCTTCCGGGCCGATCACCTCGCGGGCCACGCCGTCGCGGATGAAGTTGTACGCGGACTCGCCGGCCCACTGCATCTTCCCCGGCACCAGCTGCGGCTTGCGGAAGGCCGCCCAGAAGAACGCGATGATCAGCAGCACCCCGAAGAACATCAGGGTGGTGAGCCGGTTGACGATGAAGTGCACGCTGCCCACGTCGAAGGTGAAGAACGGCTTGAAGATGAAGGTGTCGGTCGATGGCGGGCAGTAGCCGTTCTTGCCGCAGTGCTCCACGGCCAGCAGCGTGCTCATCGCACCTCCTCCGCCGTCGCCCGGGGCCTCGCTACCCCCATCACTGGCGCGCGTACCTGATGTAGACGAGGTACATCGCGGCGGTGAAGCCCAGCATCAGCCCGACCACGACCAGGAACGTCGTCCCCAGTAGGTGGTCCAGCAGGGCACCCACCCCACCCCAGACCGCGATCCCGGCGACCAGCGTGCCGAGCACCGCCCAGCCTGCGCTGGCGTCGCTTCGTCGAGGTCTGTACGGGTTCGGGAGCTGGCTCATCGCCGACCGGACGATAGCAGTCGCCGGCGGACGGTCTCGCCGGCGTACGGGTCACCGGCGTCCACGTCGGCACGCTCAGCCCTGCTTCGGCAGGGTGACGTAGAGCAGCTTCGCCGACCACACCCGGTAAGCCTGCATATGCACCCAGACCAGCGCACCCACGCCGACCGAGACGGCGAACGTGGTCCGGCTGAAGTGCGCGTTCTCGGGAACCACGGCCATCAGCGCGCCGAGTGCGGCCAGCGTCACCACGAATGCCGTCAGCGCGACCGGGAGCATCAGGTCGGGCGCCGCCTTCTCCGCCGCGGCCACGCAGCCGATACCTGCGAGGAAGAACACGGTCACGGCGACCAGGCCCGCGGCGGCGGCGAGCACACCGGCCAGCCCCGCCGCGAGACCGGCCACCAGCAGCACCAACGGGGACAGCGCGCCGACGCCGAGCGCGGCTCCCCGCAGGATGCGGACATCGTGGGCGGTCATCGGGTCGGCCTGCCTCGTCGTTGGGGAAGGTCGGACGTTGGGGAAGCCGTGATCGGCGGGGCGCCGAAACTACCACGCGGCTCGCGGCTGCCGGGCGCCCTCAGCCGGAGGGCCGCCGGGCCGGCCGGAGCCGGGGCAGCGCGCTGATGACCAGCGCAATCGCGGCGATGCCGCCGGTGACCGCGAGCACCAGCAAGGGGCCGTTGGTGACCGACACTGCCACGGCGGCGGCGGCCAGCAGGGCCGACCAGAAGTACATGATCAGCACCGCTCGAGCGTGGGAGTGGCCGATCTCGAGCAGCCGGTGGTGCAGGTGCGCCTTGTCCGGCGAGAACGGAGACCGCCCCGCCCGAGCCCGGCGTACGACGGCGAAGAGCAGGTCGACGAACGGCACGGCCAGCACAACGAGGGGCAACGCGATCGGGAGCAGGAACGGGATGTAGGCGGGACCCCCGAGCAGCCCGAACGGGACCTGGCCGACGGCGCTCGTGGTCGCGCCGGAGAGCAGCAGTCCCAGCAGCATCGACCCCGAGTCACCCATGAACACCCGGGCCGGGTTGAAGTTGTGCGGCAGGAAGCCCAGGCACACGCCGGCCAGGACGGCACTGATCAGCGTCGGCGGCGAGGCCCGCAGCACGCCCTGCACGACCGAGAGGTGGTAGGAGAAGGCGAAGAAGGCCAGGGCGGCGATGCCGACGACGCCGGCGGCGAGCCCGTCGAGACCGTCGATGAAGTTGATCGCGTTCACCGTGGCCAGGGTGAGCAGGACGGTCACCGGGACACCGATGTCGGGCCCCAACGAGAGCTGGCCGACGCCGGGGAGCAGCACGTAGAGCAGCTGCACCCCGAGCAGGACCATCACCCCGGCCGCCAGCGTCTGGCCGGCGAGCTTGGTCAGCGCGTCCAGACCCCACTTGTCGTCCAGGACACCGAGCGCACAGATCACCCCACCCGCGATCAGCAGGGCGTGCGCGTCGGAGGCCTTGAAGGCCTCGCGCAGCACCGGCAGCCGTTGCGCCACGAAGATCGCGGCGACGACTCCGGCATACATCGCCAGGCCACCCAGGCGCGGAGTGGGGATGGCGTGCACGTCGCGGTCGCGCGGCTCGGCCATCGCACCGATGCGGATCGCCAGCCGTCGCATCACCGGGGTGAGCAGATAGGTGACGGCCGCGCCGACGATGAAGACCAGGGCGTACTCCCGCACCCGCTAGCCCCTGTCCCCCGCCGGCATCCGGTGCGTCAAGCCCGGTCGTACGCCGGGTGGCGCTCGACCAGCGCCGCCACCCCGGCCGCCACCTCGGCCCGCGCCCCGCCGTCCTCGTCGCGCACCGCCCGCGAGATCAGCGTGGCGACCTCCTTCATGTCGCCGTCGGTCATCCCCTGCGTCGTCACGGCGGGCGTGCCGACCCGGATGCCGGAGGCGACCATCGGGGGCGCCGGGTCGAACGGGATCGCGTTCTTGTTCAAGGTGATGCGGGCGGCGTCACAGCGCGCCTCCGCGTCCTTGCCGGTGACCCCCGCCTCGCGCAGGTCGATCAGCGCGAGGTGGGTGTCGGTGCCCCCCGCCACCGGGCGTAGCCCCTCGGCGGCCAGCCCGTCGGCCAACGCCTGCGCGTTGAGCACCACCTGCCGCGCATAGTCCTGGAACGACGGCTGCAGGCACTCTTTGAGCGCCACCGCCTTGGCGGCGACAGCGTGCATGAGCGGCCCGCCCTGGGAGAACGGGAAGACCGCCTTGTCGACGCGCGCCGCCAGCTCCTCCTTACACACGATCATGCCGCCCCGCGGACCGCGCAGGACCTTGTGCGTGGTGAAGGTGACGACGTCGGCGTAGGGCACCGGGCTCGGGATCGCCTTGCCCGCCACCAGGCCGATGAAGTGTGCGGCGTCGACCATCAGCCAGGCGCCCACCTCGTCGGCGATGGACCGGAAGGCGGCGAAGTCGATCAGACGCGGGTAGGCCGTCGCCCCGCAGATGATCATCTTCGGCCGGTGCTCACGGGCGAGCGAGCGGACCTGGTCGTAGTCGATCAGCTCGGTGTCCTCGCGGACGCCGTAGCCCACGGTGTTGAACCACTTGCCGCTGAAGTTGACCTTGCTTCCGTGCGTCAGGTGACCGCCGTGCGGCAGCGACATGGCCAGCACGGTGTCGCCGGGGGTGAGCAGCGCGGCGTACGCCGCGAGGTTGGCCGACGCGCCCGAGTGCGGCTGGAGGTTGGCGTGCTCGGCGCCGAAAAGCTCCTTGGCCCGGGCGATCCCGATCTCCTCGGCCTTGTCGACTTCGGAGCAGCCACCGTAGTAGCGGCGCCCGGGGTAGCCCTCGGCGTACTTGTTGGACAGCGTCGACCCCAGCGCGGCCAGCACCGCGGGCGAGGTGAAGTTCTCGCTGGCGATCAGCTGGAGCCCGGAGCGGAGCCGGTCCAGCTCACCGAGCACGACGGCCGCGATGTCAGGGTCCTCGGCCTGCAGCGCGTCGAAGTCCGGACCCCAGAACGGGGTGCCGTGTCCAGCGGTCATCAGGGTCCTCGCAAAGGTGGCGGCAGGAGCAACGTCGACGGCCGGCACCCGGGCCTCGGTCGCCGGACGCCTAACCGCTGTCCACTCTACGGCGGGTCAGCGTTCCCGCAGGGGAACCAGCAGCTCGAGCGGGCGCTCCAGCGCTGTCGCGATCGCGGCGGCCGCCGCGGCGTAGGCCGTCACCGGTTCGCCGTAGGGGTCGGCGATGTCGTCGTCCTCCGGTTTGTCGGGCGGCACCAGTCCCCGCTGGGCCGCAGCAGCCACGATCAGCGCCCGGCCCCGGGCGACGACGTTCCCGGCCGGCAGGTCCTGCGGTGCGACGGCGCCGAGCAGCCGGGCGAACTCGCACAGGGTGAACGTGCGCCTGCTGGCACGAGGCACCAGCACCGCCACCGCCGCCCGGTGCTCCCTGCTCGCAGCGAGCACGAGATCGGCCTCTTCGACCATGTCGGACGTCAGCTGACGGGCTCGGAACCCGTCCGGCCCGACACCCATCCCGGCCAGCGTCGCCTGGGCATGCGGCTGCATCGGGGCACCGGCATGGCTCCAGGTGCCGGCCGACTCGACCCGGACCGACGCCGCAGCCGGGCCCAGTCGCACCGCCAGGCCGGTAGCGAGCAGCCGCTCGGCCATCGGTGACCGGCAGATGTTGCCGGTGCAGACCACGAGGATGCGCAGGACCCCGGTCTCGGGCTGCGCACTCACAGTCCGACGTCCAGTGCGGGCAGCACGGCCCGCAAGCGGTCCACCGACACCGCGCCGTCGCGCAGCAGCCGCGGCACGTCGGCGGTCAGGTCGACGATCGTCGACGCCAGCGCCTCACCGGTCGGACCGTCGTCGAGGTAGACCGCCACAGCGTCGCCCAGCTGCTCGACGGCGGCGTCGAGAGCGGTCGGCGGTGCCAGGCCGGTCCGGTTGGCGCTGGAGACGGCCAGCGGGCCGGTCTGGGTCAGCAGGTCGAGCGCCACCGCATGGTCCGGCATGCGGACGGCGACCGTCCCGCGGGTCTCGCCGAGGTCCCAGGCCAGCGATGCGGTATGGCGGAACACGAGGGTCAGCCCGCCCGGCCAGAACGCCTCCACCAGATCCCGGGCAGCTGCGGGGACCTCGTCGACGAGCCCCTCCAGCGTGCGGGCCGAGCCCACCAGCACGGGGACCGGGAGCACCCGGCTGCGACCTTTCGCCGCCAACAGGGCCATCACGGCCGCCGGCGTGAACGCATCGGCACCGATGCCGTAGACCGTGTCGGTGGGCAGGACGACGAGCTCCCCGGCATTGACCGCGGCGAGCGCGGCCCGCAGGCCGGCCGCGCGCTCCGCGGTATCCGCGCAGTCGTAGCGCTCGCTCACGGCGCTGCCGTCCGCCGTGCGGTGGCGAAACGGTCGCGGTCGGCGTAGTCGCGGTGGTCGGCGACCTCCGCCCAGCAGCCGTCAGCACGGAGCAGCGCCGGCACCGACGTCCCCTGCCGGTCGGAGTGCTCGACGACGAGCAGGCCGCCGGGCCGCAGCAGCCGGCGCGCGGTCGCCGCCACCAGCCGGATCACGTCGAGGCCGTCCTCACCGGCCCACAGCGCGATCTCCGGATCGTGGTCGCGCACTTCCGGGTCGACCTGCGCCCGCTCGCCGACGGCGACGTACGGCGGGTTGCTCACGACCAGGTCGACCGTCCCGTCCAGCTCGGGCAGGGCGTCAGTGACGTCGCCCAGGTGCAGCGTCACCGGGGCATCGCCGGCCGCCGCTCGGGCCTCGGCGTTGCGACGGGTCCACCTCAGGGCAACCGGGTCCCGCTCGACCCCGTGCACGCTCGCCCCGGGCAGCTCCTGCGCGATGGCGAGCGCCATCGTGCCCGAGCCGGTGCACAGGTCGACCACGAGCGGGGCCGGCCAGCCCTCGGCGGCCGCTGCGTCCAGGGCCCACTGCACGACCGACTCGGTCTCCGGCCGGGGGACGAACACGCCCGGACCGACAGCCAGCTCCAGATGGCGGAAACCCACCGAGCCGACCAGGTGCTGCAGCGGCTCGCGGGAGGCGCGGCGGTCGACCAGCTCGGCGTAGGCCGGCGCGAGGGGACCGAAGTCGGCGACCAGGGTCAGCTCACCACGCCCCACTCCCAGGACGTGCGCGGCCAGCGCCTCGGCGTCGTGGCGGGGCGAGTCGACACCAGCCTCGCCGAGCTGCCGGGTGGCGGCCGCGATGCCGTCCCTCAGCGCCGTCACGAGCTGCCGGCCAGGGCGGCTGCGGCGTCGGCGTCGACCAGTGACTGGATCACCGCGTCGAGGTCACCGTCGAGGACCGCGTCGAGGTTGTAGGCCTTGAAGCCGGTGCGGTGCTCGGAGACCCGGTTCTCGGCGAAGTTGTAGGTGCGGACCCGCTCGCTGCGGTCGACCGTGCGCACCTGCCCGGCCCGGGCCGCACTCGCCTCGGCGTGCTGGGCCTCCTGGGCCTGCACGAGCAGCCGGGCCCGCAGGATGCGCATCGCGGACTCCTTGTTCTGCAGCTGGCTCTTCTCGTTCTGGCAGGACACGACGGTGCCGGTCGGCAGATGGGTGATCCGCACGGCGGAGTCGGTCGTGTTGACGCTCTGCCCGCCCGGGCCGGAGGAGCGGTAGACGTCGATGCGCAGGTCGTTCGGCTCGATGCTCACCTCGACGTCCTCGGCTTCCGGGAGCACCAGCACCCCGGCAGCACTGGTGTGGATGCGCCCCTGCGACTCGGTGGCCGGCACCCGCTGCACCCGGTGGACGCCGCCTTCGTACTTGAGCCGGCTCCAGACCCCGTCGCGGCCCTTGACCGCTATCGAGACGTCCTTGTAGCCGCCGAGGTCGGACTCGGTCGCATCGAGCACCTCGGTCTTCCAGCCTCTCCGCTCGGCATAGCGCAGGTACATCCGCAGCAGGTCGCCGGCGAACAGCGCCGACTCGTCGCCGCCCTCGCCCGCCTTGACCTCGAGGATGACGTTCTTGTCGTCGTTGGGGTCGCGCGGCAGCAGGAGCGACCGCAGCCGGGCGGTCAGCTGGTCGCGCTGCACCTCCATGCCGGCGATCTCTGCGGCGATGCCCGCGTCCTCGTCGGCCATCTCCCGCGCGGCCGCCAGGTCTTCCTCGGTCCGCCGCAGCTCCTGCGCCGTCTCGAGGATCGGCGTCAGCTCGGCGTACCGGCGGCCGAGGTCACGGGCCCGCGCCTGGTCGCCGTGTACGGCGGGATCGGAGAGCTCCCGCTCGACCCGGGCGTGCTCGGCTATCAGATCGTCGAGCTGGTCGAACACTGCGGGCTCTCACACACGAGGGGCTCCAAGCTGGGAGGCAGACAAGGCAGGGACCGGACACAGCTGCGGCGCCCGGCCGGCGTCTGGAGGGACGCGGAC
>JALYXH010000119.1 GCA_030947185.1 Actinomycetota bacterium | reverse complement strand
CGACGCCCTCCTGACGCAGCAGCAGCAGTTGCTCGACACCGCGACCAGTCGAGTGAGCACGCTGAAGGCCGAGGAAGCCGCCGCCCGGCAGCGCGCCCTCGAGGAGGCTGCCGCCCGGCTCGCCGCGCAGCGGATGGCCGAGGCAGCCATCACCGCCGACCGGACCGCCGAGCTGCACCCGCTCGCCCCGCCGGCCGACTACTTCGCGCTCTACCACGCCGCGGCGCCCACCTGCCCGGGGCTGTCCTGGACCGTCCTGGCCGCGATCGGCCAGGTGGAGACCGGGCACGGCCGCGACCTCTCGACGTCCTCGGCCGGCGCCGTCGGGCCCATGCAGTTCCTGCCCGCCACCTTCGACGCCGTCGCGGTGGACGGCAACCACGACGGCCGCAAGGACATCCGGAATCCCGCCGACGCGATCTTCACCGCGGCGCGCTACCTGTGCGAGAACGGGGCAGGCGGCGACAGCAAGTCGCTCTACAACGCGATCTGGAACTACAACCACGCCGACTGGTACGTGCAGATGGTGCTCACCCTCGCGGCACAGTTCCACTAGCGGCGCGGCGGCGGCGGTCGCCGACCCGGACCAGCACCACAGCGCCGGCTGCGGTCGCCAGGAAGGCGACGAGGAACACGAGCAGCAAGCTGGGGCCGCCGCGACCGCCCGAAGCAGCGGCGCCGGGCGGCCCCGCGGTGGACACCAGCGCGTAGTCGCCGAAGCCGGCCAGCGGGGACTGGTAGACGTCGGTCCCGACCCGTTCGGTCAGCACGCGGCGCCACGACCCGCCGAGCGGGCGGTACTCCATCGTGGGACCGGGCTGGCGCGAGGTGGGCGCCCGCAGCGCGATCGTGAGTGGACTGCACCGCCCGGTGAGCCCGACCGGACCGGCGTCGCTGCCGGCACTGACCCGGTAGACGTTGCCGGTCACCGGGCCGTCGGCAGGCTGGTCGGAGGGCGCCGTCGGCTCGGCCAGCAGGGTGAGCTGCTGCGCTCCCGGCGGCGCTGCCAGCGCGCACGCTGCATCGAGACCGCCACCTGCGGCCCCATCTCCCGACTCTGCGCCAGCACCTCCGAGCCACCGGCGGCATCGGCCGCGCGCACCATGTCGCGGCCCTCCGTCGGCGGGTCGGTCCGAGGGAGGTCGGCGCGCGGCGGTACGACGTAGCGGTAGGGCTCGTCGGGGAAACCCACCCCGTCATAGAGCGGTACGCCGCCCGGTGCGAGCAGCCAAGCCGCCACCAGTACGGCGAGTGCGCCGAGCAGCCGCCTCATCGCGAGGGCCGGGCCGCGCGCAGCCGGACCAGCAGCACGACTGCCGCCATGACCAGCAAGAGCAACCCGACCATGAGCAGGATGCCGGTGACCCCGCTCGAAGAGTCGCGGGCCGGCGGGGCCGCCGTCAGCGCGGCCAGTGCGTAGTCGCCGGCGCCGAGCAGCTGGGACTGGTAGATGTCGGCGCCCACGGCCGCCGTACCCAGTCGCTTCCACGAACCGCCCTCGGGCCGGTACTCCAGCACGATGCCCGGCCCGCCGGCCGGCGCGCGCAGGACGATCACGGACAGCCCGCTCCGGTCGTCGATCGGCACCTGCTGGCCGCCCGCGCCGGCCGTGACCCGGTAGACGTTGCCGACGATGCGCCCGTCTCCGGGCTGCTCGGTGGGGGCCAGCGGTCGCGCCGACACCTCGACCGCCGTCGCCCCCGCCGGCGGCCTGAGCACCGAGACCGAGACGGAGACCAGCACCTGCGGACCCTGTTCGGCGCTCTGCGCAAGGACCTGCCGGCTGTTGGTCCCGTTGACCACGGGCGACGAGTCCCGCGCCTCGGTCGGCGGTGGCGTCGCCGGCAGGCCCGGGCCGGCCGGAGCGGCGACGAGACGGTAGGGCTCGTCGGGAAAGCCGATCCCGTCGTACAGCGGAGGTGCGGACGGGGCGAGCAGCCACCCCGCCGCCAGTGCGGCCGCCGCCAGCACCACCCGCCGGCGGCCGGCGGGCCCGGTCACGGCGCCGGGGCGCCGACAGCAGCTCCTGCAACCTCGACGGCGGCCGGCAGCGCCCTGGCGGCAACCTGGTTGGCCTCACCGGCCTTCTCCTTGACCAGCGGCTGGGCGAGCAGCCACAGGCTGAGCATGGTGTAGGCGACCATGGCCGCCACCCACGGGTACTCCGAACGGCGCGCGCGCTGCTGGTCGCCGGTTGCGGTCCCGAGATGCCGGTGCGCCAGCACCACCGCGACCACATGTACGGCGATGATCACTACCATCGCGATGTACCAGTAGGCGGCAGTGGGCAGCAGCGCGACGTGCACCTCGAAGCTGTCGTTGAACGGGTTGGGCAGGTGGATCGGCCAGCTCTGCGTGCCGATCGGGTTGCCGATCAAAGGGAACAGCAGCTGGGCGTTGACGAGCAGGTACTGCACGTTGTGCGCCAGCAGGTAGCCGAACGCGATCGGCAGCAGCGACGGGAGCAGGCCGGCCAGCGCGATGCCGGGCCCGACCCGGTGCGCCCCGGCCCGGGCGACGGCCACGGCGAAGGCCCCGAAGACCAGGCAGGTGAGCGCGGCGAGAAGCAAGAAGGCCACCGTCGTCAGGCCCTCGAGTCCGGCGCTGCCGACGCGCAGCGGACCGGGCAGTCCGCGCGAGAAGCGGGTCCAGATCGGCGTCGCCAGCAGACCGTCGAAGCTGACGCTGACCAGCAGCAGCAGCACGAAGGCCACCCGGCTCGGGGTCGCCTCGAAGGGCACCGCGAGCCCGCCGGCGTACCGGCGCCGGCCCGGCGCCCCGAAGCGGAAGTAGCCGAGCCGGCCCCAGGTGGCGAACAGCACGCTGAAGACCTCGCCGCAGGTCCGCCACTCCCGCCCGAAGAGCAGTCCGAGGAAGGCGCTGACCAGGAAGTAGCCGAGCAGCCCGGTGGCCGTCACCCGGGGCAGCGTGGCGGTGTGGTTGTAGATCAGCTCACCGCAGGCCAGCACGAAGAAGATGCCGGCAGCCGGCCACCAGCCGAGCGCGGCCGGCCAGCGCACCGGCTGCTCGCGGCCGAGCACGGCCCGCCGCAGCGAGGTCGAGTCGGTGACCGTGGCGATCGCCGCGAACGGGTTGACCACCTGCGTCCAGTCGCCAAGCAGACCGCAGGACAGCGGTACAGCGATCCAGACCAGCAGCCAGAAGACCGTCGGCACGATGTTCTCGGAGACCGTCTGGCTGCCGACCAGACCAGCGACGACAAGGAACAGCAGCCCGACGAAGCTCGCGCCGGCGCCGGCCGGAGACAGCCGCCGGAGCGGGGTCCGGTCCGGCGGCGGTGCCTCCTCGTTGCGCGCCGCAACCGCTCGGGGCAGCACCAGCACGAAGGACAGCAGCACCACGCCCGCACCGCCGAGCACGAACAGCAGCAACGGGATCGGCAGCTCGTACCGCTGGCCGAAGGCGTGCGCGAGGTACATGCGCTCAGTTTGTCAGGCGGCGGCGGCGCCGATCCATCCAGCGCGACGGGCGGGGGATGGCCCTAGCGCCACGCGTGCCGGTGCCGGCTCCCCCACCAGAACCACAGCAGCGGGAACAGGAAGAACGGGACGACATGGGCCACCAGAACCAGCACCGGCACGACCAGCAGAGCGAGCAGCACGAGCGCCAGCATCGGCATCGCGGGCACTCGGCGCGACCGCCGGTGGCGACGGGCTTCGTGCGGCCGCCCAGGGGTGTCGGGAAGGTCGACGAACAGCCGCGCCAGGTCGGCGGAGGTTCGGGCCGCGTACGACGCCGTGACCCGTCCGTCGTACTCGTCGACGTCGAGCCGGCCGGCGGCGTAGTGCTCGGCCAGCGCGGCGGCCGCCTGCTGACGGTCGATGTCGCCGACCCGCAGCTGAGAAGCGGGGAGAGCGGTCATCGGGACCTCCCGTGCCTGCGTAACGGTGTAAGTGCAGTTAATCCTGCGCCCGCGACGAGGGTGGATGCAAGTGAGCAGTCCGGGGCGATGGGTTGACGGGTCGCAGCCCACCGGGCGGGCCGGGTGCGAGGATGCCAACCGGTCGGCGGGAGGAGGGCGGACGTGGTCGACGACGTCGCCGAGGTGCTCTGGCGGCCCTCGGCCGACCGGGTCGAGAGCTCGCGGCTGTCCGCCTTCGCCGCCGCCGTCACGAAGCGCTCCGGCGCACCGATCGGCGACTACGAGGACCTGTGGCGCTGGTCGGTGACCGAGTTGGAGGAGTTCTGGGCACTGGTCTGGGAGTTCTTCGGATTCGGCACGGCTGCTGACTACGACACGGTGCTCGCCAGCCGCGGGATGCCCGGCGCCCGCTGGTTCGCCGGCGCCCGGCTCAACCTGGCCGAGCGGGTGCTGCTGGCCGGCTCCGGCGCGACGGTCGCCCTCGAGGCGGTGGACGAGAGCGGTCCGACCGCGCGGCTGAGCTGGGACGACCTGCGCGCCCAGGTCGGCTCGCTGACCGACGTGTTGCGCGAGCTCGGCGTCGGCAAGGGCGACCGCGTGGTCGGCTACCTCCCCAACGTGCCGGCCGCTGTCGTCGGGCTGCTGGCCACGGCCAGCCTGGGGGCGGTCTGGTCGGCGTGCGCACCCGACATCGGCCGGGCCAGTGCCACCGACCGGTTCGCCCAGCTCGAGCCCACGGTGCTGCTCACCGTCGACGGCTACCGCTTCGGCGGCAAGAGCTACGACCGGCGGACGGCGGTCGCGGAGCTCGTCGAGAGCCTCCCCAGCGTTCGGGACGTCGTCGTCGTACCCGTGCTCGACGAGGCGAGCGCTGCCGACCTGCTGACCGACAGCGGACGGGGCATCCACCGGTGGGCCGAGGTGGTCGGGCGCGCGGTCGAGCCGGTCTTCGAGCTGGTCGAGTTCGACCACCCGCTCTGGGTCGTCTACTCCTCGGGCACCACCGGCCTGCCGAAGGGGCTGGTGCACGGCCACGGCGGCTCTCTGCTCATGGGCATCGTGCAGCAGGCGCTCCAGCACGACCTCGGTCCCGGTGACCGCATGCTCTGGCACACCACCACGTCCTGGATCATGTGGAACTTCCAGATCTCGGCTCTGCTCGCCGGTGCCGCCGTGGTGCTGTACGACGGCAGCCCCTTGTGGCCGGACGCGGACCGACTCTGGGCGCTGGCCGAGGAGCACCGACTCACCATGCTCGGGACCAGCCCGGGCCATCTGCTGGCCTGCGCCAAGGCCGGTCTGCGCCCGGGTGAGAAGCACGACCTGCCGGCGCTGCGGTCGATCGGTGTCACCGGTTCGCCGCTGCCCGCGTCGTCCTACCGCTGGGTCTACGACAACGTCACCGCCGATGTCGCACTCGACGTCATCAGCGGGGGCACCGACTTCGCGGCGGCCCTGGTCGGCCACGCCGCCTGGCTACCGGTCACCCTCGGCGAGATGTCCTGCCGCGGGCTCGGGATCCACGTCGAGTCCTGGGACGCCGACGGCAAGCCGCTGGTCGACGAGGTGGGCGAGCTGGTGATCCTGGCACCGATGCCGTCCATGCCGCTGCAGATCTGGGGGGACGCCGACGGCACCCGCTACCGCGAGTCCTACTTCGACACATATCCCGGCATCTGGCGACACGGCGACTGGATCACGCTGACCGCCCGGGGCACGTCGGTCGTGCACGGGCGGTCGGACTCGACGCTCAACCGGCACGGCGTACGGATGGGCAGCGCCGACATCTACCAGGCGGTCGAGAAGCTGTCGGAGGTGGCCGAGGCGCTGGTGCTCGGCATCGAGGAACGCGACGGGGGTTACTGGCTGCCGCTGTTCGTCCGGCTCGCGGACGGCGTCGAGCTCGACGAGACCCTTATCAAGCGGATCAAGGAGGCGGTTCGCACCGAGGCCTCGCCGCGGCACATCCCGGACGAGGTGATCGCCACTCCGGCGATCCCGCACACCACGACGGGCAAGAAGCTCGAGGTGCCGATCAAGCGGATCTTCCAGGGGGTCGCGCCCGAGAAGGCGCTGAACCTCGGGGCCGTCGACAGCCCGGATGCGGTGGGCTGGTTCGTCGACCTGGCCGCCCGACGGGCGTCGGCACCTCCTGCCGTCCGGCTGACTCAGGCGTGAGCTCTGCTCAGTCGGCGGGGGCCGGCTCCATCCCCTTCACCCGGCGCCTGCCACCCCAGTAGCGCATGTACAGCGGAATGATGAGAAACAGCAGCGGGTAGGCCACGAGCAACGGCATCGCCCGTCGCCACAGCACGGCGTACATCAGGGGCACGATGGGGAGGATGCCGGCGAGGACGGGCACCGTGATCACATAGGCGGCGTAGGCGATGCCGTCCCGAACACTTTCGCGAACCGCCGGGCGTCCCTGCCCGCCCCCGCCGGGGCGGGGGAAGATGCCCCATGACCAGGTGCTGTAGGGCAGTCGGAAGGACAGGGAACCCTCGTAGAGACTGCCACGCCGGTAGACCCACATGACCGGCCTGCCGAGACGGGCGCCGACTCGGAGCCGCAGCCACGGATCCACGACGCGGTAGTACACGGCGCTCCACACGACGTAGGCGACTACCCAGCCCACGGCGGCAGCGACCGCCGGAACGACCGGGCCAGCAGACCCCGGGTGCATGCGATCGATGCTAGCCACGACGACATGGTCGGGCGCCGGGTTCGGCCTAGCGGCTGGCCGCGCTGGAGCGCCCGTCGAGGAACGGCACCGGGTGGCCGGACAGGATGCCGGTGACGGTGTCGAAGGCGCCGGCCAGCTCCAGCCCTTGGGACCCGATCGTGAACTGGCGGATGCGCTCGTCGTGCCCGCTGCCGCGCAGCTTGATGACCGCGACCGCCCGGCGGACCGAGCCGGCCACCTCGGCATAGCGGAGCAGGACGATGGCGTCGGTGAGCGGGGAGATGTGCCCTTCGGCCACCGACGTCCCGCCCAGCAGTGCGGACGAGGACACGGTGACCATCGTGAGCACCTGCTCCTGCTTCAGGAAAGCGGTCAGCCGGGTCACGAACTCGCGGTAGGACTCGTTGGTGCCGAGCCGCTCGAGCGCCGAGAGGCTGTCGACAGCCACCCGGGCCGGGCGGAACCGGCGTACGACCTCCTGGATCTGCACCAGGTGGTCGTCGAGCGAGGCGACGTCGGGATAGGACGCGGCGATGTGCAGCAAGCCGTCACGCTCCCAGCCGGCGAAGTCGCGTCCCCAGCCGGCCGCACTGCGCAGGACCTGCCCGCGTGACTCCTCGAAGGCGAACAGCAGCGCCCGCTCGCCGTTCTCGCAGGCACCGCCGAGGAACTGGGTGGCGAGCATGGACTTGCCCGTCCCGGTCGGACCGGCGATGAGAGCTACCGACGCGGTGAAGAACCCGCCGCGCAGCATCTCGTCGAACGCAGGGTCGCCGGAGGTGACTCGGGTCGGGTCGGGCGTCTCGACGTGCTGCCGGGTCATCGGCAGCACGACGACGCCCTGGCCGGGCAGCACCGTGAACGGAACCTCGCCTCGATGGTGCATCGCGCCGCGCATCTTCAGGACCTCGACGGTGCGCCGGCGGACACGGCCCTCCAGCACGTTGTGCAGCAGGACCACGTTGTCGGCCACGAACTCCTCGATCCCGTACGAGGACAGCGCGGTGCCCGGATCGGCCGGCGTCTCGACGGTCAGCATCACCGTGAGACCCAGCCCGCGCAGGGACCCGATGAGCGACCGGAGCGCCTGCCGTGCGATGCGGGGGTCGTCCTGCAGGGCGAGCATCGCGTTGAGGCTGTCCAGCACCAGCCGCTGCGCACCGGTGGCATCCACCGCGTGGCCGATCTGCGCTACCAGAGTCTCGATGCGGTAGGGCTCGACGCGGGCCTGGCCGTCGGGTCCGAGCCTCATCAAGGGTGAGGCGTCGACGAACCGCCAGTCGCCGGCCCGCTCCCAGCCGGCGATGTCGCAGCCCAGAGTGCTGAGGTTCTCGCGCAGGTCGTCAGCCGGCTCCTCGAGGGTGACGAACACGCCGGGCTGGCCGCGGCGAACCCCCTCGGCCAGGAACTGGCCGGAGAACACGGTCTTGGCGCTGCCCGCCTGGCCGGCGAGCACGGTGGCGCGGCGGCGCGGGATCCCGCCCATGGTCATGTCGTCGAAGCCGGCGATCCCGGTCTCCAGCTTCGGGATGGAGCCGCCATGCTGATGGCCGTCCTCGCCAACCGCGAGGTCGCCGGCCTGCTGGGCGACGCGGGCGTCGCTGCCGTCCTGAGTCACGGAGCCGCTCCCTCGTTCGGCGCCTGCACCGGCCGGCTGATCCGGAACCACGCAGTCTTACCGCCCGTCGGCAACCGCTCCAACGCAGACGCTTCGGCCAGTGCGCGGACCAGCATCAAGCCGCGACCGCCGTCACGCTCCGGCGAGACCCGGTCTGCCCAAGCCAGGTCGAGGTCGAGGTCGTGCACGGTGATCACGACCGAGGCGGCGCTGACCACCACTCCGAGCACCAGTGGCGTCCGGGCATGGATCATCCCGTTGGTGACCAGCTCGCTGGTCAGGAGCAGGACGGCGGCCCGTGAGTCGGGCGGCAGCGCCGGGATGTGCTCGGCCACGAACCGTCTGGCCCGGGAGACCAGATGGGGCAGTGGTTCCAGCTCCAGCGTGGCGTCGCTCTCGACGACCTCGCCGGCCGGTAGCGCTCCAGTTGGGAGCATGGGTCGGGTCACGGCCTGACCTCCGCGCACCGCACCGGCCCACCCTCTCAGCCAACGCCCTGCCGCAAGTGGCGGCTCACCGTGGCCGGTATTCCCCGTTGCGCAGCGGTCATGCTGGACGGCGGCGTGACAGCCGCCCGGCTCACGCCGGCACGGCGGTGGCCGCGTAAGTCAGCGGAAACGTCCGTCCCCGACAGCCGTGCGCGTCGTGCGACGGCTCCTGCATGGCGATGCGCACCGGTAAGACGACACGAGCGTCGGGACGGAGGGTCACCCGCGTACCCGCCGCGTAACCCGAGACCACGAGGGTCTCAGCAGGGGCAGTCCGGCCCGGCGTCTCCCACCCCTCGGCGGGACCGACCTGCCCCATCAGGCTCGTGGCGAGCGCCGAGTGGGTCAGGGGGCCACTGGTAGCCCTCGCGGCCGGGGCTACTGGCCGGCTGCACAGGCAGCGGCCCGCGACAGCAGCAGGGACCGTTCCCGCTCGTTGCGCGTGAGGGCGGCCGCCTCCTCGAACGCGCGGCGAGCCTCCTCGGGTCGTCCCACCTTGGACAGCAGGTCGCCACGCACACTGGGCAGCAGGTGGTACCCGCGCAGAGCCGGCTCGTCCCCGAGGGCCTCCACCAGGTCGAGCCCGGCCTGCGGGCCGTATGCCATCGCTATCGCGACCGCGCGGTTGAGCTCGACCACAGGTGAGTGGCTGAGGGCGGCAAGGGCGTCGTACAGCGCGGCGATCCGGACCCAGTCGGTCTCCGCCGCGGTGCTGGCGCGGGCGTGGCAGGCGGCGATGGCTGCCTGCAGGGCGTACGGACCCAACGGGCTGCCGAGTCGTTCGGCCTCGGCGAGAGCCGCCAGCCCGCGGCCGATCAGCAGGCGGTCCCAACGGCCGCGGTTCTGCTCGAGCAGGGTGACCGGCTCGCCGTCCGGACCGGCCCGGGCCCGCAGCCGGGAGGACTGGATCTCCATCAGCGCGACCAGGCCCTGCACCTCCGGCTCGCGTGGCACCAGCGCCGCCAGCACGCGGCCGAGCCGGAGCGCCTCCTCGCAGAGCACCGGACGGGTCCAGTCGTTGCCGGCGGTGGCTGCGTAGCCCTCGTTGAAGATCAGGTAGAGCACACCAAGCACGGAGGCCAGCCGGGGTGCCAGCTCGGCCCCTCTCGGCACCTCGAACGGGACGTGCGCCTGGGCCAGCGTCCGCTTCGCCCGCACGATCCGCTGGGCGACCGTCTGCTTCGAGACCAGGAACGCACGCGCGATCTCGTCGGTCGTGAGGCCCCCGAGCAGTCGAAGAGTGAGCGGGATCCGCATCTCGGCCGACAGCACCGGGTGACAGCAGGTGAAGATCAGCCGCAGCAGGTCGTCGCCGACGTCCTCCTCGGCGGCGGCCAGTTCCAGCTCGCTCGCCTCACCGGCAGCGAGCTGGTCCCGGGCCAGCTCGGCCTGCTTGCGCTCGAGCACCTCACGACGGCGGAAGCCGTCGACCGCCCGGCGCTTGCCCACCGCCATCAGCCAGGCACCCGGGTTGTCCGGGACACCCGAAGCCGGCCACTGCTCCAGGGCGGCGACGAGAGCGTCCTGAGCCAGGTCCTCGGCCTGCCCGACGTCGCCGACGAGCCGGGCCAGCCCGGCGATCAGGCGGGCCGCCTCGATCCGCCAGACCGCCTCGACGCTGCGGGAGGCGTCCGCCGCTCCGGCTACGACGGCCCCGCGGCGGCGGCTATCAGGTCAGCCGCCTCCATGACCTGGCGAATCTCGATGTCGGAATCCGAGATCATCGGGTTGGGACAGCGCTTCACCCACTCGATCGCCTCCGCCATCGTGGAGACCTGCCAGAGCCAGAAGCCGGCTACCAGCTCCTTGGTCTCGGCGAACGGGCCGTCGACGACCACCCGGTCGAACCCGGAGAAGCGGACCCGCACCCCGGTCGAGCTCGGTTGCAGCCCCTCACCGGCCAGCAGTACGCCGGCCCGGGCCAGCTCCTCGTTGAACTCACCCATCGCGGCGAGCAGCTCCGCGCTCGGCAGGTCGCCGGCCTCCGACTCCTTCGTCGCCTTGACCATCACCAGCACACGCATGTCGCGCTCCGCTCAGGCGCCGGGCGCGGCGAGCTGGCTCGGGTCGAAGTCGGGCGGGAAGTCCTCCCCGCCGAAGTCCTGCCGGATCGTCGACTCGCCACCCCCGACGATGGACAGGAACCGCTTGGTGCTCTCCACCGCCGCCGCCTTGTCGGCGACGTCGATGAGCGCCCAGCCGCCGATGAGCTCCTTGGCCTCGGCGAACGGGCCGTCCGTGACGGTGTACTGCCCGTCGCTGTAGCTGACCTTGGTCGCGTCGGCGACCGGCCCGACCGCGCCGGTGGCCACCAGCGTGCCGGCCTTCTTCGACTCCTCGATGAAGGCGCCCATCTCCGCCATCATCTCGGGAGTGGGGGGCGCCATGGGGGTCGTGTCGTCACCCATCGTGTAGACCAGGAACCGCATTGCTGTCTCCTTCGTCGTCCTCTGTCGGGACCGATTGTCCCTGCCCGTACGTCGGATGAAGTAGCCCGCGTTCGACAGGTCGACTGAGAAACCTGCTCGGCGGAGTTCATCGCACGGCCGGGAGGCGCGGTCAGCCCGGGGCGGCGTACCGCACGCGGTCGGGAGTCACCGTGAAGGTGACGCGCTGCTCGCCCGGCTGCCGGTAGGGGTAGGTGTCCTGGTCGAGGTATTTCTTCGCCAGCCGGTCGATCTGGGCGTCCGCGCCGTCGAGGGTCGAGGCTGCCGTGCCGCGGATCTCGACGTACTCGTAGGGGTTGCCCTCGGCGTAGACCAGGACCGTGACGCGGGGGTCGCGCTCGAGGTTGTTCGGCCAGTGGCGGCCGACGGAGCTGTTGAAGGAGAGCTGCCCGTCAGCCACCTCCTGCCAGACGACCGTGCTGTGCACGGTGCCGTCCTCGTTGATCGTCGAGACGACGGCATGGTTGGCCTTGTCCAGCAGCTGCACCACCGGTGGATCCGTCAGGTTGCTCACTCGCGCAACATATGGCAAGGCATCCGGGAGGCCGACTGCTGCGGGCTCGTAACGCTTGGCGGACGGCACGGGCAGACTATGGCCGGAGGGAACAGACCGACCGAGGAGGCTTTGATCGAGTCCGAGCGGAGCCCCGCCGTCCGCCGGGCCGGCCGTGCCATGCGCACGGGGCGGCTCGCCTGGTCGGCCGGGATCGTCACGCTGCTGGTCGTCGTCGTCGGGGTGGGTATCGCGCTAGCCAACCCGCACCTGCCGCCCGGCGCGTCAAGCTGGGGCTTTCGCGGCTACGGCGGAGCCCAGGCGCTCGTTCTCGGCACAACGGGCACGGTGCTGGCGGCCAGAAAGCCCCGGGTCACGATCGGCTGGCTGCTCGTCGTGGCCGCGCTTCTGAGTGCCGTGGCTTTCACCGACGGCGAGTACGCCGCGGCAGCACTGACCCGCTTCCCGGACTGGCCCGCAGCCCACGCAGCTCTCTGGGTGCAGACGTGGTCCTGGGTGGCGCCGATGAGCCTGAGCACGATGTTCCTCTTCCTGCGCTTCCCCACCGGCCGGCTGCCGACGCCGGGCTGGCTGTGGGTGGAGCGACTGATGATCGCCAGCGTGCTGCTCGTCGCGGCGGGCGAAGCTGTTCGACCCGGTCCGCCGATGAACCTGCACGTCGGCACCAACCCGCTCGGGATGACCAGCGGCTGGGCGGTGGTGCTGACCGGCGCGAGCCAGCCCCTGTTGGGTGCGGCCCTCGTGACCTCCCTCGCCTCCCTGCTCTTCCGGGTGCGCCTGGCCACCCCGGTAGAGCGGGTGCAGCTGCGCTGGATCACATTTGCCGGCGCGGTGCTGGTGCTGTCCGCCGTGCCGGACATCGCCCGGGGCGTCACCCCGGTCTTGACGGCCTCCCTCGCCCAGGCGGTGACCAGCCTGGCCGCGTTCACCATCCCGGTCGCGATCACTGTCGCCGTGCTGCGATACCGGCTCTATGACATCGACCGGCTGATCAGCCGGACGGTGTCCTACGCCCTGGTCACCGGGCTCCTGGTCGCGGTCTACATCAGCCTGGTCACCGTGGTGACCAGGCTGGTTCCCAGCAGCAACGCGGTCGCGGTCGCGGGTTCCACGCTGGCCGTGGCTGCGCTTTTCCAGCCTGTGCGCCGGCGGGTCCAGGCGGCCGTCGACCGTCGGTTCAACCGGGCTCGCTACGACGCAGCCCTCACCGTCGAGCAGTTCAGCGCCCGGCTGCGGGCCGACGTCGACCTCGGGTCACTGGCCGCCGACCTGGTGCGCACGGTCCATTCCACGTTCGAGCCCACCCAGGTCGCGCTGTGGCTGCCTGCCGCGAAGGGCGAGCGGGCGGCCGTCTGAGAGCGCTCGGTTGGCCTCAGCAGACCACCGGGGAGCACCCTCCGACCGGCCGGCGGGCGAAGGTGGCTTCCCACGTCTACCGACGTCGGCCCTGCGCTTCGAGACTGCCCGGCACAACCGCTTCCGGCCGGGCCGACGTCGCTGACGGCGCCCGCCGGGGTCGGGGTATGGCGGCCGCGGCCGCTACCCGTCGCATCCGCCCGCAACCGAGCGGTAGGCGGTCTGGATGAGCAGGCCGCGGAAGGCCTTCGGGACAGTTCGGCGCTCGGATATGCTGGAGTCATGACAAGGCCGGGGAGCGCGCGCGGTGGCGAAGGCGGCTGGCGCCGCAGTTTGCTCGGGGTTGCGCTCCTCTCGGTGCATGACGCGCACTGTCGGTTGACGCACCTGTAGTTCTGGGCCCGAACCGACCGTCATCCCTCCTGCGCGAAAGTCATCCTGATGTCGCTGACCACATACTGCCAGGCCGTTGCAGACGGCCGCATCGAATCGAGAGGCCTGCGCGGCCTGTTGCGGCGAGCACTCTGCCTACTGGTGCGTACGCACCTTTCAGGTGTGCCCTTCTAGCTATCCAGCGTCCGGGCCCGTGCGCGGAGGACGGGCCATGGGCTGGTGAGCTGGCGCCTCAGGCGATCCGTAGTCCTGCTGGGGCGGCGTTCTCCCACTCGTCGTCGATGAGAACCACGTCCCGGCCGGCCCGGTCGAGCAGGCTGGCGGCGATGCTGGCCCGGAAACCGGCGGCACAGTGCACCCACAGTCGGCCAGCCGGCACCTCGACTACTCGCTCGAGCAGCCCATGCAGGGGGATGTGCGTCGAGCCGGCAATGCCGCCGTCAGCGCGCTCGTCGTCGCGACGTACGTCTAGCACGGTCGCCTCGCGCTGGGCGGCCAGGTCGAGGAAGGTCTTGCGCGGATAGCTGCGCACCCCACAGCCGGCGGCCAGCTCGTGCAGCGACCCCGTGGCGGCGCCCGCCGGGCGGTCGATGCCGATCCGTACGAGTTGCCGCTGCGCATCAGCGACCTGCCGCGGATCGTCGCCGACCAGCGTCAGGGGGATGCCCCAGGGGACCACCCAGCCCAGGTAGGTAGCGAACTCTTGCCCGAGGGCGATTCCCACACTGCCGGCGAGGTGTTCGGCCGCGAACGCCGTGCGGTCCCGCAGGTCGACCACCCAGTCCCCGGCTGCGATGCGCTTGGCCAGCTCCTCGGCGTCAACGGGCGGCGGAGCGGACAGGTCAGCGGCTGCGACCCCAGCGCTGTTCAACGGCTCCATGTGCAGGTAGTAGGCGGGGTACGCCGTGAGGCCGGCCAGCAGCTCGGTGACGAAGCTGTCCTCGTCCGCGGTCAGCGCGACGTTGCTCTGCCGCTCGGCTCCGATCGTGCTCTCGGTGGCACTGCTCGAGGTACCCGCCGCGCACATCGAGCCGAAGCCGTGCGTGGGGTAGAGCGCGGCCTCGTCGGGATGCTCGGCGAGGCGTCGAACAGAGTGGAACTGGGCGTGGGCGAGGTGCTCGGTGCGGTCGGGGGAAACGAGGTCGGTGCGCCCGACGCTGCCGTAGAGCATCGAGCCGCCCGAGAAGACGGTGGCCAGCTGGCCGGGGTGGCCGATCACGAACGAGACGTGGTTCTCGGTATGCCCCGGCGTCTCCAGGACCCGGACCTCGAGGGTCCCGACCGAGAGGATGTCGCCGTCGTGGATGGCGCAGCGGTCAAAGGCGACCTTCTCCCGGCCCTGCAACCCGTAGGCGGCACCGGTGCGACGGGCCAGCTCCAGCGCGCCGCTGACGTAGTCGTTGTGGAGATGGGTGTCCAGCACCAGCACGCAGGTCCATTCGCGCTGCGCGAGCACGGTCTCGACCCGGTCCAGATCGCGCTGCGGATCGATGACGACCGCCTCGCTGCCGGGGCCACCTTCACCCACGACATAGCTGCGGTCTCCCAGCTCGGGCGTCTCGATAGTGACGACCTGCATGCCGCTACTCCTCGCCCTGACGTCCCGAGCTTGCCGCTCCCCCAATATGTCCGTACATTTGCACGGACACCGGGGAATGGCAAGAGGTGGGAGCCGGGCATGGCGCCAGCGGAGCCCCAAGCAGCTCGAGCGCTGCGCCGGTCAGCGACAGCCCCGCTGTGGGTTCAGCTCCAGGCCGACCTGCGCACTCGACTCGAGCGAGCCGAGTTCGCGGCCGGCTTCCCCGGCGAGCACGCCCTGCGCGCCGAGTACGGCGTCAGCCGGCACACGGTGCGCGAGGCGCTGCGCGGGTTGCGGTCCGAGGGCCTGGTGACGGCCGCCCGGGGTCGGCCCCCGAGAGCCGAGCCAGCCCGGTTCACCCAGCCGTTGGGGGCCCTCGCCAGCCTGTTCTCCAGCGTGGAGGCAAGCGGCGCCCAGCAGGTGAGCGTGGTACGCCGCCTCGACATACATGCTGACGGCGTCGTTGCCGCTCGCCTCGGCCTTGAGGAGTCCACCCCTCTGCTGCACCTGGAACGACTCCGGCTCGCCGATGGCGAGCCGCTGGCCCTCGACCGAGCCTGGTTGCCGGCAGCCGTCGCGGCCCCACTGCTGCAGGCGGACTTCACCCACACCTCGCTCTACAACGAGCTTGCGACCCGGTGCGGCGTTTCCCTCACGGGCAGTCAGGAGCAGGTCAGCGCCGTGACCCCAACGGCGCAGGAGCGGGAGCTGCTCGGGCTGGGTCCCCGGGCCGCCCTGCTGGCCATCGACCGCATCGCCTGCGCGAACGGTGCCCCCCTCGAGTGGCGACGGACGCTGGTTCGAGGAGACCGCTTCGCCCTGACCGCCACATTCTCAGCCGCGCCCGGCGGACCGGCTGCCTCCGTCGGCCCCTACCAGCTCAGGAGCGCGTCATGAGCCTGCTGATACCCGAGATCGACGTACGCGAAGCTGCTCGTCTGAGCGACACCGGCGGTGTCCTGCTGCTCGACGTTCGTGAGGACGACGAGTGGGCGCTGGGGCGGGCGCCGACCGCAGTACACATGGCGATGAGCACCATGCGACCGGAGCTGGTTCCCCCCGGCCGGCCGGTGCTCGCGATCTGCCGTTCTGGCAACCGCTCCGGCCTGGCGGCAGACGCGCTGGCCGCCGCCGGCATCGACGTACGCAACGTCACCGGCGGGATGACGGCGTGGCAGGCGGCCGGGCTGCCCGTGGTCGCCGACGGCGACAGGCCCGGCACGGTCTTATGAGCCAGCTGCTCGCCCTCGCTCTCGGCCTGCTCATCGGGCTGAGTCTGGGCGCCCTCGGCGGCGGCGGGTCGATCCTGACAGTGCCCGCTCTCGTCTATGCCATCGGGCAGAGCGCGCAGTCGGCGACAACGAGCAGCCTGGTCATCGTCGGGGTCACTGCCGCGGTCGCGGCGGTAGGCCATGCCCGCGCGGGCCACGTGCGCCGGGGCGCCGGTCTCGCTTTTGGGGTCGCAGGGGTTCCCGCCTCGATCCTCGGGACCGGTTTCAACAAGCACGTCGCCCCGAGCGTCCTGCTGGTCTGCTTCGCAGTGCTGATGGTCATCGCGGCGGCCGCGATGCTGACCAAGACGCTGGTCACTGCGCACCCTCACGAGCTGGCGGACGACCAGGAGGCTGCCCGCCTACGGAGCCCTGCCTCCGTCGGCCGTGGATCCGCAGCGCCGGCCCAGCAGGCCTTCACGGCCGGGCGGACGCCGAGGGACGGCATGGGCGGCCGCGTGATCACGGGGGGAAAGGTGCTGGCGGCCGGGATCGTGGTGGGCTTCCTGACCGGCTTCCTCGGCGTCGGCGGCGGCTTCGTCATCGTGCCGGCGCTCGTGCTGAGCCTGCGCTACGACATGCCGACGGCCGTGGGCACATCGCTGCTGGTCATCAGTCTGAACTCGGGGGTGGCCCTGCTGGCGCGCAGCGGTCACCAGACATTCCACTGGTCGATCATCGTGCCGTTCACTCTTGCGGCCGTGATCGGCTCCGCCGGTGGCAAGCGCATCGCGGACAGGGTCAGTGGCACCAACCTGACGCGGGCCTTTGCCGTGCTGCTCATGGCTGTCGCTCTGTACGTATTCGTGCGTGCCGGACTTGGGTCGTAGGCGAGCGAGCACCTGAGCCCACCGTGACAAGCAGCTGACCACCGTGCCCTACAGAGGGCACTCGGATGAGAAAGGAGATCACATGGCTGAAACCTCCTCTCGGCTGACCGGTCCTCGGCTTCGGGTCCTCGTGCCAGGGGCCGCGGTCGCCGCACTGCTCACGGCATGCGGAACCGGCAACGTCTCGCCCCGAGCCTCGACACCGACGTCTACCGTGCCTTCGGTTTCGCCGACAGCCACCCCCATGGCTTACGCCCCGCTCGACACCGCCGCGGCGGCAAGCGTCGTCCCAACCTCGGCGGAGGACAGCGCGAGCCGCCGCGTCGTGAGCCGGGCGGCAACCGAGGACGACTGATGGGGCGACACGACGCGCTCCTACCCCCCATCAGCAGGCCCAACAGTCGCCCGCACCGGCGGTGGTGAGGTAGGGAAACGGGTAGTGCTGCCGATATGCGCATGTACCCCAGGAGGTATGAGATGACGTACGGGACGACAGTGACCACCAGCCTGAGCTTCAAGGAGGCGGTGGCGCTCACGCGGACAGCGCTCGCCGACCAGGGCTTCGGGGTCCTGACCGAGATAGACGTGCAGGCGACCTTGAAGAGCAAGCTGGACCAGGACATGGAGCCCTACTTGATTCTGGGTGCCTGCAACCCGCAGCTGGCGCACCAGGCCCTGGAGGTCGAGCGCGACATCGGCTTGCTGCTGCCGTGCAACATCGTGGTACGACGCGACGGCGACCGGACGTTGGTGCAGGCATTGGACCCGCAGGTGATGGTCAGCTTGCCCGGACGGCCCGAGCTCCAGCCGGTCGCGAACGAGGCGACGCGGCGGCTCACAGCGGCCCTCGAAGCAGTAGCCGCCGGGTGAGCGCTGACCCGGTCATCGTCGTCGGTGGGGGCCATAACGGGCTGGTAGCCGCCTGCTACCTGGCCAAGGCGGGCCGGCGGGTTCTGGTGCTGGAGGCGTCGGGCAAGCCGGGCGGCGGGTCGCGGACCGACGAGGCGATCCCGGGCTACCTGTTCAACACCCACGCGGCCGCGCACAACATCATCAACATGACGCGGATCCCCGCCGAGCTGGACCTGCGCGGCGCCGGGTTGGAGTACATCCCGATGGACCCGTTCGCCACCGGCGTCTTCCGGGACGGCCGGATGGTGCGGTTCCACCGCGACATCGACGCCACCGTCGCCTCGATCGCCGAGCACAGCCGGGACGACGCGACGGCGTACCGGGCGTTCATGCACCGGGCGATCCCGCTGGTGAAGACCGCGGTCACCGGACTGGAGAGTGGCTCCACCCCCGGCGGGGTACTCAAAGCCGTCAGCAGCAAGCTGACGCCGCTGCTGCAGGGGCTGAAGCGAGCCGGCGGGCCGATCGGCCTCGCTCACGATCTCGTCACTCCCTACGGCGCGCTGCTGGAGACCGCACTGCCCAGCGACCTGACCAGGGCGCCGGTCAGCTCGTTCGCCAGCCACTCGAGCGCTGGCCCGCACCAGCCGGGCGGCTCGTTCTACGTCTTCTGGCAGGCGGCCTACCACCTGTTCGGCCAGTGGCACCCCCGGGGCGGCTCGCAAGCCCTGACCAGCGCCCTGGTGAGCCGGCTCGAGGAGTGGGGCGGCGAGGTCCGCACCGACGCGGTCGTGGAGAGCATCGACGCCCGCAGCGGCCGGGCCCGCGCGGTCCGGCTGGCCGGCGGCGAGCGGGTGGCTGCGGCGGCAGTCATCACCGCAGTCGATGTGCAGACCGCGCTGCTCGACCTGCTCGACCCGCCGCTGGCGGGAAAGGCCGGCGTCGAGCTAGCGGCCGCGCACCGCGGCAACGCCGTCCAGCTGGTCGTTCACCTCGCGACGAACCGGCTGCCGCCGTACCCCAACGCCCGCCCGGGGGACTGGAACGGGCTGCAGTCCCACGTCGACACCGTCGACGAGCTCCGGCGCGGGTTTCTCTCCGCTGAGGCCCGCCGGTTGCCGGACCCGGTGCCCACGTACTGCTTCACGCCCAGCGTCTACGACGACAGCCTTGCCCCCGCCGGCCGGCACACGGTGTACCTGGCCTGCCCCTGTGCGCCGTACGACGTGGACGCTGGCTGGGAGTCGCAGCAGGAGGCCTTCGCTGACGCGATGGTGGCTCAGGTCGAGGCGCACGCTCCCGGCTTCACCGACAGCATTCTGTCCCGCACCGTCCGCACCCCGACACTGATGGCCGACGAGCTGCGCTGGCCGGGCGCCCACCCCATGCAGCTCGACATCAGCCTGGACCAGCTGGCCTTCCTGCGTCCCACCCGGCGGCTGTCCGGGCACACCGTGCCGGGGGTGGCGGCCCTGTTCACCTGCGGCGCATCGACCGCGCCAGTGGGCGGGATCGCCGGCAGCTCCGGCAAGGCCGCCGCCCTGGAGCTGCTCAAGGCACTTCGGTGACCACGCGGTCGCTCGAGCCCGTCGACGTGTTCGCCTCGGTCCAAGGCGGCAACCTCACCCTGCTGGACCTGCGGAGCTGGCCGGAACGTCTGCTGATGGGCAGCCCACCCGAAAGCCGACCTGTCAGCCTGCTCCGCCATCTCGTGCGACCAGCGGGACCAGACGTGGTCTACCTGTGCGCACACGCGGTGCGCTCACGCTGGGTGCAGCGCCGGGGGGCCGCCGAGGTGGCCGGCGGTTTCCGTCGTTGGAGATCCGAGGGTCTCCCCGTCCGCCGCTAGTTCGCCGGCTGGGGACAGGGAACGGAGCCGCCCTGGCCGTCGTTTGGACTGATACCCCCTGGGGTACCGAGAGGTGGGGATTCGAGAGAGGACGTCATGCTCACCGAAGTGACGCTGGCAGATCTGGAGCAGGCGCAGGTAGACGGCGCCGTGATCGTGGACGTCCGTGAATCCGAGGAGTACCGGGCCGGACATGTCGCGGGGGCGATCTCGATACCGCTAAGCGTGGTCCCGGTCCGGGCCCACGAGCTGACCAGGGACCAGCCGGTCTACCTGGTCTGCCAGGGCGGCGGACGGAGCTTCCAGGCCGCCGAGTCGCTCGACCGGGCCGGTTACGACGCCCGATCGGTAGCGGGGGGCACCGGCGCGTGGCTCAGTGCGGGCAAACCCGTCGTCACCGGCCGGAGCCCGCGATGAGTGAGCCCAGCGGTGTGCAGGTCGTGCAGCTCGACACCGCCAGTCTGGGCAACCGGAGCTACGTGGTCGTGCGCGGCGGCCGGGCCATCGTCGTCGACCCACCCCGCGACATCGACCGAGTGGAGCAGGTCCTCGCGCAGCATCGTGCGGTTGTGGATCTGGTCGTCGAGACCCATCATCACGCGGACTACCTGTCCGGGGGGCTGGAGCTGTCACGGCGTCATGGCACCCGGTATGCGGTGCCGGGGGCGGTGGCGTTCGACCATCTCGAGGTCGGTGACGGGGCCGAGCTGGCAGCCGCCGGGCTCACGCTGCGGGCCATGTCGACCCCCGGGCACACCACCCACCACCTGTCCTGGGTGTTGAGCACCGAAGGGCAGGACACGGCAGTCTTCACCGGCGGCTCGATGCTCTACGGCGCGGTCGGACGGACCGACCTGGTGTCACCCGAGCTGACCGTCGCGCTGTCTCGCGACCAGTGGGCCTCGGTTCGCCGGCTGGGGACGCAGCTGACCGGTGCCGTGGACATCTACCCGACGCACGGTTTCGGAAGTTTCTGCTCGGCCACGCCGACCAGCGGCACCGAGTCCACCGTTGCCCAGCAACGGAGCCAGAACCCGGCCTGCACCACCGCCCGGGACGACTTCGTTGCCGAGCTGCTGGCCGGCTACGACGCCTACCCCGCCTACTACGCCCACCTGCCGGCCGTGAACGCCGAGGGGCCGGCACCGATCGACCTGTCGCCGCCACCGGCTGCCGGCGCTGCCGAGCTACGGGATCGCCTCGAGGCCGGCGAGTGGGTGCTGGACCTTCGCCCACGTGCCGACTTCGCCGCCGAGCACGTGGCCGGCACCTACAACCTCGACGTGACCGGGTCGATCGCGGTCTACGTCGGCTGGCTGATCCCGTGGGGTATCACCCCGGTCACCTTGCTCGGTGCCACCAGTGAGCAGGTCGCGACGGCCCAGCGGGAGCTCGCCCGGATCGGGATTGACCGCCCGGCGACGGTGGCGGTGGGAAGCCCGCAGCGATGGGCCGGCTCAGCGGCGGAGGTGTGGCACTACCCCAGAGCCGACTTCGCCGACCTGGCAAAGGCTCGCGGCGACCGCGACGTCTTCGTCCTCGACACACGCCGGCAGGCAGAGTGGGCGCAGGGACACCTCGACGGCGCGGTTCATGTCCCGCTGCACGAGCTCATCGACCGCATCGAGGAGATCCCGACCGGTCAGGAGCTGTGGGTGCATTGCGCCAGCGGGTTCCGGGCCTCGATTGCGGCTTCCGTCCTTGACGCCGCGGGGCGCACTGTCGTCCTGGTCGACGACGAGTTCGCCGACGCCGCCGACCAGGGCCACCACATCGTCGTACCGGAAGCAGCGGCGATCCGGTGATGAGCCCTGCTGCGCAAGCTCTTGGGCGGGGGAACCGCCTCGGTCGGCCCGGAGCAGGCTCACGAGCTGCAGCGCAAGGGCGCGGTCCTGCTCGACGTCCGCGAGCACAGCGAATGGTCGGCCGGTCGGGCGCCCAACGCCATCCACATCCCCCTCGGCCAGCTGCCCGCCAAGGCCGGCCAGTTGCGCCCTGGTGCGCATGTCGTCACCGTCTGCCGTTCCGGCAGACGCTCTGCCCGGGCGGCGTCGATGCTGACCAGACAGGGGTACCAAGTGACCAACGTCCGCGACGGGATGACGGCCTGGCAGGCCGCCGGGCTGCCAGTCGTCGCCGGTGGCGGCCACCCGGGCCGGATCGCCTGACCAGCCGCGCCCTGACGCGCCGACCGGACGGTCCGGGAAGAGGCGCACTCGACGAGGCGTTGCCGCAGAACCCCGGGCGGTGTCCCCACGAAGGAGTCCGATGGAGCTCGAACCAGAGGTCGTAGCCAGCGTCATCAACCGGCTGCGCCGCGCGGAAGGCCAAGTGGCGGGTGTCATCCGGATGCTCGAGGCCGGCCGGGACTGCCAGGAGGTGGTGACCCAGCTGGCGGCCGTGTCCCGCGCGCTGGACAAGGCCGGCTTCGCCATCATCGCCTCCGGGCTCAAGCAGTGCGTTCTGAACAAGGACAGCGCCGAGGCCCACATCGACAGCCAACAGCTGGAGAAGCTGTTCCTGTCTCTGGCCTGACGGCTCCCGCCCGTCCCGGGTGGGAGCGGCGGCGTCAGCGCCGGAGGGTCTCGCGCATGCGAGTGGGGTGCCGGCCACGTAGTTCGTGGCTGCCTTGGCGATACCGAACGCCAGGATGTAGGTGAGCGCACTGGTGTAGCCGACGACTGGAAGACCCGTCCCGCGAGCAGGGGTACCACGGTGCGCTCTTGACCGAGCATGCTGCCGACCGGCCGATAATTCTTGCGGAGGGCGTGGGATTCGAACCCACGATGGGTGTAACCCCATAGCGGTTTTCAAGACCGCCGCCATCGGCCTCTAGGCGAGCCCTCCTGAGCGTTCAGGCTACGGCAAAGCACCTGGTGGGAGGGGTAAAGCCGCCTCAGGGCATGTACGGCCGCCGCGGTTGGCGAACCCTCCGCCAGCAACGCCGCCAGCAACGGCTTCCGCATACCGCGGTCAGGCACCTTCGCGAGTCGGTTTCGAGGCTCGGCACCGCGCAGAGGCTAGGGACGCGGGGCGGGACCGTCCGCCTCGATCGTGTCGACCTCTAGGGCGATCAGTTCCTCAGCATGGGTGAACTGGCGTATCGCGGTAAGCGCCTGGAGCAGGCTCACGTAGCGCCTCGCGCCGAGCCCGGCACGGGTGCGTGCTTCTAGCCTCTCAAGCGCTTCTCGGATCGCGCTGACGAGGTCCAGGCCTCTTTGGGTGAGGCGCAGGGTGCGGCTGCGCCGGTCGTTCGGATCGATGGCGCGTATGACGTAGCCCCATCCCTCGAGCTCGTTGAGCAACGGGTGGAGGGCCTGCTTGCTGAGTCCGACATGGCCGGCCAGCTGAGTCGGTGTCATGCCTTCCGGGCCGGGAAAGCGGAACAGGTCGAAGTGGGATTGGCGCAGGTCGGCAAAGCCTTGCTGCCGTAGGTAGCCGAACACCACCGCATGACTGGCCTCAGAGGCAAGGCGGAGCTGCGCTGCCAGCATCGGCCGCTGAGGACCTGGATAGGACGCCGCCGGAGTCACATTTGTACAGTACCCTTGACGATTATCGTAAGCAGAGCTTTACTACTGCCATGGTCCATTTAGCCGGGGAACTAGCCATGACCTACAGCGACACCTGTCCGCCGTGCGGCAAACGGGTCCTGGCCGCCGGCGTAGACGACGGACGGGGCTCACGCACTCGTGTGGCTTAGCTTGATCCGCGGCAGCCGAGGAGGCGCGCGACCGGCGCAAGCGGCGGCTCCCGGCGCACGTCGTACAACTTCCACGCTTCACGCGTCATTAGGTGCGCATGACCGAGAGCACTCATGAAGCGGTCCGGGTTGACGGTCACTTGAATCTGCCGAACGTCGATCGCTGGCTGGCTGAGGACCAAGACGTCACTGAGCTGCACCGTGGCCCACATGCGTCCATGCGCGTAGCCGCTCGCTCCCTTCCATATCCTGCGGTAGCGCGGGCCGTCGCCAAGATGCACGCCAGCGCCCGTCACGATGCGCTCGAACTTGGCGTGCTCACCCTTAACGCTGCTGGTGATCAGTTGCTCACCAGCGATGCGGCGAATCTCGTCGCCGACAGCCTTCAATCCGCTGACGTCGCCGCCAACAGCCTCGATCACCGATTTCCAGTCGTAGCGGTCGGCATTCGCGAGTTGGAGGCGCCTGGTAATCCGCTCCCGTGGATCGGCTGGGGCTAGCAGCCAGACGGCCGTGGCGGCGCACTCGAGCGCCGCGCGCGCGAGGGTGAAGGGTGCATTGGTGTGCAGCCACTCGGCATCGACGATCAGCGTCCGGAGACAGTGCAGATGATCTGTCGCGGCGTTCAGCGAGTTCTGCACGGCGTGTGAGATCTGCAGGAAGCCCGTAGATTCATCATCTCCATACAGCTCGCTGCCAACGTGAACCTCGGCGGGCGTGGAGATCATGCGCTCGCGCCAGCCGTCGATGTCACGGACCACAGCGCCGAGCATCACTGGATCGAGATTCCTTACTGCCACACTTCTCTCCTTCGCTGCCGAACGCTCTCAATCGTCAACTGCGCCTTTAGGGCAGCTGGGCTGCATGAGTGCCCGGCCTGTCGGAGGCTCGTCGGGGGTCGCCCTGGATCATGGATCTTGTGGCTGCCGCGCATAGGCCATACTTCTGACTGTGGCCATCATGAGCGTCCAGGCGGCACAGTCGCGCCTCGGGGACGCCATCGTTCTTGCCCGAACCGAAGCCGTCTTTCTTGGAAGTCCTGGATCTCCAGACGCTGTGTTGATCAGTCCCGCGTCGTACGAAACCCTGCGAGTCGCCTTCGAGGACCTTGACGACCTTCGGGCGTTTGACAGCTCCATGGCCGAGAAGGGTCCCAACGTCCCTCTCGGAGCGGTTTGAGTGAGCCAGGAATGCTGCGGCGATGTCCGCAGCAAGTGACCGGTAGGGCTCGTGTCAGAGCGGACTTGACGCAAGAGCGGTCAGCCCATGCGTGAACCCGCGACGCAGCAGCTGCCGGACGCCTGCGTCGTTATGTCGTGGGCGCCAAGCCAGGCACTCTCACCAGTCCGGGCCGCGTTGAGCAGGGACCATGCAGGTGGCTGACGTCGAGGTGCGACCGGCGACGCTCGAACGCTTTGACGACGTCGCGACGCTGCTCGGGCCGAAGAACCCGTCGTCCTCCGTCTGCTGGTGCCTGAGCCATCGGCTCGACTGGAAGACCAACCGGCAACTCCTCGGACCGGCTCGCGGTGAGTTCGTCCGCTCGCTCTGCAGCAGCGGCAGAGCGCCAGGTGTGCTGGTCTACGACGGCGGCGAGGTCGTGGGCTGGGCCGCGGTCGCGCCGCGGTCGGAGCTGTCCTTCGCCCGGTCGCGGAAGATCCCGCTCATTGACGACCTGCCGGTCTGGTCGCTCTGGTGCCTGCGGGTGCGACCCGGTCACCGGCGCAGGGGCATCGTGCAGCCCCTGCTCGAGGGTGCCGTGGACTACGCCCGAGCGCAGGGAGCGCCCGCTGTCGAGGGCTACCCGGTGGACAACCGGGGCGAGCGGGTGGACCTCACGATGGCCTACGTCGGGACCCTGTCGCTGTTCGAGCGAGCCGGGTTCACGAAGGTCGCGGACACCGACTCGGTGTCGGGCGGCTTCCCCCGCGTGCTCGTCCGACGGGATCTGCCGGCGGGATGACGTCGCCACCATCGAGCGCCGCGAGGTCCGCCCCGATGCGCCTCGTCCCACAGCGGCGACGGCCCGGCGATGGAACCGATCACGGACAGGACAAGCCAGTTGTGGCGTGCTCGGGCGCAAGTACGCGGGCGCTTGCTTCCCCGCTGTTAGCACAGATCGCCGACTATGGTCGGTGGATCAGCAGGAGCCGTCAGGCCGCGGCGTCCGTGCCGGGGTAGGAGGAACGATGCGGGTAACCGGCATCAATGCGAACCTTCCAGTTGCCGAGATCGACGCGGCCCGTGCCTTCTACACCGACTACCTCGGGTTGAGCGTGGAGGAGTTCAACCTGGGGTGGGTCGCGCGCTACCGATCGCCGGGCGGCGAGGCCGCCGTCCAGCTGGTTACCCGCGACGCCTCGGCGCCCCATGACTCGATCATCTCGGTTCACGTCGGCGCGAACGTCGATGAGGCCTACGCGGAGGCACAGCGACGGGGCTACGAAATCGTTCACCCGCTGACGGACGAGGCGTGGGGCGTGCGACGGTTCTTCGTGCGGGCCCCGGATGGCAATGTGATCAACATGGTGAGCCACCGCGGCAAGTAGGTGCACGGGAACGCACGCGCGATCGCGGCGTGGATTCACGGTCGACGATCGCCGGCGACGAGTCTTGCCTTGTCGGCGTGCCTCACCCGTCGGCCGGGTGGCCGTATGTTCACGCTCGCAGCAGGGCATCGTTATCCGACAATTGCGCTTGCGCCGGGTACGTCGTGATCAGTTCCTGGTTCTGAAAGGTATCTATGACGGGAATTTGGGCCGAGTCAGCGGATGGCTGGGCGCCGGCCAGGCCAGTCGGATTCGCCCAGGAGAAGGAACTCCACGACCTGATCGAGCGAACACCCACCATGCTGCCGCTGGCTGGGGCGCCCCGCCTTGCGATATTGGGCCGGGAGGTTCGCTGCGGCACTGGCTTCGCGGATCTCGTCGCGGTGGAGCTAGAGACAGGGCGCCCGGTCGTCATAGAGATCAAGCTGGCCAGTAACGCCGATCGCCGACAGGTGCTGACCCAGGTCCTGGGCTATGCGGCCTACATTCGGCGACTAGACACACCATCGTTCGACGCAGTGCTCGCGCAGCACCTCGCCAAGGTCGGTGTGGGGTCCGTAACCACCGCCGCAGCAGCCGCCAGCCAGGACCCGTCGTTCGACGTGACCAGCTTTGCGTCTCGCCTGAACGAAGCACTTGAGGACGGCAGGCTCCGCTGCGTTGTAGTCCTGGATGCAGCGGGTCCCGACCTGGTCGAGCTCGTTGGATATCTACAAGAGGTCAGCAATGAACGGTTGAGCCTCGACCTCATCACGGTGACGGCGTACGACATCGGTGGACGCAAGGTCCTGGTGCCCCAGCTCGTCGAACCGGACCGCTCTCAGGTGACCGCGGCGGCGGCGGGCGGAAGCGCCCCGCAACCGAAGAGCCCGATAGTGCGGGGATCTGAGGTCTTTGCTACATCAATAGAGACGGCGCCGCCGGACCGGCGGCCCGACCTGCGGCGCCTACTGGATTGGGCTCTCAGCCTGGAGGTTGATGGTCTCGCGGTGCTCTACACCTCAACCGGCAAGGGCAGGTGGGTTCTCAACCCGCGGCTCCCGGGACAGGAGCGCGGAATGGTCATGATCTGGAACGAGAACGGGGCGTTCCTGTCGCCGTACCGAACTGTGCTCCAGCAGGAAGCTCCTGCTGCGCTCGACGAGCTGGACCAAAAAGTCCCTGGTCAGATCGGTCAGGGCAACTACATCAAGGTCGAGTACGACGAAGAACTGCTGAGCCTGCTCCGAACTGCCTACGAGGAGGCCGCCCAGACCGCACTCTGACGGTTAGTCGCGCTTACAGCCCCGACATCTCACGTGCAGTGCGATCCGGAGTCGCCAGCTTGGCCACCTGACTGTCCTGCTCGGGCATCTGGAGACCGCGCTCAGACCGACAGCCGCCGCGCTGGCGTACGTCCAGGCCGGAGTCACCCTGGTCTCAATTTTGGTCTCAGTTCCCGCCGCGGTGCGGGCTGATGCGCCCGAGTTCCCCTTGGTTCGCACAGATGCGGAATTGCCCTGTGACTGCAGGGATGCGGTTGAGGACGCACGACGACGGATGGCCCCGAACTGCCTACCGCACGACTGAAAAGCGGAAGGTCGGCCGTTCGGCCCGCCCCTGCCCACACCTCGTAGGCCCTTTGACCTGCCACTTCGGGCTTGCTACCCAGTGAAGCGTGCCGCTCCTGCCACTGGTTGCGCCGCCGATGCCGGGCTGCCACCTCCGGTGGCTGCCGGAACCTGGGTGCCGGCAGTGGCCGCGGCCGCGACCGTCACCGTGCCGAGCATCCCGTTGTCGTGGACATGACAGAACAGCTGGAAGGTGCCTGGCGTGCTGAAGTTGAAGGTGTAGTTGTCAGGGAGCGGCGAGGGGGCACCGGCGATGATCCCGGACGAGGACACCTGGGTCGGACTGCTGATCGTGGCCGAGCCCACCGGCTGGGGCGCCAGTGCCAGCTCGATCTTGGTCGGGTCGGCGCACGGTGGCCCGGTCGAACTCGGTGGATCGTCCGGCCCCGTCGCGGTCTCACACACCGGTGACTGGAAGTCTGCCGCGTGTGTCCCGGTCGGGAAGGTCACCGTGTGGATGTCGGTCTTCGCCGTGGTCCGCCAGTTGACCCGGTCGCCGGCGGTGAGGTTGAGGGTGCGCGGCAGGAACTCGACAATCTCGACATGAGGGGACGCCGTGCCGGCGGTGGCGCTGAAAGTCTTGTGGCCGCCCGAGTCGGTGGTCGAGCTCGCCGAGTTCACCGACCCCTCTTGCAGCAGTGCTCCCACCGTGTCGGTGTCAGCCTGCGCGGCGGCCGCGGTGTCGGCCACCGCCTGGGCCGTCGTCGTGACGTTCGGCCCGACCGTGAGGGACCCGGCCATACCCGGGTGGACCTCGCAGACGAAGTTGATGGTGACGTCGGAACGCGGCGTGAAGTTCATCTTGGCGAAGAAGGTGGTTGACCCGTTCGTCGGCCCCGGGCCGGAGTTGATTCGGGCAGAGTTGTCGAAACTGCACGCGTTGGCCGCGCTGTCACCGCAGGTCGGGTTGGTCGGCGCGCCGACGGCCGGGTTGAACTGAAGCGCCCCGGCGCCGTCGTCGGGGTCTGGCACGATGGTCGGATTGGCCGCCCAGTCGTCCGCCGGCATCGTGGTTGACGGCAGCACGGCCACGTTATGGAAGCCGTCGGGGGAGGCGGCCCACTTGAACTGCACGACGTCGCCGGGGGCGACCGTCACTCCCGAGCGCGGGAAGAAGTCGACGTACTCGAAGTCGTGGCCGGCCGGCGGAGCGTGGTCGACACCGATGCTGACAACCGACGGTGCGGCAGCGTGCGACAGAGACGGCAGCGCCACCAGGGTCGGTGCACCTCCGAGGACGGCCACGACGGCTGCCACTCCGACTGTCCGAGCCCTACGACGACGAGTCATGCCTTACCCCCCGGGACTTCCACGCGGCTCACAGCCGCAGTCGTCCGTAGTGCTACTCCCTGCAGGCAGCGGGTGTCAACGATCTCAGCTGCGCTGCAGGAGCAGCGGCATGTCATGGGCGTACTGAGCGGCGGTGAAGCCGTCGGCGTAGACGACGTGGCTGAAGCCGTCGGGACTGTAGGCGAACAACTCGGCCGAGTGCTGGACCGAGTAGCCGCCGCCGGCGACCTGCTCGGGCTTGGCCAGCGGGACCCCGGCCAGCCGCTCCGCCAGCTGGATCTGGGCCTGGCTGCCAGTCAGCCCGACGAAACTTCCGTCGAAGTGGGCCAGCCAGGCCTGCAGCACGGCTGGGGTGTCCCTAGCGGGGTCCGTCGTCACGAACACGACCCGAACCCGAGAGCGGACATCCGCCGGCTGCTTCGACAACGCCAACGACAGGTCGGCCATTGTGGTCGGGCAGGCATCGGGGCACCGGGTGTAGCCGAAGTACAGGTAGGTCAGCGTCCCGGCGGTTGCCGTGGTCAGCGGAAACGGCTGGCCGTCGGTGCGGGTGAGGGTGAAGGCGGGCTTACGCGGTGTCGGTGACAGCCCGATGCCGAAGTAGGTGGCGCCGGGAGCCAGTTGCGTCTCGGCTGATTGGGAGCCAGCCGACGACGAGGCAGTCGCTGAGGCGGTTGTCCGGGCTGCTGCCGGTAGGGCTCGCTGCGAACTCCCCCCGCAAGCGGCCATAGTGATCCACAGAACCCCGACCAGCAGGACGGGCCGGCAGCGAGTCGGAGCGAACTGACGGGCGTGCACGGCTGCAACGCTAAACCGTCGGCGGCGCCGGCATACGCACTTTGCCGTCACTCCCGCCGTCCCCTACGCACCTGAAGCGCAAGTAGGTAACGCACCGCGAGTTGCGCAAGCGGACCAAGCAGCTCGAGCAGGAGAACGAGATCCTGCGCCGCGCGACGGCCTACTT
>JALYXH010000223.1 GCA_030947185.1 Actinomycetota bacterium | reverse complement strand
CGGCCTACGTCGATACGCCGATGACGGACGACAACGTCGAACGGCTGGCCGCCACCAGGTCGCTGAGCACTGAGCACGCGCGTCGGTTCTTCACCGAGCGGCAACCGATCGGGCGGCTCATCACCGTTGAGGAGGTGGTGGAGGCGGTGCGCTTCTGCCTGGCCAACGCAGCGGTCACCGGCCAGGCGGTCAACGTCGACGGCGGTCTGGTGCAGTCCTGACCCGGCCGGAGCTGCGCTACCCGCACGAGGCGCTCGCCGTCGTCTTCCAGGTACGCGACGAGCATCTGGACGTGCTGCTGTGGCGGCGCGCGGAGCCGCCGGCCGCTGGGCGGTGGGCGCTGCCTGGTGGACTGCTGGGCGCGGACGAACGTCTGGGCACGTCAGTGGCGCGCAGCCTCGCCGCCAACGTCGATGTCGCCGAGCTGGCTCACCTCGAACAGCTCGAGACTCGAAGCGATCCCTTGCGTGACCCCCGCGGCCGACGCCTGGCGACCGCCTACCTCGGGCTCATCCCGGTGGACCAGCGCCCGTCGCTGCCGCCCGACACCGGCTGGCATCGGGTGGAGGCGTTGCCCCCGATGGCCTTCGACCACGGTTCCATCGTCGCGTCGGGGCGCAATCGGTTGCGGGCCAAGCTGTCGTACACAACGATCGCGCTCGCCCTGGCGCCGACCCAGTTCACCATCTCGACGCTGCGGGCGATCTACGCCGCGGCCCTGGGCTACGACGTGTCAGCGACCAACCTGCAGCGCGTCCTGCTGCGTCGCCAAGCCCTGGTGCCAACCGACGGCTTGGCCGAGCCAGGGGCCGGTGGCGGGCGGCCCGCCCGGCTCTACCGCTTCGCCGCGCCGACGGTGCAGGTGACCGACCCCTTCGCGGCCCTGCGGCCGCCTCCGTGAGGAGCCGCAGCGGCGCTGAGCCCACGGGCATCCTCGCCAGCCTCCGGAAACCGCTGCTTCCCCTTCACCGGTGTCGCTAGTCGATCTTCATCGCGACATCGGTGAAGGGAAAGCGGGGGGCGCTCGGTCCGGACCCGGCCGCGGGCTGGCGTGCCGCGGCGGCCCTACTCGCCGGCGAGCGAGGGCGTCCCGATCGCGATCATCGCCTCGACGGCGGCCCGCGCCCGCGCCGCGATCTCGGGTTCGACGGTGACCTCGTCCTGCCCGGTCTGCAGGCAGCGCAACAGCTTGTCGGTGGTGTTCATCTTCATGTACTGGCACACCGCCCGCGGGTTCACCGGCGCGAAGACGGTGGTGGTGTTGGCCTGGCGCAGTTGGTGCAGCATGCCGGTCTCGGTGGCCACCAGCACCTTGGCCGCGGTGCTGCGCCGCGCCTGCTCCAGCATCCCGCTGGTCGACAGGATGTGGGTCCGTTCGGCCGGCAGTTCGCCCGCACTCGACAGGTACAGCGCTGACGTGGCGCAGCCGCACTCGGGGTGGATGTAGAGCTCGGCGTCCGGCTCGGCCTCGACCTGCTCCCGCAGTTCGGCGCCGGTGATCCCGGCGTGCACGTGGCACTCGCCCATCCAGACGTGCAGGTTCTCGCGGCCGGTCTGGCGCCGCACGTGGGCGCCCAGGAACATGTCGGGCAGGAACAGCACCTCGCGCTCGGCCGGCACGGAGTCGACGATCTCGACCGCGTTGGCCGAGGTGCAGCACAGGTCCGTCTCGGCCTTGACCGCGGCACTGGTGTTGACGTAGGACACCACGACGGCCCCCGGGTGCTCGGCCTTCCAGGCCCGCAGCTGGTCGGCGGTGATGCTGTCGGCCAGCGAGCAGCCGGCGTTGCGGTCGGGCATGAGCACGGTCCGCTCGGGGGCCAGGATCTTGGCCGTCTCGGCCATGAAGTGCACGCCGCAGAAGACGATGGTCGACGCGTCGCTAGCCGCGGCCAAGCGGGACAGGGCGAGGGAGTCTCCGACGTGATCGGCCACGTCCTGGATGTCGGGGGACTGGTAGTTATGGGCCAGGATGACGGCATCGCGCTGCCGGGCCAGGTGGCGCACCTGGTCCATCCACTCGTCCTTGGCCGCGCCGCTCAGGCCGCCGCTGGCTACGACGGTCGGCAGCGGGATACGCGCGCGGGGCGCGGTCGGCATCGCCGTGGGAAGGATCATCGACGGTCTCCAGAAGGCTCGTAGGTTTTCGCCTCACGGACGATAACTGGCGCCGCGAACGCATTGTTCCCGGCGCCGTCGCCGAACGTCATCCGGTACGGACGACGTCCACCCCGACCGACAGCTTCGACGAACGCGCCGCGGTGACGATGACGCCCTTCAGCGGCGGCACGTCACCGTAATCGCGCCCGTGGGCCACGACGACGTAGCGGTCGTCGACCAGCTGGTTGTTGGTCGGATCGAAGTCCACCCACCCGATTCCCGGCGCGTACGCCGACGCCCAGGCGTGGGAGGCGTCGGCGCCCTGCAGCTTCGGCCGCCCCGGTGGTGGCTGGGTCTCCAGGTAGCCGCTGACGTAGCGGGCGGCCAGACCGACCGAGCGCAGG
>JALYXH010000194.1 GCA_030947185.1 Actinomycetota bacterium | reverse complement strand
GGCGTGGGAGTCGGCCGCCGCCAGGCCGGCCTCCCCGCCCGTCGCGGTGACGAGCACGACCCGGTGGCCCTCCGCGGCCGCCCGGGCCAGCGTGCCGGCCGTGAGCAGCGCCTCGTCGTCCGGGTGGGCGTGAAAAGACACCACGGTGAACGGCACCGGCCAAGTGTGGCAGCAGCAGCGGTGCAGGGACCTCAACGACGAGGCCCGGAACGACGAGGCCCGGAACGACGAGGCCCGCAACGAGTGGCTCGGGCCGGGACGGGGTGCCGGCCGTGAGGATCGCGCACGTCAGCGACTTCTACCTGCCCCGGCTCGGCGGGATCGAGATGCAGGTCAGCGACCTGGCCGCCCGTCAGCGGCAGGCCGGCCACTCGGTCGACGTCATCACCTCCTCCCCCTCGCACCCTGACGAGTCCGCGACCGACTCACACGAGACCGGTTCGGTGCACCGGACCGGTACCGGCTACCTCGACCCCGCGGCCTGGCCGACCGGCACCGCGCAGATCCGCCGCGGCGGGTACGACGTCGTGCACGCGCACGCCGCGCTGATCTCACCGTTGGCCTTCGCCGCCGTCGCCACGGCGACCCGCATCGGGGTGCCGACCGTGGTCACGGCCCACTCCCTGGTCTCCTGGCTGACCCCCGCCTTCGACCTGCTGGACCGAGCCGCCGGCTGGAGCTCGTGGCCGGTCGCGTGGTCCGCCGTCAGCAACCTGGCCGCCGCGCCGTTGCGCGAGCTGCTCGGTGCCGGCGCCGAGGTGAGCCTGCTGCCCAACGGCATCGACCGGCAGCAGTGGCGGGTCGAGCGGGTCGACCGTTCGCCCCGCGACGTCGTGATCGCCTCGGTGATGCGGCTCGCGGCGCGCAAGCGACCGCTGCCGCTGCTCGGCATGCTGCGGCGGGCCCGCAGGCAGCTGGACCCCGACGTACGGCTGCGCGCTGTCATCGTGGGTGACGGACCTCAGCGCCCGCTGGTCGAGCGGTACCTGCGCCACCACCGGATGGACTGGGTCAGCCTGCCCGGGCGGCTCTCCCGCACCCAGATCCGCGATCTCTACGGCCGGGCCGACTTCTTCGTCGCGCCGGCGCGGCTGGAGTCCTTCGGCATCGCCGCCCTCGAGGCCAGGTGTGCCGGGCTGCCGGTAGTGGCCCGGGCCGACAGCGGCATCGCCGACTTCGTGACCTCCGGGCGCGACGGTGTCCTGTCGTCCACCGACGCCGAGATGACCAGGGCGATCAGCCTGCTCGCCGGCTGCCCCGCGACCCGGGGCTCGATGCAGGTGGCTGCCGCGTCGGCCGACGTCAGCCTGGGCTGGGAGACCACCCTGGGCAAAGCCGACGAGGCCTATGCGCGCGCCTTCCGCCTCGCCGGGCGCCCGTGGCGGCCCGCCGACCAGCTCCGTCGGCCACTGACCACGCAGCCTTCGGCCGACAGTCTGCTGGTCGGCTCCTGATGTCCTCGGGGCTGGTCGTGCTCACCGCCCTCGGGTCAGCCCTCGCAGCCGCGTCCTCCAGCGTGCTGCAGCACCGGAGCGCCCGGCGTACGGCGGCCGGCGGGCACAGCGCGATGGGCAGTGCCGCGACGTTGCTGACGCGTCCCCTGTGGCTGGCGGGGCTGGCGATGGCCGCCCTCGGCCTGGTCCTGCACACCGTCGCCCTCGCCGGTGGCCAGCTCGCCGTGGTGCAGCCGCTGCTGGTCTCCGGACTGCTGTTCGCACTCCCGCTGAGCCTCGTGCTCGAGGGGCGTCGGCCGGCGCTTGTCGAGTGGCTGTGGGCGCTCGCGCTGATCGCCGGGCTGGCCACGTTCCTCGGCACCGCCCGCCCGAGCGCGGGTGCCGTGCCGCCCGGCACCGGTGTCCTGGCGGCGTGCACGCTGATCGGCTCGGTGCTGTTGGTGGGTGCCGTCGCGCTCGGCTACGGGCCGGCGCGTGAGCACAAGGCTGCCATGCTGGGCACGGCGGGCGGCATCGCGTTCGGGGTGACCTCCGCCCTGCTGAAGGAGGTCACGGCGATCGGCCTGTCCGACGTCGGCCGGCTGCTGTCCTCGTGGCCGATCTACGCGCTGGTCGCCATCGGCGCGGCCGGCATCGGCCTGACCCAGCTGGCGTACGCCGCGGGACCACTGGCCAGCTCGCTGCCGGCGCTGACGATCGGGGACCCGGTGGCCGCCGTCGTGATCGGGGCCATCGCCTTCCACGAGAACCTCGTGCACACACCGCTCGCGGTGGTGCTCGAGATCGTCGCCTTCGCCGTCATGTTCGCGGCGGCCGTTGCCCTCGCCCGCCGATCGGTCGACGCCCCTGCGCTCGCGACGGCCTGAGCGCGGCCGCCGCCGTACCCGGATGTTCCACGTGAAAGCGAAGATCCGTCAGCCGACGACCCAGGCCGCCCCACTGGTCGCCGACCAGTAGATCCCGCCGCGCTGGAACCGGCCCTCCCGGCCGCCGGACACGCCGTACTCGTCGCTGGTCGGGTAGCCCAGGGTGCTGTGCTCGAAGCCCATCCGGGCCCACAGCGCGAGCACCGCGCCGTGCACCGCGTGCGCGCCAGTCCCCGGCGCCCAATACACGCCACCGCGCTGGAAGAAGTTGTACCGGCCGACCCCGTCCGGAGTCCCCAGCTCGTTGGTGACTGGGAAGCCGAGCAGGCCGCCGACCCCACCGGTCGCCTGCAGCTCAGCGAGGATCGCACCGTGGGCCTCGTGCGCCCCGGTGGCCGGCGACCAGAACACGACGCCGCCCGCGAAGTTCTCGGCGCGACCGCCCGGCACGTCGTACTCGCCGCTCGTGGGTGCGCCCAGGAAGGACCCGTAGCCGCCGACGCTCCCCCAGTAGCTGCCGATGGCGCCGTACGGGGTCGGGCCGCCGGCCGCGCGGGTGATCACCAGGTAGCGCGGCGCGGCCGCCCGCATCGACGAGAACGTGCCGGCGCCGCCCATGTTGTACTGCTCGAGCTGGACCGTGCCGTCGGGGTAGACACCGCTCACATAGGCCACGTGTCCGGCCCCGCCGGCGGTCATCCACGAGCTGGTCGAGCCGATCGTCCACCGCGACTGCTCGTAGCTGTGCCACTGGGCGATCGCGCCGACGACCGGAGCGCCACTGATCCGGTAGCCGAGGCGGCTGGCGGTGGCGTCCCAGTTGGTGGCGTTCCCCCAGCCCTGCGTGTAGTTGTTCAGGTCGACGCCGGCCTGGTGCAGCCGCCACGCCGCGAAGCTCACACACTGGCGCTCGGTCATGCCCCACGGGTCGTTGAGGGTTCCGGAGGAGCCGGCGTACGGGTAGTCGTCGCCGGTAGCGGAGGCGGCAGCCGGGACCAGGAACGCTACGCAGGTGGCGAGCAGGGCTCCGACGGCGGCGACGAGCAGGCGGTTGACGCGCCGGGACATGGCGTCTCCTTCGTACGGCGGCGGCGGCGCGGCATGGCGAGCTCGAGCCCGCGCATGCATGGCGGCAGCCGGCCGGGTCAGCGGCACTGGACAGTTCTGTCGACGACGCGCTCGGCGCCGGTCAGGCTGGAGTCGCCGGGGGGTTCGGCGCTCGAGGGAGCAGTGCTCCGGTTCGCGGAGCGCGGCTCGTGCAACACCTGTTAGTTCGACCGGGTCGCAACCCGACTCAAGCAGGCCATGGGCGTTTCGCCCGAATGGCCCTATGCCGTCAATCGTGGATCCCGCAGACCGCGGTCACGCAGCAGCGCGATCGCCCGTTTGCGCAGCTGCGAGACTCGGGCCTCGGTCACAGCCAGCTCCGCGCCGATCTGGCGCATCGTCCGGCCGCCCAGGTGCTGACGGATCACCAGAGCCTCACGCGGAGGCAGTGTCGCGGTGGCGCCCTGCACCCAGCGGCGCAGGTGCACGGCCTCGTAGCGGTCGTCGACGAGGGCGAAGTCGTCGCGGGGATCAGCCACGATGTCGGCCAGCGCGAGGCCGCCGGCCGATCCGTCGGGACGGCTGCCGTCGAGCTCGGCGGCCAGCGCGTCGAGCGACAGCGGGCTCCGGGCGGCGCTCTGCCCCGTCTTGAGCCGGCCGCGCAGGGCACGTGAGGCCCAGTCGCGTCGGCGCAGGCCGTCCAGGATCGCCCCGCGGATGCGCCGCTCGGCGTACTGGCTCAGCGTGCGGCCGTGCTTGCCGTCGAAGCTGTCGACAGCGGCGATCGCTCCCAGGCAGGCGTCGGAGAAGACGTCATCGAAGTCCTGGCGGGTACGCCGGGCCTCCCGCCGCGCGATCCGGCGGGCGTGCGGCAGCAGCGACTCGATGCGGGATCGGCGCGCGGCAGGGCGGTCTCTGACGGCGTGCCCGGTCCGGGCGGTGTCCGGCGGCGGCTGGCCGCGCAGGGACAGCTCGCGGGGGGAACGTTCGGGGCAGGGTCGGGCCATGCGACGGGGCGCCACGGGCGTGCGGTGTTCCCTTCTTCCGTCCCCGCCTACCGGGTTAGCTGACGGGTTCGGGCTGGAAGAGGAGCCCTACCGTGCCTGCGCCGCGTCGGGCGGAGGAACAGATTCACCCCAGGGACGAGTGGGTCCCCGGCTTCCCGGCCACCCCATCGGGCGACCGGCAACTCGGCGGTAGCGCCGACGCCCGCAGGCCCGGTCGGGCCGCTGTCACGCGCGCTGTGCCGCAAGGTATACGAGCCTCGCCCACGCGCAAATCGCCGCGCCGACATGTTCGGCTGGCGGCAGGGCGAGCGGTCAGTGGATCCGGCGATCGGCCGCCTCGATCGGGTAGTCGTTGATGCTGGCGTCCCGGCGGCGCATCAGCCCGCTCTCGTCGAACTCCCAGTGCTCATTGCCGTGGCTGCGCCACCACTGCCCCGACGCGTCATGGCACTCGTACTCGAACCGGACCGAGATCCGGTTCTCGGTGAAGGCCCACAGCTCCTTCATCAGCCGGTAGTCCAGCTCCCGGGCCCACTTACGGCGCAGGAACTCCTTGATCGCCTCGCGCCCCTGGAAGGTCTCCTCGCGGTTGCGCCAGTGCGAGTCCTCGGTGTACGCGAGCGCCACCCGGTCCGCATCTCGTGAGTTCCAGGCGTCCTGGGCGGCCTGCACCTTGGCCAGCGCCGTCTCCCGCGTGAACGGGGGTCTGATGTCTGTCGGGCCGGCCACGGCATCTCCTTCTCGCTGGCTTCTGCTGGGAATCCTGCACCTGTCGGCCGGGTTGGCCCAGGCGAGCGCCCGGGCCGGGTGCCGGGTCGAGGACGGGAGACGGGTCCAGGTGTCGGGCACCCGCGCGGCGACCGGGCCGCCCTCTGTTGACGCCGGCCCCACTCGCGCTCCGGCACTGGACGACCAGCCCGGCGGCGAGCCGCGGTTCTTCTACGGCTGGGTCGTCGTCGCCGCGGTCTTCGTGATGCTCGCGGTCTCCTCCGGGCTCGGCTTCTACGGCCTGACGGTCTACCTGCGCGCACTCTCGATCGAGCACTCCTTCTCGATCGGCGCCGTCTCCGCCGCGACCGCCCTGTTCTTCCTCGTCACGGGCGTCGTCGGCCTGCCGGTGGCCAGCCTCATCGGGCGGCACGACCCGCGCCCGACGATCGCTGCCGGCGCCGTCTGCGGGGGGCTCGCCCTGCTGCTGCTGGGCCGGGTCAACGCGGTGTGGCAGGTCTACCCGGCGTACGCGCTGTTCGGGTTCGGCTTCGCTGCGTCGTCCCTCGTCCCCGGTACGACGCTGGTGACCCGCTGGTTCTCGCGGCGGCGGTCGATGGCGCTGTCCGTCGCCTCGACCGGCCTGTCGGCCGGTGGCGTCCTGATCACCCCGGTGGTGGCGGCGGTGGTGACCCGCTTCGGCATCGCGACGGCGGCGCCCTGGCTGGCCCTGGCCTACGTGCTCGGCATCGTCCCGGTGACCGCGCTGCTGATGCGCTCGCACCCGGCCTCGATGGGCCTGCAGCCCGACGGGGACCACGACGGGCAGGCCCGGATGACCGCCGCACCCGGCACGCCTGCCGCCGCGGCCGTCCGCACTCGGTTCTTCTGGGCCGTCACCGTCGCCCACCTGCTCGCGATGCTGTGCCAGGTCGGGGGGATCGCCCACCTGTACAACCTCGTCGCCGAGCGCGGAAGCAGCGCCACGGCAGCGACTGCGGTCTCGGTTCTAGCCGTCGCCAGCCTGCTCGGACGGCTCGCCGGCGGCTGGGTCGTCACGCGCGTCCCCATGCGCGCGTTCACGGCTGCGCTGATGGTGGCTCAGGCGGTGTCGCTCGGTGCGCTCGCCGCCGGGCACTCGCCGCTCACCCTGCTCGTCGCGGCGGGCGCCTTCGGGATCACGGTCGGTAACCTGCTGATGCTGCACCCGCTGCTGCTCGCGGAGCGCTTCGGCGTCCGGGACTACGGCAAGATCTACTCGCGCAGCTCGGTCGTGGCGACTCTCGGCATCGCGTCCGGCCCGTTCGTGCTGGGGCTGCTGCACGACCTGCTGGGCGGGTACGGCGTGGCGCTGTCGCTGGTCGCCATCCTCTCGCTGCTGGCCGCCCTCGCGCTTCGTGCCAGCGGTCCGGTGCATCTGGTGCACGCGGCGGACTGAAGACAGCAGCCCGGTCGGACGAGCACGATGGGAGGAACCCGCCGCTGCTGCCTACGGGCCGACCAGGACGAGGACACCTAATGCCGTTGCCCGGAAGGCTCGTTGCTGCTGCCGCAGCGCTGGCCGCGCTCGGTGCGACGGGGCTCGCTGCGACGCTCGTCGCCGGCCCGGAGGGACGGGCCGCCGCCAGGTCGACCGCCGCCACACCGACCGCGTCGGTGACAGCCGACCGGCCGCCGGCTGACCCCATG
>JALYXH010000108.1 GCA_030947185.1 Actinomycetota bacterium | reverse complement strand
TACCACCACCGGCCCCGGTCCCGCCGCCGGTCGTCCTACCGCCCGCCCCGGTCCCGCCGCCGGTCGTCCTACCGCCGCCCGCCCCGGTTCCGCCGCCGGTCGTCGTACCGCCGCCTGTCTCGGCGCCGCCCCCCGGCTGCGCGGGAATGGTCAACCGCGAGGCCCACCGCAACCAGCTGAACTCGAACCCTGCACCTACGCCTGTGCTGCGGTGTCACTTCGGATGAGCGGTTGCCGCGCGGTCAGCCTGCCAGCCGTGCCAGTGCCGACGGGTCGCCACTGACCTCTACCCGGGCCGCGCTGCGCCGGCCGTAGGCGTAGAGGAACAGCTCGCCGACCTCGCCCTCGACCCGCACGCGGGCGGCGCCACGGCTGGCATTGACCGCGGCGCCGTCGGGCCGTACCAGCTCGATGGCGATGCCCTTCGGGGCGCGCACGACGACCATCGCCAGTCCCCGCAGCCGCCGCCACAAGCCCTCCTCCAGCGCGGGCCCCAGGTCGCGAGGCTCGAGGCCGGCGGGACGGCGGACGTCCTCGTGGTGCACGAAGAACTCGTGCAGGTTGAGCCACTCCCGGGGCCCGGGCAGGCCGAACAGGCCTAGCAGCGGCGGGCCGGTGCGCAGCCGGCCCACCAGCTCGGCAAAGCTCGCCTCGTCCCGCTGCTGCTCGGTCACCCGTTCGGTGTACGCCGCGAGCGGGCCCCCTCCCGCCATGGCACCTGGCAGCGCTGCCGGGTTGCGCTCGCGCACCACCAGGTGCGCGGCCAGGTCAGCCGCCCGCCAGCCAGCGCAGAGGGTGGGGGCATCCGGGCCGACCCGGTCGAACAGGTCGCACAGCGCCATGCGTTCGTCGTGCGCAAGCCCAGTCACCGACTGACCGTACCGCCCGGAAATCGCTGCGCTGATGTTGGTCATCAGCGGACATCCGGGGTAGGGATCGTGCGGAGGTTGCTTCGGCGAGCCCGACGTGACCGGCGCGCTCCTTGTTCTTCCGTGACCCGAAAGGATCGATATGACCCAGCCCACCAGCGCCACGCCCACCCAGGCAGGTGGCAGCTCGTCGTCCGGCGGTGCCAGCTCCGGCGGTGCCAGCTCCGGCGGTTCGAGCTCGAGCGGCAGCCAGCTGGTCACCCAGCAGGGCAAGACCTCGATTGCCGACTCGGTGGTGCAGAAGATCGCCGGCATCGCGGCCCGTGAGGTCTCGGGCGTCCACAACCTAGGCGGCAGTGGCGCCCGCACCTTCGGCGCCATCCGCGAGCGCATCCCGGGCAGCAGCGGCCCGAACATCAGCCAGGGCGTGTCGGTGGAGGTGGGCGAGCGGCAGGCCGCCATCGACATCGACATCGTCGTGGAGTACGGCGTGTCGATCGCCGACCTGGCCCAGTCGATCCGCAAGAACGTCGTCACCACCCTGGAGCGGATGACCGGCCTGCAGGTGACCGAGGTGAACGTCAACGTGGACGACATCTACATCCCGGGTGACGACGAGAAGAGCTCGTCGGAGCCCGCTCGGGTGCAGTGAGCGACGTCACGGTCGAGCCGGACCCGGACGCCATCGCCACCGCCGCCACCGGCTGCAGCACCGTCGCCGGGCTGTCCAGCGGGGCGGTCGGCGAGGTGGCCACCTACCTGCCGGGCCGGCGGGTCGCCGGCGTACGAATCACCGAGGACGGGGTCGACGTGCACGTGGTCGGCCGGTTCGGGCCGTCGATGGAGACGATCGGCAACGAGGTGCGGGGGGCGGTCTCGGCCGTCGTGTCCGGTCGGCAGGTCAGCGTCTACATCGACGACCTCGAGGACCCACCCGCCCCGGCCGCACTGACCGCCGGAGCACGCAAGCGATGACCGGCGCAGCCGACCGGTCGGCGTTCCGGGCGTTCGTCCGGGACAACCATCCCGACCGCGGTGGCGACCCGGAGGCCTTCCAGGCCGGGCTGGCCGCGTTCGGCCGGCAGCCGGTCCCCGCCGGTTCGACCGGCAACCTGGTCTTCCACCGTCGGCGCCGCGGCCTCGCCGTGGTCCGCGGCTGGTGGACCGACCGGCGCTCCTCGCGGCGCCGGACGTCCCGCCTCACCTGACCGAACCATTCCTCGTCACTAGGAGCACTCCCGTGCGCACTCCCATCCTCGGCATCTTCGTCGGCCTCGTGCTCGGCGTCGCCCTCACCTTCCGCAGCTTCGGCGCCTTCGTCGTGGTGGCCCTGTTCGGCGCGATCGGCTACCTCGTCGGCAAGGTCGTCGACGGCGAGCTCGACCTGACGTCCTACCTGGGTGGCGGAAGCAACCGCCAGAACCGCTGATGTCGGTCTCACCAGACCTCGAGCGCACCCAGGTCATCACGACCGGCCACCTGCCGGACGCACCGGCCACCGATGCGCTGCCGACCCTGCCCGAGCCGGCCCACCGCGGTACGACCACCGTGCGCGACACGGTCGTCGCCAAGCTGGCCGCAGTGGTCGTGACCGAGGTCGACCGGGCCAGCGGGGCCCCCCGCACGATGTTCGGCCAGGCCCTCGGCGCCGCCAAGGACGATGCCGCGCCGCGCACCAGCGCGACCGTGGACGGGCAGACCGCACGGGTCAAGCTGAGCATGGCCGTGCGCTACCCCTCGTCGGTCGTCGACGTCTGCGCCACGGTCCGCCGCGAGGTCATGACCCGGGTCCAGGAGCTGACCGGGCTCACCGTGGCGCAGGTCGACATCGACGTGCCGGCCCTGGTGACGACCACGCCGCGCACGGCGCGGGTGCGGTGATGGGGATGCGCGTGCTCAACCGCATTCTCGCCGTCATCCTCGGCATCGGCCTGTTCGTGCTCGGCATCGCCGTACCGATCGAGATCGTCCGGGCGGCGCTGCACCGCAAGCGGGAGTGGCTCCCCTACGACCACTGGACCCGGCTGCTGCGGCACAACATCTGGACCGGCGGCGGCATCCGGACGCTGCTGATCGGGCTCGCGGCGCTGGGCCTGGTGCTGCTCTACCTGCAGCTGCGCCCGCGCAAGCCGACCCTGCTGCCGCTGGAGCAGATGACCGAGGGGGTCGACGTCGGAACCACCCGGCGCAGCCTGCAGAGCGCGATCAAGTCGGCTGCCACCGGCGTCGACGGCATCGACTCGGCCTCGGTCCACGTCGGGCAGCGGCAGGCCACGGTGGTGGCCTTCTCGCCGCTGAGCGACGTCTCCGGGCTCGAACCGCAGGTCAGTGAACGTGCCCAGGACCGGCTCGGCCAGCTCCAGCTGGCCCGGCCGCCGCGGGTGGTCGTGAAGGTCCGACAGAAGGACAAGAGATGAACGCCGCCGTCGACCGAGTCAACCGGTCGGTCCTCACGCTCATCAGCCTGCTGCTGATCGTCGGCGCCGGGCTGGGCCTTGCCCGCAGCTACGGTGCCTTCGGCCGGCATGCCTCGACCCGCCAGGTGATCTCCCCGCAGGAGTACCGCTGGGTCGCACACAACGCTGGCTGGTTCTGGCCGGCGGTGGCCGTGCTCTCCTTGCTCCTGGCGCTTTTCGGGCTGCGCTGGGCTATCGCCCAGGTCAGGACGGACCGCGTCGGGGAGCTCGAGCTCGAGCCTGGCAACACCACCGGCTCGACCAGGCTGGCCACGAGCGCGGTCGGCAGGGCTGTCAGCGAGGAGATCGAGGACTACGAAGGGGTCAGCCGCGCCTCCGCCCGGTTCGCCGCCGGCTCGACCGACCCGCACCTGCAGGTCACGGTCGGCCTCGACGACGGCGCCGACGTCCGCGCCGTCCGCCAGCGGATCGAGCAGGAGGCGGTGGCGCACGCCCGGCAGGCCGTCGGCGAGCCCGGGCTGCCGGTCCGGGTCGCCCTCCGGGTGGACGCCGCGCTGTCGGAGACGCGCCCGCTGGTCTGAAGGCGGGCGCTCCGCCAAACACCGGCTGACCAGCAGGAATGCGCCTCCCGGTGTGGGGTACGACAACGGCATGACCGTCGTACGTCGCCTCGCGCGGCCCATGCTGGCAACCGTCTTCATCACCGGGGGAGCCGACACCCTGCGCAACCCGGCGCCCCGGGTGGCGAAGGCCGAGAAGCTCAACCTGTCCGACGCGGAGACCCTGACCAAGGTCAACGCGGGGGCGATGGTGCTCGGTGGCCTGGCTCTGGCGACCGGCCGGCTGCCCCGGACGGCCAGTGCCATCCTGGCCGGCTCGCTCGTGCCCACCACGCTGGCCGGGCACCGGTTCTGGGAGGAGCAGGACGCCGCGGCCAAGGCGCAGCAGCAGGTGCACTTCTTCAAGAACGTCGGGCTGATCGGGGGCCTGATGCTCGCCGCCGTCGACACCGAGGGCCGGGAGTCCAAGCCGCGGCAGGCGAAGCGGGCGGCCCGGGAAGCGGCGAAGGCGACCAGGAACGCGGCGTCGAGCGCCAAGGACGCCCTGACTCCGGGCTGAGCAGGGGACTAGTTCGTTCGTGTCTGGAGCGCGCCGGGCGCTGGACCTAGCGTTCGGTGCGGGGCGAGGAGGAGGTGCTCGACGTGCAGCAGCGCGAGGAGCCCGCAGCCCGCGACGAGGCTTTCCACGACCAGGCGACGATGGACGAGATCGACCTCTACACCGAGTTGCTCATCGCAGCCGGTACGTCGGACTCGCCGCTGTCCGCCAGCGAGCTCGACCGGATCCTGGGGCTGCGCAAGCCGGCTGCCTGAGGGGTGCCGGTCAGTCGGTGGCCGGCCCCTCGACGAGCTCCTTCAGCCTGGACAGCGTCTTCTTGATGCTGTTCGCGTTCATCGCCGGCACCCGCCCCGCCTCCAGCAGCCAGGGCCAGCGCGATGTCGACCAGTCGAAGGTCTCGGTGACCTTCGTGCCGCCCTGCACCGGCTCCAGCTCGTAACGCCAGCGGTGATGACCGAAGTGCTGCCAGGCGAGCCGGCGGTTCTCGTCGTACTCCACGACGGTGTTGCGGATCAGGTAGGGCAGCCCGATCCGCATCACCATCCCGAAGGACGAGCCCAGCTCGAGCCGGCGCGGACCGGCGACCCGGCCCTGAACGGTGCCCGAGCCGTCGAAGCGCGGGTGCGCCCGCGGGTCGGTGAGCAGGTCGAAGACCACCTCGGGAGCGGCGTTGACCACGGTGCTGCGGGACAGGCTGCGGGGGGAGTCGGACATGCACCGACCCTACCGGCGGCGGTCCGCGCCGGCCGGGCGGCTGCCAGCCCCTAGCATGAGGGCCGCACCCCGAACCCCCACTGATGAGGTTGCCGTGCGTCTGCGTCTCACCCCCCAGAGCACGACGTTCTACGACTACTTCTCGGCGAACGCCGACAACATCGTCGAGGGCGCCCGCCTGCTCGGCGAGCTGTTCGACTCCCCGGGCGACACGGCGGCCGTTGCCGCCAAAGTGCGCGACATCGAGCACGCCGGCGACGAGGTGACCCACCAGGTCCTGCGGCAGCTCAACTCCACCTTCGTGACGCCGTTCGACCGCGAGGACATCTACCAGCTGGCGAGCAACCTCGACGACGTCCTGGACCTGATGGAGGCGGCTGCCGACCTGGTCGTCCTCTACGGCCTGACCGAGCTGCCCAAGGAGACGCTCAAGCTCGTCGACGTGCTGCAGCGGGCGGCCGCCGTCACCGCTGCGGCGATGCCGCGGCTGCGCACGCTGAAGAACCTCGAGGAGTACTGGATCGAGGTCAACGAGCTGGAGAACGAGGCCGACTCCATCTACCGGCGGCTGGTGGCCCGGCTGTTCAGCGGGGAGTACGACGCCCTGACGGTCATGAAGCTCAAGGAGGTGATCGACCAGCTGGAAGGCGCGGCCGACGCCTTCGAGCACGTCGCACACGCCGTGGAGACGATCGCCGTCAAGGAGTCCTGAGGGTGTCGATGCTCGGCCTGCTCGCGATCATCGTGATCGCTCTCGCGTTCGACTACACCAACGGCTTCCACGACGCGGCCAACGCGATCGCCACCTCTGTCTCCACCCGGGCGCTGACCCCGCGGGTGGCCTTGCTGATGGCCGCCGTGCTCAACCTGGTGGGCGCGCTGCTTGCCACCGGAGTCGCCAAGACGGTGGGCTCCGGGATCATCAAGGCGCCCGTGGGCGGCCCAGGGCTGGTGCTGGTCTTCTCCGCCCTGGTCGGCGCGATCACGTGGAACCTCACCACCTGGTACTTCGGGCTGCCGTCGTCGTCCTCGCACGCCCTGATCGGCGGGCTGGTCGGCGCCGCTATCGCCTCGGCCGGGACGGTGAAGTGGCACGGCGTGCTGGACAAGGTGGTCATCCCGATGGTGCTCTCGCCGCTGGTCGGGCTGGCGCTGGGCTACCTGGTGATGCTGGCCATCCTGTGGGCGTTCCGACGGGTCAACCCGCACCGCGCGGCGCGCGGGTTCCGCGGGGCGCAGACGCTTTCCGCTGCGGCGATGTCGTTCTCCCACGGCACCCAGGACGCGCAGAAGACGATGGGCGTGATCACCCTTGCGCTGGTGACGTCCGGGCACCTGAAGACCTTCGCCGTACCGCTGTGGGTCGTCTTCGCGGCAGCCGCGGCGATCAGCCTCGGGACCTACTCCGGTGGGTGGCGGATCATGCGCACGCTCGGGCGCCGGGTGATCCAGCTCGACCCGCCCCGCGGGTTCGCTGCCGAGAGTACGGCCGCAGCGGTGCTGCTCACCACGGCGTACGTCTACCAGGTGCCGGTCTCGACCACGCACGTGATCACGTCGTCGATCATGGGTGTGGGCGCGACCCGGCGGTTCTCGGCGGTGCGCTGGGGAGTGGCCGGGAACATCGCGGTGGCCTGGGTGCTGACGATCCCCGCGGCAGCGCTGGTGGCTGCCGCGTTCTACGGCGTCGCCCATCTGATCGTGCTCTGAGGCCCACCCCGCCTGCCATCTCGTGGATCTTGCGGGCGCAGATGCGCTATGCGACCACTCCGCCCGCAAGATCCACCGCAAGGGTGGTCCCCGAGACCAGTGAGTGTGGATCTTGCGGGCGTTAGCGTGTGATGCGACCACTCCGCCCGCAAGATCCACGAGAAAGCGGGGTCGGTGGGGGCGTCAGGGCTTGCGGAAGCTCACGTCGGTGTCCCAGCGGGTGAAGCCCAGTCGCTCGTAGACGCGGATCGCGCTGGTGTTGGTCTCGTCGACGTACAGCATCGCCTGCGGCAGGCCGAGCGAGCGCAGATAGCGCAGCCCGACCAGCGTCAGCGCCGGGCCCAGCCCGAGGCCCTGCGCCGACGGGTCGACACCGACCACGTAGACCTCGCCGATCGGGTCGTGGTCGTGACTGCCCGGCCCGTGCTCGGCGCCGTCGTGGCTGTGCCCGCCGTGCACCTTGGTCCAATGGAACCCGACGAGTACGCCGGCCCGCTCGGCCAGGAAGAACCCGGCCGGGTCGAACCACGGCTCCCGCTCGCGGGTGCGGACCTCCTCCACTCCCCACGAGCCCTGGTCGGGGTGACTGGCGAAGGCGCGGTTGTTGACCTCGGTCCAGGCCTGCTCGTCCTGCCCGACCGTGAAGGTGCGGACCTCGATCCCGGCCGGCAGCTGCGGCTGCGGCAGGGGCGCCATCAGCGACCGGCGCATCTGCCAGAGCACCCTCGTCCGCTCGAACCCCCGCCGGCGGGCCAGCGCGGCGGCGGCCGGGTGCTGCCCGTGCGCCCACAGCCGCAGCCGGCCGTCCGGGGTGTCGGCGAGCACCTCCTCGACCAGCGCGCCGCCGTGCCCGGAGGCGCGGTGCTCAGGATGTACGGCGAGCTCGGCGCTGGAACCCTCGACCTGGTCGCTGACGTCGAGGTGGGCGTAGCCGACCAGGTCGGCGCCGGCCCAGAGCAGCACGTTGCGGGCCGGCTCGTCCCCGCCGTAGCGCATGTGCAGCATCACGTGCTCGGACAGCGGCAGGACGCCGTCGGCCTCGGTGACCGCCTCGACCAGAGCACTGACCTTGGCCACCTGCTCCGGCCGCAGCCGGCCGAGGTGCTCGGCCCGGCGGCTGCCGGCGGCGGGCCCGGTGGTGGTGCCGGCGGTAGGAGGTGCGCTCACCGGGCCGACACTATGCGCGCGCGGCCCCCAGCGACTGGCTCGGGAGCGTGATCGGCTCGTCCGGCAGCTCGGCCGGACCCGGCAGCGGCGTGATCGGCTGGCTGACGAACTTGTAGCCGACGTGGCGGACCGTGCCGATCAGCGTCTCGTGGTCGCTGCCGAGCTTCGCCCGCAGCCGCCGCACGTGGACGTCGACGGTGCGGGTGCCGCCGTAGTAGTCGTAGCCCCAGACCTCCTGCAGCAGCTGGGCCCGGGTGAAGACCCGGCCGGGGTGCTGCGCGAGGTACTTCAGCAGCTCGAACTCCTTGTAGGTCAGGTCGAGCACGCCGCCGCGCAGCCGCACCGTGTAGGTCAGCTCGTCGATGCTGAGGTCACCGGAGCGGATCGTGGTCGCGCCGTTGAGCCCGTCGGCCGCGGCCTCCTCGCTCAGCCGTCCGACCGCCAGCCGCAGCCGGGCCTCGACCTCGGCCGGCCCGGCGCTCTCCAGCAGGACGTCGTCGACGCCCCACTCGGCGGTCAGCCCGGCCAGCCCGCCCTCGGTCAGGATCGCGAACAGCGGCGTGGTGACACCCGTCGTACGCAGGAGGCGGCACAGCGAGCGCGCCGCGACCAGGTCGCGCCGCCCGTCGACCAGCAGGACGTCGACCGGCTGGACGTCGAGCAGGGCGCTGACCTCCAGGGGCGCCACCCGCACGGTGTGCCCGAGCAGGCCGAGCGCCGGGAGTACGTCGGAGGACGGCGTCACGGCGTTGGTCAGCAGCAGCAGCGTGCTCATCGGTGAAGACTCCCTGCACCCGGAAACGCGGAACGGGACCCAGTCGACAGTCGTCTCCTCTTGGAGGGCGACGCTGCCCGGATCCCGCTCTGCGAGACTACCGCACGTGGCAGCGACCGGGAACAGCGCGGGTGGGCTGCGGCTGGTCACCGCCGACGGCGAACGCCTGGCGGGTCGGCACTTCGCGCACCCGGACAGTGACGTCGCGGTCGTGGTCGCGCACGGGTTCGGCGGGTCGATCCGCCGGCCGGGGCTGCTCGCCGTCGCGACCGCGCTCTCGTCGTATGCCGGGGTGCTCGCCTTCGACTTCCGCGGGCACGGCAGCTCCAGCGGGCGGACCACCATGGGTGACCGGGAGGTGCTCGACGTCGACGCGGCAGTGGCCGCGGCGCGCGACCTCGGCTACCGGCGGGTGGTCACCTGCGGGTGGTCGATGGGCGGCTCGACGGTGCTGCGGCATGCGGCGATGCATGGCGCCGGCGTGCTGCAACCGGTCGATGCGGTGGTGAGCGTGAGCGCGGCCAGCCGGTGGTACGTGCGCGACACCGTCCCGATGCGCCGGCTGCACTGGCTGGTCGAGCGCCGGACCGGCCGGCTCGTGACCAGGCTCGCGCTGGGGACGCGGGTGGCGAGCGGGTGGGACGTCGTACCGGAGTCGCCGGTGGAGGTGGTCAGGCGGATCGCGCCGACGCCGCTGCTGCTGGTGCACGGCGACCAGGACGGCTACTTCCCGGTCGAGCACCCGCAGGCGCTGGCCGCTGCCGCTGGGGAGCCCACCGAGCTGTGGCTGGTGGAGGGGTTCGGGCACGCCGAGGCGGCCGCCTCGCCGGAGCTGCTGGCCCGGATCGGGCGCCATCTCGAGGTGCTGCTGGGCCGGGCCGTCGGCGCGGGGACGGCCTAGATGGCCGGTGGGACTCTGCGCTACTGGGCGGCTGCCAAGGCGGCGGCCGGCTGCGCCGAGGAGCCCTATGACGCGGACACCCTCATCGGTGCGCTCTCGGCCGCCCGGGACCGGCACAACGCGCACTTCTCCGCCGTGTTGGACCGGTGCTCCTTCCTCGTCGACGGGGCACCGGTCGGGCGGCGCGAGCATGGCAGCGTCGTCCTGGCCGAGGGCGGGGTGGTCGAGGTGCTCCCGCCGTTCGCGGGCGGCTCCGAGGAGGCCACCCCTGCGCGAGTCACGAGCAGCGGGCTGGTCGCCGGGGTGGTGGCCGCAGCGGTGGTCGTCGTGGTCGCCGGCTGCGCGCTGGCCGGGCGGCCGGCGCTGGTCGTGGCCGTCCTGCTCGGGCAGCTTGGGCTGGTCGCCTGGTGGCCGGCCGCGGTGGCCGCGCC
>JALYXH010000124.1 GCA_030947185.1 Actinomycetota bacterium | reverse complement strand
GCTCGCGGCCACCGCCGACCTGGCTGTGGTCAGGTTCCACGGGCACAACGACGAGGGCTGGGAGAGCGGTGACATCTACCAGCGCTTCGGCTACCTCTACTCCGAGCAGGAACTCGCGCAGTGGGCGTCGAAGATCAAGGCATTGTCCGACCAGGCCGAGACCACGCAGGTGCTCATGAACAACTGCTATCGCAACTACGCGCAGGTCAACGCCCGGCAGCTGTCGGACCTGCTGGAGGGCCTCTGAGACGTGGGTGAGAGGGGGGTGAAAGTCGACCGCCTTCCCACCCCATGAACTGGTGGTCGACACCAGGGCCGATGAAGGCGCCCCGGCGTCGGTTACCTTCGCTTGCTTAGCCGGGCGCTGCGCAGCAGGCCTCCCCGTGGCGGGCTGCGCCGACCGGAATGGAGTGATGACCCTGACAGCGAACCGTGGGCGACAGCCGAGCCGGGACGGCACCAGCCGTGTCTCGGCCGCGGGTGCCGGCTACAGCGTGCACGGTCAGGGGCCGGTCGTGATGCTCGTTCACAGCTCGGTGAGCGGAAGCCGACAGTGGCGCACGTTGATCGAGGTGCTTGCCGATCGCTACTGCGTCGTGGCCGTCGACCTCGTCGGTTACGGCCAGACGCCTGCGTGGCACGAGCGGCGGCCTCAGCGACTCCACGACCAGTCTGCGCTGCTTCACAGCGTCGCCGAGCAAGTCGGGCCTCCACTGGCGCTTGTGGGTCATTCCTTCGGCGGTAGCGTTGCCTTGTGCGCTGCCGCCGAGCTGGGCAGCCGCCTGCCCGGCCTGGTCCTGCTCGAACCCAACCCGTTCTCCTTGCTTCGCGAGTCAGGGGCAGACAGCTATCAAGAGGTCCTAGCGTTGCGAGATGCGGTCAAGAGCGCCGGTGATCGCGAGGCATGGCCGGACGCTGCCCAGGTGTTCGCCGACTACTGGAACGGAGCCGGCACCTGGGCAGCGATGTCCGCGGACCGCAGGCACGCATTCGCTCGACTCCTCCCGCCGAACTACCACGAATGGGACGCGGTCATGGCCGCCCCCGCCGCCCAGTGGGTCTCGTCAGTGAGCGCGGCGACGTGGGTGGTCACGGCAGCCGACACTGTTCCGCCGATCGCGCAGATTGCACGGATCCTCAAGCAGAGTCGCCCCGACTGGCGGTTCGAGGAGGTCCCTGCCGGCGGTCACATGACACCGCTGACGAGGCCGGAGCTGGTCAATCCCCTTGTCGCTTCGGCCGTGGATGAGCTGCTGGGTCCACAGCCCCTGCCGGCACCAGTTCCCCTCCAGACCACGGATGCGACTCGGGGTGAGGCCGGTCGGTCAGCGCAGGGCATCGGCCAACAGGGCGGCGGCTGAGCGGCGCATCAGCTGAGCGGCCTCGGTGCGGCTGAGGCCGGCCACGTCGACGAGCCACACCAGCGCCTCGATGCCGATCGTCGCGCGGATGGCAATCACCAGTCGGTGTAGTTGCGGGTCGGTCAGGTCTGTGCGAAGGGGCTCAAGGGCCTCGCTGATCCAGCCTATGGCGCGGCCTTGCCGCAGCGGCAGCTCGGCCGGCCCTTCTGTGAGCGACAGCCGCAACATCGTGCGCTGTTGCGGCTCGGTATCGACGATGAGCCTGGTGAACTGGCGGACCACGTCGTCCAGTCGCTTGGCCACGTCGGTCTCGGCGGGTTCGGTGAGCAGCGAGACAGCCTGCACCTCCGGATGCGCGACGGAGAGCAAGGACGTCTGGTTGGGGAAGTAGCGGTAAGCGGTGGTCCGGGAGATGCCGGAACGCTCGGCGACGGCGTCCACCGTCGGTACCAGCCCGTCCGTGACCAGCTGGCGAGCGGCCGCCACCAGCACGCCGCGGGTGCGTTGCTTCTGCCGGGCGCGTCCCCCGGTCTCATACCCCGTTGACATGGCTGTCATGGTACGTCAGTCTCGTCGTGGTACATAGGTACCAAGAAGCGAGGAGTCCTCATGGCATTTGTCCGAGCAGCAGCCGAGGCCGAGCGGCGTTGGTTCTACGGCGGGGGGATTCACACCTGGCTTGCCGCACCCGAGGACACCGGCGGTGCGTACCTGCTCATCCATGATGAGCTGGAGGGCGGGAAGGCGACACCGTTGCATGTGCATCCGGACTCCGACGAGAGCTTCTACGTCTTGGCCGGTGAGATCACCGTGCATGTCGACGGAACCGACCACTACGTCAAGGCGGGTGGCATCGCGATGGCCGCGCGCGGAGTCGCGCACGCTTTCCTGGTCACGAGCCCGACGGCCGAGCTGCTCTACCTGCACACACCCGGTGCGTGCGCGGCCTTCTACCGCGAGGCCAGCGAGCCGCTCGGCGACGAACGGAAGGTCGACTTCGACCGGGTCCGCGCAGCCGCCATGACCGACCCGGGCATCGAGCTCCTCGGACCGCCGCCGTTCGCCCAGCCCTGATCCGTTGGCAGCCCCGGCTCCGGCCTGAGCGCGGGACCCCGGTGCCCGTCCGAACGGAGGGTGAGGATGAGGCATGCGAAGCGGTGGTCCACGCCGACTGCGCCGGTGGCCTCAGGTGCTCCTCGTGGCCGCCGTCGTGGCTGCCGGCGGCTGTAGGGCGCACGAGCCGGTTCCCGGTCCCCGGACGGAGCGAGCCAACGAGCCCGCGCGGCCCGCCGACACGGCCACCGCCGCCGCCGCTCCGGAGCCCCGGCAGAGGGTCGACGACACCGCGCCGGTCTACGGCGGCAGCGGCATCGCGTGGCCAGCCACGGCCCGCACGAGTCCCCGCCCGCCAGTGCTGGGCGCGGTAGTCACCACAGCCCGCGTCGCGCTGGCCGGCGGCGGCACGCTGCCCGCCGGCCTGACGCTGCCCCGGGTCGGCGGGACGCCGGGCGCTCCCGACGTACTCAGCCCGTGCGCTCACCAGGTGACGCTGGCCGGACCGGAGTTCCGCCTGCTGCCACCACGATCAGCGGGGGAGCTGCTGGTCGTGCTCGACCCCGGCCACGGCGGTCACGAGAGCGGGGCGGTAGCCCCTGACGGGACCCGCGAGTCGAGCCGTGTCCTGGAGCTGGCAGGCGCTGTTGGTGACTCCCTCGCCGGCCGTGTCGACCGGGTGGTGCTCACGCGCGTGACGGACACGGACACCAGCCTCGCGTTCCGGGTGGCCCTGGCCGACGCACTGGATGCCAGCCTCGCCCTCTCCGTGCACCTCAACAACGGGGCGGACGGCGAGAGCCCAGTGCCGGGAACGGAGGTGTTCGGCGCGACGTCAGACCCTGGCGGGCGGCGGGTGGCAGGCGTGCTGTACCAGGCCGAGCGCCGGTACCTCGACGCGTTCACCAGCCAGGTCGGTGGCCGATGGGCCGCCAACCGGGACGCCGGGGCGCTCTACCGGCTGGGCAGCCGAGGGGACTACTACTACCTGCTGCGCAACTCTCACGTCACCTGGGCGATCAGCGAGTCGGTCTACCTCAGTCGAGCCGAGGAGGCGGCCCTGATAGCCCGAGCCGATGTACGAGCCGGTCTCGCCACAGCCATCGCCGACGGTGTGGTTGCTCTCTCTCGCACGAGCGAGAGCGGCAGCGGGTGGCGGGTCCCGATCCAACGCCCGGCTGACCCCGATCCGCCGCCGGCCCAACAGGTGTGCACGGACCCGACGTGACGCGAGGCCCACGGACCGCCACCGACCTCACAGGTGGAAGCGCGTGCCCACGGTGTTGGGGATGAACGCCTCGCCGAACCGCGCAGCCATGGCGTGCTGCGCCCGCCAGCCGGTGCAGTGGGCCGGCACCACCACCTGCGGGGCCATGGCGGCCAGGTCGTCGAGCACCCGCGGGATCAGCGGCTCGAACAGCGGTCCGTTGAGGTGGAACCCGCCGAGCACCGCGTACAGCGGGCGGTCGCCGGTCAGCCGCCGTGCGTAGCGCGTGATGTTGACGACGCCGGCGTGCCCGCAGCCGGTGATCACCACCAGCCCTTTGCCCCGTACGTCGACGATCAGCGCCTGGTCGTCGAGCACGAGCGGGTCCGGCTGCCAGCTGCCGTCGAGGAACGCCTGCTGCGGCGGGAAGCCCGGTTCGTACCCACTGGTGCGGGCCACTTCACCGGTGATGAGAACCGAGCCGTCGAGCAGGAAGCTGGGCTGCTGCTCCTCGATCACCTGGAAGCCGACGGCTTCCAGTGCCCGCCGGCTGGTCGAGGGGATCTCCTGCGGGTCGCGTCCGGACAACGCGACCCGCCGACGCCGCCAGAAGTCCGGGTGGATGAGAACCGGCAGGTTCACGCGGCCCAGCGTGCGGACCAGCCCGTCCAGCCCGGCCGTGTGGTCGAAATGGCCGTGGCTGCAGACGATCGCCTCGATAGATCCCGGGTCGATGTCGAGGCGGCGCATGTTCTCGACGACCCCGTCCGGGCTGGTGCCGGCGTCGAACAGGATGCGGTGCTCGGCGCCGTCTCTGGTCACGGTCACCAGCACCGAGAAGCCGTGCTCAGCGAGCAGTGCGTCGGGTACCTCGCCGCCGTCCACCAGGGCCGACGGTCGCGTGCCGGGCACGCCGATGCCGATCCGTCTAGCCGGTCCCTGGTCCGGCATGAACACGTCGGTGACGTTGTCCATGAGGGCGGTGACGACGACCGAGTCGACCGGCGCGAGCGGAATCTGGATGACGGGCTCGATGTCATGGAGGACCGGAACGGCCATTCCGCTTGTACCACCGCTAGCGCACATCCCGGCATCTTGCGCGCAGGCGTCGCCTGCGTCGAGTTCTCAGTGCGGCGGCACGGGTGACCTATCCAGCATTCGCC
>JALYXH010000043.1 GCA_030947185.1 Actinomycetota bacterium | reverse complement strand
GGTGGGCCCCATCGACGGGACGCCGGTCGCCGGATACATCGACGCGGCGAAGGCGGAGCTCGCCCGCCGGCTGGCTCGTGACCCGGCGGAGTCCGCCTACGCCGTGGTGGACCTCGCTGCCTACACCAGCCCGACCGACGCGGCCGCGGCCGTCGCCGCCGTTCCCGGGCTCGCGTCGGTGCGCGCGCTGGCCCGGGTGTCCCTCAAGGACCAGCCGACCGACGTGCTGGAGGCCTCCGTCCGGGCTCTGCCGGCAGACCTTCTCGCGGCCTTCGCGGCGCAGAGCGAGCGCCGGCGCGAGGACGCCGCGGAGCTGCGTCGGCTGGCCGCGTCGATCGACGGATCGTCGCCCGACGAGATGGCCTTCAAGGGCGAGTACACGACTACCGCCGGCACTGCCCAGCTCGAGTCCGATGCCTATGGCAAGAACTGTGCGTGCGTCTTCGCCCTGGTGCTGACCGGTCGCATATCGGCGTTGTCGACCCTTGCCGGGCGCCCGGGCATCCGGGTCGTGGACGTCGCACCCGGGGGAGTTGCGGCGAGCGTGCTCGCCTTCGTTGGCCTGCTCCCGGAGCAGACGACGACGGTGATGCCGGTGGCCGGCCCCGGGCCCGCCCTGCCGGTCCCGGCCGGGAAGTCGCCCGCCGCTCCGCCGACGCCCTCGCCGTCCAAGTGACCGAGCCGTCCAAGTGACCGAGCCGTCCGCAGCCCTCGCAGCCGGCCAGCACGAGCTGGCCGCTGCCTACGCCGTCCGGTACGCCGTCTTCGTCGAGGAGCAGGGTGTCCCACTGTCGCTCGAGCGCGACGACCGTGACGCCGACGCCGACCACGCGGTCGGCCGGCTCGACGGCGCGATCGTGGCCGCGGGCCGCCTCGTTCGGTCCGGGCAGACCGGACTCGTCGGCAGGATGGCCGTCCTGCCGGTCGCCCGCGGCCGGGGTCTGGGGTCCCAGGTGCTGGCCGCGCTCGAGCAGCGCGCCCGCGAACGGGGGCTCGACACGGTGGAGCTGCACGCCCAGACCGGTGCCCGGTGCTTCTACGAACGCCTCGGCTACACGGCCTACGGCGAGGAGTACGACGAGGCCGGCATCCGACACGTCTCGATGCGCAAGCCCCTGCCCTGAGACTGTCGCTGCCGCGTGCTAGAACAGCGGTAGTCCCGTGCCGCCTCCCCGCCCGCCAGGCACGCCGACACCGCGACGCCCGGCCGCCTTCCCCCGGCAGTGACCCGCACCACGTGGACCCAGCACGTCGCCAAGGAGGCCGCACCCCGCATGACCGACTCGTTCGTGCACCTGCACGTGCACACCGAGTACTCCATGCTCGACGGCGCAGCCAGGCTGAAGGACCTGTTCGCGACCACCGCAGAGATGGGCATGCCCGGGCTGGCGATGACCGACCACGGCAACCTCTACGGCGCGTTCGACTTCTACAAGCAGGCGACCGCTGCCGGCGTGAAGCCGATCATCGGCACCGAGGCCTACATCGCCCCGGGCAGCCGGTTCGACCGCACCCGTCTGGGTGACTCCGGCGGCGGCACCACGAAGACCGACAAGTACAGCCACATGACGATGTGGGCCACCGGCGCCGAGGGCTACGCCAACCTGATCAAGCTCTCCAGCCTGGCCAGCCTCGAGGGCTACTACTACAAGCCACGGATGGACCGCGAGCTGCTGGAGCGCTTCGCAGGCGGTCTCGTCGCGAGCACCGGCTGCCCCGGCGGCGAGGTCTCCCAGCTGCTGATCCGCGGCGACTACGCCGGTGCCAAGCGAACGGCGGGCGAGTACGCCGAGATCTTCGGCGACGGCAACTACTACGTCGAGCTGATGCAGCATGGCATCGACATCGAGCGACAGACCTTCCCTGGCCTGCTGAAGATCGCCAAGGAGCTCGACCTCCCGTTGGTCGCGACCAACGACCTGCACTACACCCGGCGCGAGGGCTCGGTCGCCCACGAGGTGCTCCTGTGCGTGCAGACCGGCGCCACCCTTGCCGACCCGGCCCGGTTCCGGTTCGAGGGCGACGAGTTCTACCTCAAGTCGCCCGCCGAGATGCGCGAGCTCTTCCGTGACCATCCCGACGCGTGCGACAACACGCTGCTGATCGCCGAGCGGGTCGACCTGCACATCGACGAAGGCAAGGACCTGCTGCCCCGGTTCCCGGTCCCCGACGGCGAGACGGAGGAGTCCTGGCTGCGCGCCGAGGTGCTGCGCGGCATGGTCCGCCGCTTCGGCGACGACCCGTCCGAGGAGGTCCGCCGGCAGGTCGACTACGAGCTGGGGGTGATCCTGCAGATGGGGTTCCCCGGCTACTTCCTGGTGGTCGCCGACCTGGTCCGCCACGCGAAGGACAGCGGCATCCGGGTCGGCCCGGGCCGCGGCAGTGCCGCCGGCTGCACGGTGTCCTACTGCCTGGGCATCACCGAGCTCGACCCGCTGCGCTACGGCTTGATCTTCGAGCGGTTCCTCAACCCCGAGCGCGTCTCCATGCCCGACATCGACATGGACTTCGACGAGCGCCGGCGCGGCGACATGATCCGCTACGCCACCGAGCGGTACGGCGAGGACCGGGTCGCCCAGATCATCACCTTCGGCACGATCAAGGGGAAGCAGGCCATCCGCGACTCCGCGCGGGTGCTCGGCCACCCTTACGCCACCGGCGACCGGCTGTCCAAGCTGATGCCGACGCCGGTGATGGGCCGCGACATCTCGCTGGCCGACTGCTTCGAGCCGACCTCCGAGCGCTACCGCGAGGCGGGTGAGCTGCGGGCGGCGTACGAGAGCGATCCCGACGTCAAGACGGTGCTCGACACCGCTCGCGACCTCGAAGGCCTCAAGCGCCAGGTCGGCGTGCACGCTGCCGGTGTGGTGATGTGCCGAGACCCGCTGACCGACCACATCCCGGTCTGGCGACGCGAGGCCGACGGTGCGGTGATCACCCAGTACGACATGAACACCGTCGAGAAGCTCGGCCTGCTCAAAATGGACTTCCTCGGGCTGCGCAACCTGACCGTCCTGGACGACTGCCTGGCCCACATCGCGAACAACCGCGGCGAGACCGTCGTCCTCGAGGAGCTCGGCGACGACGACCCGGAGGCCTACGCGCTGCTGTGCCGGGGCGAGTCGATCGGCGTCTTCCAGCTCGAGGGCGGCCCGATGCGCTCGCTCATGCGCTCGCTGCAGCCGGGGGCGTTCGAGGACATCTCGGCGCTGATCGCGCTCTACCGCCCGGGTCCGATGGGCGAGGGCTCGCACATCAAGTACGTCGAGCGCAAGCACGGCCGGCAGAAGATCGAGTACCTGCACCCCGACCTCGAGGAGATCCTCGGCGAGACCTACGGGGTGATCGTCTACCAGGAGCAGGTGATGACGATCGCCCAGAAGCTGGCCGGCTACACCCTCGGCCAGGCCGACGAGCTGCGCCGGGCGATGGGCAAGAAGAAGCGGGAGGTGCTGGCCAAGGAGAAGGTCAAGTTCGTCGCCGGCATGGACGAGCGCGGCTACTCCCCGCAGCTCGCCGAGCGGCTGTTCACCGAGCTGGAGCCGTTCGCCGACTACGCCTTCAACAAGGCGCACTCGGCCGGCTACGGGCTGGTGAGCTACTGGACGGCGTACCTCAAGGCGCGCTACCCGGCGGAGTACATGGCCGCCCTGCTCTCCAGCGTCAAGGACGACAAGGACAAGAGCGCCCTCTACCTGCACGAGTGCCGGCGGATGGGCATCAAGGTGCTCCCGCCGGACGTCAACGACTCCGACGCCGACTTCACCCCGAGGGGCACCGACATCCGGTTCGGGCTGACCGCGATCCGCAACGTCGGGGACAACGTCGTCTCCTCGATCGTCGCGTGCCGCAAGAGCAAGGGCCGCTACGCCGACTTCCCCGACTTCCTGCGGAAGGTCGACGCGCTCGCCTGCAACAAGAAGGTCGTCGAGTCCCTTGTGAAGGCCGGCTCGTTCGACTCGCTCGGGCACACTCGGCGCGGGCTTGCCACCATCCACGCGGAGGCGATCGACGCGTGCATGGAGGCTAAGCGGGCGGAGGCGATCGGGCAGTTCTCGCTGTTCGGCGAGGCGGTCGGCGGGAGCGACGCGGACGGCGCCGCGGCGCCCGACGACGGCTTCCGGGTCTCGGTCCCGCTGGGGGAGTGGGACAAGACCGCGCTGTTGGCCTACGAGCGGGAGATGCTCGGCCTCTACGTCTCCGACCACCCGCTGTTCGGGGTCGAGCACGTGCTGGCCCAGGCCAGCGACAGCACAGTCCCCGCGCTCACCGGTGACGCCGTCGCCGACGGCCAGATCGTCACCGTCGGCGGCATCCTGTCGACGGTGACCCGCAAGGTGACCAAGCAGGGCAACCCGTGGGCGCTGGCGACCCTCGAGGACCTCGAGGGCGCGATCGAGGTGATGTTCTTCCCGCAGACCTACACCCAGTACGCCGTCGACATCGCCGAGGACGCCGTGGTCCTGGTCCGCGGACGGCTCGACAAGCGCGAGGACGTCCCCAAGCTGATCGCGATGGAGCTGACCGTCCCCGACCTGTCCACCGGGCCGCGAGGGCCGGTGGTCATCTCGCTGCCGACCCAGCGTTGTACGCCGCCGGTGGTCGAGCGGCTGAAGGAGGTGCTGGCGACCCACCCGGGCACGACCGACGTGCACCTGCAGCTGGTCAACGGCGCGCGCACCACGGTGCTCCGCCTGGACGAGGCGTTGCGGGTCAGTGCCAGCCCCTCGCTGATGGGCGACCTGAAGGCGCTGCTCGGGCCGGGCTGCCTCCCGGGCGCGTGACGGCGGGCCAGCAGTCGCTGGGGCGAGGGGTCGCGCTGTTCGGCCGGGTCTGGCCCGGGGGCGCGGCACCGGCGTACGACGACGGGGTGGTGGTGGTCTCCCCGGACGGCCTGGTCGCGGCCATGGGCCCGGTCGGGTCGGTCGCCCTACCGGAGGGCGTGCGCAGACTCGGGGGCGCCGGCGCCTGGGTCGGCCCGGGGATCGTCGACGCACACGTCCACCTCGCCTTCGGCTCGCCGGCGCAGATGCTGCGCGGCGGGGTCGTCGGCGTGCGCGACCTGGGCGCGCCGATGGCGATGGCCCGCCGGTGGCGGAC
>JALYXH010000053.1 GCA_030947185.1 Actinomycetota bacterium | reverse complement strand
CCGGGTGCCTGACCGGCCAGGCCGCCGCCGCCGCCTCCGGCTGCCCCGTTGGCGTTGCAGAGCCGGGTGACGAACCCGGCGTTGCCGGTGGGCGTCCCGCAGGGGAGCTTGCCGGCGGAGGCCTGCTGGACGGCGGCAGCCAGCGTCGCCGGACCCTTCGGCGCACTCGCCCGGCCGGCCGCGAAGCCGGCACCGAGCAGCAGCAACCCGCCTAGGACGGCACCACCGATGAGGGCGGGCCGGTTGCTCCGGGCCGAGCGGTCGCGTGGCGGCTTACCAGGGTTCTCGAGAAACTCCGACAGGTCGGGCAGCACGGGTGCCGGACGGGCGCTCGGGCTGGTCGGCTCGCTGGGACTGGTCATCACGCGCTCCATCTGGGAAGGGCCGGCTGGGGGTCGCTTCGGCTGTGCTGGTAGCTGGACTCACTCATAGCGGAGGGCCTCGACCGGGTCGAGGGCGGCGGCCTGCCGGGCCGGCCAGTAGCCGGCCAGTACGCCGACGACCAGCGCGGAGACGAACGCCAGGACGATTCCGGACGCCGATGGTCTGGCGCTGACGTGCACCGCGCGTCCCACCGGGGCCGTCGCGGCCAGCCCCACCACGACGCCGATAGCGGCCCCGCCGAGGCTGACGATGACCGCTTCGACCAGGAACTGCCGGCCGATGTCGCGCCGCCGGGCGCCGATGGCCTTGCGGGTGCCGATCTCGCGGACCCGCTCCCGCACCGAGACGAGCATCGTGTTGGCGATGCCGATTCCGCCCACGACGAGGGCGATCGCGGCGATGCCGATCAGGAAGTTCTGCAGCGTCTTGGACTGGGCGCCGGCCACCGCCAGCAGCTGGTTCTGGCTGGCGAGGGTGAAGTCGTTGCTCGCACCGGTCGCCAGACCGTGCCGGCTGCGCAGGGCGGCCTGGATGTTCGAGGAGACGTAGTCGAGCTGGGTCGGCTCGGCAACCGAGACTCCGACGGAGCGGAGCGTCGAGCCACCGGTGAACCGCGACTGCACGGCACTGATCGGTGTGAAGACGATGTCATCCGGGCTGTTGAAGCCGGTTCCACCCTTGGGCTGGGTGACGCCCACGACGCGGAACGGGATGCCGTTGATGTCGACGCTGCTGCCGACGATCTGCTCGGGCGTCGCCCCGAGGTCGGACACGGTGACCGGGCCGAGGACTGCCACTCGCAGCCCTGCCTCGACGTCGTGAGCCGTCAGGAACGTTCCGACCGCTACCTGGTAGCTGCGGACGAGCGCTTCGGCCGACGTCGTGCCGGTCATCGTGGTCGTCGTGTTGTTGCGTCCGTTGACCACGACGGCGTTGCCGACCTGCATCTCAGGCGCGACGGCGGCCACCCCCGGGAGCTTCGCCAGGGCAGCGGCGTCGTCCTGGGTGAGCGTGCTGGCGCTGCCGGCTGCTCCGCGCACACCACCGGTCACCGTCGCTCCCGCGGAGACGTTGAGCAGGTTGGTCCCGAGGCTGGCGATCCGGCTGGTGAGCTGCGCCTTGGTGCCTTCGCCGACGGCCAGCAGTGCAACCAGCGAGGCGACGCCGATGATCACGCCGAGCGCCGTCAGCGCGGTACGCAGCCGGTTGGTGCGCAGCCTGCGCAGCGCCAGGCGGAGCGCTTCGGCGTAGCTCATGCGGCGACGTCCTCGCGGACGATCGACCCGTCCGCAACATGAAGCGTGCGCCCCGCGTGGGCGGCTATGCGAGCGTCATGGGTGATCGTGAGGAGGGTCAGCCCGGCTGCGTGCAGATCGGAGAGCAGCCCGAGGATGTCGGCGCTGGACTCCGAGTCGAGGTTGCCGGTCGGCTCGTCGGCCAGGATCAGCGCTGGGTTGGTGACCAGGGCTCTGGCGATGGCCACCCGCTGGCGCTGGCCGCCGGACAGCTGTGACGGGTCGTGCCCGAGGCGGTCGGCAAGGCCGACCCGCACGAGCGCCTCCTCGGCCCGATCGGTCCGTTCGCGCCGCTTGACCCCGGCATAGACCAGGGGGGCTGCGACGTTGTCGAGCGCCGACTCGCCGGAGACCAGGTTGAAGCTCTGGAAGATGAAGCCGATGGCCCGGTTGCGCAACTTGGCCTGCTGGTCGTCGGAGAGCAGTGCCGTCTCGACCCCGCCGAAGCGATAGCTGCCTGCTGTCTGCCGGTCGAGCAGCCCGAGGATGTGCAGCAGGGTCGACTTCCCCGAGCCGGACGGCCCCATGATCGCCACGGACTCGCCGGCTGCGATGCAGAAGTCGACGCCGCGCAGGGCAGCTACATCGGCGTCTCCCATCCGGTAGTGCCGGCTCAAGCCGGCTACCTGCAGCAGCGGGCTGGCCCCGGCCCGGTCAGCCACGCGTGCCGCCGGTGCCGGTCCGGGTGCCCCCGGTCCCGCCGGTCCCGCCGGTCCCGCCGGTGCCCGGGTTGCCGCCACCACCGAGACCGCCTCCGCGGAAGCCGCCACCACCACCGAGCCCCCCGCCGCCGGTCGACGGAGTCGTCAGTGCGTTGACGACGCCGGTCACGACCGTCTGCCCTGGGCCGATGCCGGCGATCACCTCGGTGGCGGACTCGGTGGACAAACCGATCTCGACCGGTTTGCTCACCGGCTTGCCCGCGAGCAGGAGCTGGACGGTGGGGCTGCTGTCAGCGCCCTGGATGGCACTTGTGGGCACGGTCAGCACGTCCGCCCGCGTCTCGATCACCACTGTGATCTGGGCGCTCATTCCTGGGAGCAGACCGGGGGGGACCGTCGGAAGGGCGATGGTGACCGGGAAGGTGACCGCTGCGGCACCCCCGCTCGCGGCGGTGTTGGCCTGGGTGGGCAGGTCGGCAAGTGTCCCGGGTGCGGTCGCCGACAGGGCGGGAAAGGCCACGCGGGCGGCGAGCCCCGGCTTGAGCTTCGGAACGTCCTGCTCGGCGACGGATGCGAGGACGAGCAGGCCGTCGGAACGCACCAGCAGCGCTGCGCCCGAGGGCGGTGGCAGACCCGGGCTCACGTTGACCGCGGTGACCACGCCCGCCACCGGTGCCTTGAGAACTGTGGCGTTGACCGCGGCGCTGGCAGTCGTGAGCTGAGCCTGGGCCTGCGCCACCGCTGCCGCGTCGCTGCTCACCGCCGTCGCTGTCGAGGTGTCGGTCTCGGCCGCCTGCTTGGTCAGAGCGGCGGTCAGCTGTGCTCGCGCCACCGCGACCTGGGAGCGCTGGCTGCTGTCGTCCAGAGTCGCCAGGGCAACGCCGGCCGCGACCCGGTCGCCGACCTTCACCTGGACTGTCCGCACCACGGCCGCGCCGCTGCTGACGGTCTGGCTGCCGCCGGCGGTCGAGCCGGCGCTGGCTGCACCGGAACCGGTCGCCCCGGAGGTGGCCGGGCTCGAGCCTGTGCCGGCGGTGGCCGACGTGCCCGCGTTCGAGCTCGACGAGCTCCCGAAGGTCAACGACACCGTCGACTGGGGCTGAACGGTCCCGGTGGCCGCGACGGTCTGTGAGACGGTGCCGCGCGTCACCGCTGCCGTCAGGTACTTCACGGGGGCTGCGCTGCTGTGCCGTTGCGACCAGAAGACGCCGCCGGCCACGAGGACGGCGGCGACGAGCAGGGTGCTGATCCAGCGGCGCACGACCTACTTCTACTGCCTCAACCTGTACGACGGCTGTGAACGTTGTATGACGTGGCTGAAATACTGCGTGTTCACAGAAGAATCCCAGGAATGCCGCCTAGCGTTCACGCCGTGCGGACTGCGTCTCGGCAATGGTGGGGACCCGCCGCCGTCATCGTCGTGGCTGCCCTGGTGGCCGTCGGCATCGGCCGGACCTCGCCGCACCCGGTGGCTACAGCTCGCTACCAGACGGTGGGTGTCGCGAGGACGACGGTCAACGACGTCGTCGCCGCGACGGGAACCGTCGCGGCGGGCTCGCTTCTCAACCTGGACTTCGGTGCTGCAAAGGGCGTGGTCACCGAGTTGACGGTGCGGCCCGGCCAGCAGGTCGCCGCTGGGCAGCTGCTCGCCCGGGTGGACAGCGCCGCGCAGCTGCAGGAGCTCGGCGTCGCGCGGGCTTCACTGGCAGCAGCAGAGACGGCCGCGGCGGCAGCTGCCGAGGCGACAGCGGCAGCCTCCGACGGGGGTGCCTCGACGTCGAGCGCCGGCGCCCCGACGCTTGCGGCCGCAGCCGTCGAGGCCGCAGCGATCGGCGGCTCGGGAGCCCGCTCAGCACCGGCGCCCTCCGCCGGCGCCTGTCCGGCGCCCGGTCCCGTACCGACGGTCACCGTCACTGTCACGCTGACCCCCACGTCGAGTGGCCTGAGCACCTCGACCGCGACCCCAACCCGCTCCGCTACGGCGCACCCGACGCTCACCGGGACCTCGACCTCGACCGCCACGACGTCGTCCCGCCCGACGCCGGGACCGACGCGGCCCTCCCCGACCCCCTGCCGTAGCGGATCGAGCCCGCAGGCCGGCTCCTCGTCCGCGGCCCCCGCTCGCCGGTCGACCGCCACGGCGGGCGGCGCGGGCGCTTCCGCGGGCAGCGGTCAGTCGGGGACAAGTCCATCGGGGGGAGCGCAGTCCGGCGCCGGAGCAGGGGGCGGGGCGCAGTCGGTCGAGCAGGCGGAGCAGCAGGTGCTGGCTGCCCAGACGGCGCTGGCGGCGACATCGATCGCAGCCCCGCTAGCCGGTGTCGTCACGACGGTGAACCTCGTCGTCGGGGCGGTGCCGTCGACACCCGCCCTCGTGCTTCGTTCGACCGGCCTGGACGTCTCGCTGCCGGTGGCCGAGCAGGACGCGCCGTACGTTGTCGCCGGTCAGCTCGGTCGAGCCACCTTTCCCGCGCTCGGGCTGACGGCCGACCTCATTGTGGCCGGACCGCCGCTGCTGGCGGCACCGGCGTCCTCGACCGCTGCCGGGCGGGTGGTGACCTACCCCGTCCTGCTGAGCATCACGACACCACCCCCCGGCCTGCTGCCGGGCATGTCGGTCCAGGTGCGGATGACGGTCGCGAGCAAGGCAGACGTGCTCGCCGTTCCGACGGCGGCCCTCCAGAGCTCAGGCGACGGGCTGTTCGTGCGCACCTTGGTGGCCGGCCAGCCCCAGCCACGCTCCGTCGGGATCGGCTTGTCCACCGCATCGATGACGGAGATCACCAGCGGCCTCGACCAGGGGGAGCTCGTCATCACCGGCGCCGGGGGCGCCTCCGCCGCCGGCTGACCGCCGGCGGGTACAACAGTTCATGGCCACAGCACGCAAGCAGGGACTCGGTTCGTCAGCCTCCACCCGGGCCGGCATAGGCGCGGTGGCGGGGGTCGCGGCGGCCGCGGTGATGTTCCTGCTCGGTGACGGCCTGCTGGCCCCGGTCACCGGCTGGGACACCGCTGCCGTGGTGTTCCTCTGCTGGACGGCAGCGACGATCTGGCGGTTCGACGGAGCGCAGACCAGGCTCCATGCCATCCGTGAGGACCCGTCCCGCCCGGTCACCAGCGCCCTGGTGACCGCAGCGGCGGTCGTCAGCCTGGTCGCCGTCGGCCTGGTGTTGGTCAGGGCAGGAAAGAGTCATGGTCCCAACCCGGCCCTGGTCGGCCTCGGCATCGGCTCCGTCGTCGTGTCCTGGGCCGTCGTGCACCTGGTCTTCATGCTCAAGTACGCCGAGCTGTACTACTCCGCGGACGCGCGCGGGGGGGCCGGGGGCATCGACTTCGGCGATGTGCGCGAGCCGAGCTACACCGACTTCGCCTACCTCGCCTACACGGTCGGCATGACCTTCCAGGTCTCGGACACCGCGCTGAAGACGACCCGCTTCCGCGCCACCGTGCTGCGCCACGCCCTGCTCGGCTACCTGTTCGGGACGGTGATCGTGGCGACCACCATCAACCTGGTCGCCGGCCTCAGCAAGTAGCGCCTAGACGCCCCAGTCCGGCCGCAGCGGCAGACCGGACACGCCGTCCTCGGGGCGGACGCCGAGCACCTGGTGCAGCTCGATCGTGCGCCGCTCGAAGCCGAGCCGGGAGCCGGCCATGTAGAGCGCCCATACCCGGGCTCGCCCCTTGCCCACCTCGGCCACCGCCTCGTCCCAGTGCGCGTCGAGGTTGTCGCACCAGCCGGTGAGCGTGCGCGCGTAGTGCTCGCGCAGGTCCTCGACGTGCCGGATCTCGAAGCCCTGGTCCTGCATGGCCGAGACGATCGTCCCGACCGCCTCGATCTCGCCGTCCGGGAAGACGTAACGGTCGATGAAGCCTTCGGTGCGGGCCTTCTGGGTGGTCGTGGGCCGGGTGATGGAGTGGTTGAGAAGCCGGCCCTGCGGGCGCAGCCGGTAGTGCAGGAAGTGGAAGTACGACGGCAGCTGCTTGAGCCCGATGTGCTCGGTCAGGCCGATGGAGGAGATCGCGTCGAAGCCGGTCTCCGCGATGTCGCGGTAGTCGCTGTGCCGGACCTCGGCCCGGCCGTCGAGCCCGCGGTCGGCGATCGTCTTGGCCGCCCACTCCGCCTGCTTGCGTGACAGCGTGACGCCAAGGGCATCGACGCCGTAGTGCTCGACGGCATGCATGACCATGCCGCCCCAGCCGCAGCCGACGTCGAGCAGGCGCATCCCGGGCTGGAGACCGAGCTTGCGACAAACCAGGTCGTACTTGTGGGCCTGGGCCTCCTCCAGGCTGGCGTCCGGCCTCGGGTAGCAGGCGCAGGTGTAGGTCATCGACGGGCCGAGCACCCACTCGTAGAAGGAGTTGGACACGTCGTAGTGGTGGCTGATGGCCTGCGCGTCGCGGGCCTTGCTGTGCCGCAGCCCCTGGGCCAGCCGACGGGCGCCGTACTCCTCGGCCGGCGGGTCGACCCAGCGGAAGGCGGCCGGGTCGAGGTTGCGGAGCAGGTCGAGGCGGGCCTTCCAGCTCAGCTCGCCGACGTGCTCGCCCCATAGCAGCGACAGCGCGGTGTGCAGCTCGCCCTCGATGTCGAGCTCTCCGGCGACGTAGGCGCGGGCGAGGCCGAGCTGGCCGGGTGCGGTGAGCAGGTAGGACAGCGCCTTGGGGGAGTGCAGCACCAGCCGGACCGACGCGTCAGCAGGACCGGTACGGCTCCCGTCGTAGGCCTGCACCGCGATGGGGATCTGCCCCAGGACCTGCGCGATGACATCGGCAACCGACCTGCGCATGTGTTCTCCCTGCTCTCGGCGTGCCTCGGCGCGGTTGGTGCCTAACCGCGCAGCACGGTCTTCGAATAAAGATCCAGTAGTCGTCCTTGCGGATCGTAAGTCTGCTTGAGGCTGCTGTACGCCGGTCCGCCGTACGCGGCCCAGAACTCCTCGCGCGGGTAGAACGCCGTGGAGTAGAGGGACTTGCGCCCGCCGAGCCTCGCCACGGCCTCCTCGATCGCACGGTTGTGCCAGCCGTCACCCTCGCCCGCCGGCAGGTCCGCTGCGGACCAGAAGCCGACGTTCACATACAGCGTCGAGGGCTCGAATGCGTACAGCGGCCAGGTCGCGCCGGGGTCGCGCTGCTTCATCGGGCACAGCCAGACCGGACGGATGCCGGTCTGCTCGTCGAGGAACTCGAGGAACTCCGGCAGCCGCCCGACCGGCACCTCCACGTCCTGGATGACCAGCTCCTGGGCCGGCTTGCCGCGGGCGGCGTCGACCCGACGCATGAGGCCGTACCGGCGCTCCAGCGCGACGATCTTCCAGTAGACGTCGGACCGGCGCCACCGGCGCGGCCAGAGCCGGCGTACGACGGGGTGCTGGGCGCCGAAGGTGCGGGAGCACCAGAACCAGTCGGTGTCCCATCGCCAGAGGTAGTCGGCGACCGCCAGCCAGTCCTCGCTGCGCTGCTGGATCGACCGGTAGTAGATGTGCTGGCCGGTGTAGTCGGAGGTCGTCGGGGCAGCGGCGGCCCAGCTGCCGAGCGTGAGGTAGCACTCGGTCGGCGAGAAGACGGTCCCGTCGAGGAACGCGACCGGCTCGCCGTTGTAGGCGCCGTCGGCCGCGATGGCGGCGATGGCCGCCGTGCAGGCAGCCGTGTCCGGGAACGAAAGGTGTCGCAGGTGGACGTAGGCCGAGACCGGCTCGAGCTCGATACGCAGTCGCAGCGCGTAGCCCAACGTCCCGTAGGAGTTGGGGAAGCCGTAGAACAGGGCGCGGTGCTCCCCGTCCGGCGTCGCCGTGACGATGCGGCCGTCTCCGGTGATGATGTCCATCGCCAGCACCGACTCGTGCGGGCAGCCGCTGCGGAACGACGAGGACTCGACGCCCAGCCCGGTGACCGCGCCGCCCAGCGTGATCGTCTTGAGCTGCGGCACCACAAGGGGCATCAGCCCGTGCCGCAGCGTCGCTGCGACCAGGTCCTCGTACGTCGTCATGCCGAGGACGTCCGCCGTGCGGCCGGCCACGTCGATGGCGAGGACGCCGGCGAAGGCGTCGACATCCAGGCCGGTGGCGACGGCGGCGCGGGGCCGGAACAGGTTGGACGAGCGCTTGCGCAGCCGGACCGGCGCACCCGGCGGCAGCGTCGCGAGCTGGTCCCGTAACGCGGCCACCCGCTCCGCGTAGCTGTCGGCCGTGGTGGTGGCGGTGCTCGTCACGCCCGGAACAGTACGCAACTCCCAGGCTGTCCACAGGTGCGCACAAGCACGGGCCCAGGCTTCGGGACGAGGTTGAGGGAGTCCAAAGAACCGAGATGAAGGCGGCAACGAGCAATGAAGCGGATCAAGACAGCGACTGTGGCGCTCGGAGCTGCGGCGGCGGCGGGTGCACTGGCCTACGGAGTGCCGGCCATCGCGTCGGCCGCGGGTGCGACCCCGACCCCCTCCGCCGGCGCCGGTGGCACCACCGCCACTCCCGAGCAGCGGGCCGCCCACGCGAGCGCCGAGGCAGAGGTGACCGGCGACAACGCGGCGAAGATCAAGGCGGCGGTTCTCGACAAGCTGGGCGCCGGTAGCGCTGTCGACCGGATCGCGGCGGAAGATCTGGCCGAGGGCACCGGAGCTGCCTACGAGGCGCACGCCAGCAAGGCCGACGGCAGCCGGGTCGATGTGCTGCTCGACAAGGACTTCCACGTCACCGCCGTGAACGCCGGGCGTGGCCCGGGTGGGCCCGGCGGCCACCACGGCAACGAGACGGCCGTCACCGGCCCCGACGCCGACAAGGTCAAGACCGCGGTGCTCGCCAAGCTGCCCGGGGCCACGGTCGACCACGTCTCGACCGAGGGCGCGGCCGAGAACACCGGCGCTGCGTTCGAGGCCCAGGTGACCAAGTCCGACGGCACCCACGCGCGGGTCCTGCTCGACAGCACGTTCTCCGTCACAGCGGTCGACACCGCCCCGGCGGGCGGTCCTGGTGGGTTCGGTGGCCACCGCGGCGGTCACCGTGGCGGCCCGCCGGCAGGTTCGACAGCACCCTCGACGACCGGCTCGTCGTACTCGGGCAACGCCTGAGCCGACCCGCCCGACTCACTCGCCCGACCCGACTCGACCCGACCCGACCCGGACGTCGACGCCCTTCCACCGCCGCAGGCGCAGCGCTAGCGTGAGGCTGCTGTCCTGCGGGGGTGGGGGGCGTCGCCATGACGGGACCCGGACGTGCTGATGACCGGGTGCTGCCTGCCACCCGCGTGCTCTCGCTGGCGATCATCCCGTTCCTGCTGGTCGCCTTCGTCGACCTGTTCTTCTGGCCGCGGGACACCGACCGCTTCTTCGCCTGGACCATCAAGCCGGCGCTGACGCCGCTCGTCCTCGGCTCGGTGTACCTCGGGGGTGCCTACTTCTTCGCGCGGGCTGCCGTCGCCCGCAAGTGGCACACCATCAAGGGCGGCTTCCTCCCGGTCTCGCTGTTCGCGACGCTGATGGGCCTGGCGACTGTCCTGCACTGGGACCGCTTCCACCACCACCACGTCGCGTTCTGGCTGTGGGCCGGTCTCTACTTCACGACGCCCCTGCTCGTGCCGGCGGTCTGGTGGGCCAACCACCGCCACGACGTGCGCGACGCCGCCGACGACGCCCACGTGCCGCTGGTCGCCCGAGTCGTGATCGCTGGTGTCGGGGTGGCAGCGAGCGGCATGAGCCTGCTGCTGTTCCTGGCGCCGAAGCGCGCGATCAGCATCTGGCCGTGGCTGCTGACACCGCTCACGGCGCGGGTGATGGGCGCCATCTTCGCGCTGGGCATTGCCGGGCTGGGGGCGCTCGTGGAGCGGCGCTGGAGCTCGGTCCGGCTGATGGTCCAGGTCGAGCTGCTGATGCTCGTCCTGATCGGGCTCGGTGCCGCCCGGGTGACCGGCGACCTGCAGACCGACCGGGTGCTCACCTGGCTCTTCGGGGCCGGCTTCCTCGCCGTCATGGTCGGTTCGGTGGGGCTCTACCTGCGCCTGGAGTCCAAGCCCCTTGCACGAGCGGCCGGCGCACCGCACCGTGTGCCTCGTGCCGGACCCTGACTCGACCGACCTCGTCCGCTACGACCTGACCGGCGGCCGGGTGACGCTCACCCTCGACTCGCCGGCGAACCGCAACGCGCTGTCCGCCCGGCTGGTGGGGCAGCTGCACGAGGGTCTCTCGGCAGCGCTCGACAGCCCTGCTGTGCGGGTCGTCGTGCTCACCGGCGCCGGGCCGGTCTTCTGCTCGGGCGCGGACCTGACCGAGCGCAGAACTGCTCCGGAGGCGGCTGCCGGCGCGTTCTCCGACGTACTGCTCCTCATCCTGCAGGCGGGCAAGCCGGTGCTCTGCCGCCTCAACGGGCTGGCCCGGGCCGGCGGCATCGGCCTGTTCGCCGCCTGCGACATCGTGATCGCGCCGAGATCGGCCACCTTCGCCTTCACCGAGGTTCGGCTCGGTCTGGTCCCCGCGGTGATCAGCGTGCCGGTGCTGAGGCGGCTGACGGTGACTGCCGCCACCGAGCTCTTCATGACGGGCGAGGTCTTCGACGCCACCCGCGCCGAGCGGGTCGGCCTGGTCGATCGTGCGGTGGCCGACGAGGCCCTCGACGCCGAGGTGGACCGCTACGTCGACATGCTCGCCCGTGGTGGGCCCGAGGCGATGGGCCTGGTCAAGCAGATGGTGGCAACGGTCACCGGCCGGCCGCCGGCTGAGGCGCTGCCCGAGATGGATGCCCTGTCGAGGCAGCGCTTCGCCTCTGCCGAGGCTCGGGAGGGGTTCACTGCCCGGGCCGAGAAGCGGGACCCCGACTGGTACGTCGCACCCCCCGGCTGACCGCCGACCGGTCTCCCCGCCGAGCCGGTGCCAGGATGGTGGCCGGGCGCGCTGACCGGTGCGGCCGGCAGGGACGAGTCAGGAGTGGGGGCCGATGCCGGACCCGACGGTGGCTGGCCCAACGGTGGCTGGCCCAACGGTGGCTGGCCCGGCCGAGCCGCCTGCGACCCCGCCGGCGGACCTGTCCGCCGGGGCGGCCCGCTATCTCGAAGCCATCTACTACATCCACCACGAGGGTGAGGTCGTCCGCCCGGGCCGGCTGGCCGAGTGGCTCGGGGTCGCTGCCCCGAGTGTCACCGAGGCGTTGAGCCGGCTGGCCCGCGACGGGCTGGTCACCACCGGCGCTGGGCGCAGTGTGCTGTTCACGGCGACCGGCCATGTGGCCGCGGAGGACGTCGTACGCCGGCACCGGATCGCCGAGGTCTGGTTGTTCCGCACCCTCGGTTTCGACTGGGTCACTGCCGACGCCGAAGCGCACCGGGTCGCCCACTCGCTGTCGGACACGGTGCTCGCGCGCCTGCAGGAGTCGCTGGGCAACCCGCGCACGTGTCCGCACGGCAACGCGATCCCCGGGGTGCCCCAGCCCGAGCAGGAGCTCATCCGGCTGGTCGAGCTGCCGCGGGGTCAGCCCGCGCGCGTCGCCCGGATCAGCGAGGTCGTCGAGCAGGAGGCGCCGGCACTGCTGGACGTTCTGTTCCGCAGCGGCATCGTGCCCGGCGCCGAGACCAGCCTGGTCGGGTCGGCGGCCGGGACGACCGTCGAGCTCACGGTCGGCGACCGGCCCTGCATCCGGCTGGCCACGGCCGATGCCGCCAACGTCTGGGTCGTCGATCCGGCCTCGCGCCCTGCAGCGCCGGCATGAGCAGCCCGCCGGCCGGTGGTTCGGCGGACGTCGTGGTCGTGGGGGCGGGCCTGGCCGGGCTTGTGGCGACCGCCGAGCTCGCGGACGCAGGGCGACGGGTGATCCTGCTCGACCAGGAGCCGCCGGCCTCCCTGGGTGGCCAGGCCTTCTGGTCCTTCGGCGGGTTGTTCCTCGTCGACTCGCCGGAGCAGCGGCGCCTGCGCATCCGCGACTCGCTGGACCTGGCGTGGCAGGACTGGGAGGGGACTGCCGGCTTCGACCGGGCGGAGGACCACTGGCCCCGGCAGTGGGCCCGCGCCTACGTCGAGTTCGCAGCGGGGGAGAAGCGGTCCTGGCTGCACCGGCAGGGTGTGCGCCTGTTTCCCGCGGTCGGCTGGGCCGAGCGCGGTGGCTATCTGGCCACCGGCCCGGGCAACTCGGTCCCGCGCTTCCACGTCACCTGGGGCACCGGTCCCGGTGTCCTCGAGCCGTTCGTACGCCGGCTGCGCGCGGCTGCCCACCGGGGTCTGGTGGACATCCGGCACCGTCACCAGGTCGACGCCCTCACCGTCACCGGGGGGGTCGTGGACGGTGTTCGCGGCACCGTCCTGGAGCCAAGTGCGGTAGGCCGGGGCGAGGCGAGCTCGCGGGTAGGCGCCGGCGAGTTCGCCCTGACCGCGCAGGCGGTGCTCGTCACCTCGGGCGGGATCGGGGCCAACCACGACCTCGTCCGGGCGAGCTGGCCGGCCCGGCTCGGGCCGCCGCCGAAGGAGATGATCTCCGGCGTTCCGGACCACGTCGACGGGCGGATGCTGGCCATCACCGAGGCGGCCGGCGCGCGGATCATCAACCCGGACCGGATGTGGCACTACACCGAGGGCATCCGCAACTGGGACCCCATCTGGAGCCGGCACGGGATCCGGATCCTGCCCGGCCCGTCCTCGCTGTGGCTCGACGCCCGCGGTCGCCGGCTGCCGGTCCCGCTGTTTCCCGGCTTCGACACCCTGGGCACGCTCGAGCACATCATGACGACCGGCTACGACCACACCTGGTTCGTGCTGACCCAGAAGATCATCGAGCGGGAGTTCGCGCTGTCGGGCTCCGAGCAGAACCCCGACCTCACGGGCAGGAGCATCCGGGCGGTGCTGGCCCGGGTCCGCCCGGGGGCGCCGGCGCCGGTCGAGGCCTTCAAGGCCCACGGAGCTGACTTCGTCGTCGCCGACACGCTGCCCGAGCTGGTCGCCGGCATGAACAGGGTGACCGGCGAGGCCCTGCTGAGCCTGGCCGACGTGGAGCGGGAGGTGGTCGCGCGCGACCGGGAGATGGCCAACCCGTTCAGCAAGGACCTGCAGGTGACGGCGGTCCGTGGCGCCCGCGGCTACCTGGCCGACCGCCTCATCCGGGTGGCCGCCCCGCACCGGCTGCTCGACCCGAAGGCCGGCCCGCTGATCGCCGTACGCCTGTCGATCCTGACCCGCAAGACCCTCGGGGGACTGGAGACCGACCTGTCCGGGCGGGTGCTCCGGCCCGACGGCCAGCCGCTGCCGGGCGTCTACGCGGCCGGGGAGGTGGCCGGCTTCGGGGGCGGGGGGATGCACGGCTACCGCGCGCTGGAGGGCACCTTCCTCGGCGGCTGCCTGTTCTCCGGCCGGGTGGCCGGGCGGGCCGCGGCGGCGGCGCTTTGACCGACCGGGTCACGGAGCCGACCCGCGGCGAGCTCGGCCTGCTCCAGCTCGGCACGCTGGCCAGCGCCACCGACCGCTTCTCGTTCCCGCCGACGATTCTGGCGATCGGTGCCGACCTGCATGCCAGCGTGGCCACAGTCAGCACGGCGGCCAGCGCCTACTTCCTCCTCTACGGGCTGAGCCAGCCCGGCTGGGCGCTGGTCTCGGATCGGATCGGCCGGGTGCGCACGATCCGGCTGACGCTGGTCGGAGCGGCGGTGGCCGGACTGCTCGCCGCCGCCGCGCCCTCGTTGCTGCTGCTCGTCGTGGCGCGGGCGCTCGGCGGCAGCCTGTTCGGCGCGATCATCCCGACGTCACTCGTGTACGTCGGGGACACCGTGGCCGAGGAGCGTCGCCACAAGCGGGTGTCCCAGCTGTTCGCGGCCAGTGCCCTGGGTGGCGCCACCGGCACCGTCGGCGCCGGGCTGGCGGCGTACTACCTCAGCTGGCGCTGGGCTTTCGCCGTACCGGCAGTGGTGGGGCTGGTGGTGGCGGTGGCCCTGCGCCGGCTGCCCGAGCCGCCGCGGGCAGCGGCTGCCAACGTCGCGGTCACCTTCGCCCGCGTCCTGCGGCGGCGCTGGGCCCTGGTGGTCCTGGGCCTCGCCTTCATCGAGGGTGTGGTGCTGCTCGGGCCGTTCACGTTCCTCGCCCCCGCTGTCGAGTCCACCGGCGCCAGCTCGCGCACGGCCGGGCTCGTGCTCGCGTTCTACGGCGTCGGTGTCATCGGCGCAGCACCGGTGGTCGCCCGGATGGGGCGGCGCTTCGCACCCGGCGTACTGATCGTCGCCGGTGGGTCGCAGGTCGTCGGCGCCCTGTCGCTGGCCGGGGTCAGCCGGACGCCACTGGTGATGGCCGCGGCGGCGCTGCTGCTGGGCACCGGCTTCGTCTCGCTGCACACGACCCTGCAGACCTGGGTCGTGGATGTCGCTCCGGACGCGCGAGCCGCCGCGGTGTCACTGTTCGCGGCGCTGCTGTTCCTGGGCAGCTCCCTGGGCACGGCCCTGCTCGCACCTCTGGCCGACGCGAACTCCTATGGCGCGCTCTTCCTGCTGGGAGCCGGTGTGAGCGTGCCGTTGGTGGCGGGCGCGGCGGTGGCCCGGACCGGCTACGGCCGGCGCCCGGTCGCCGCCGACCACCCGGCGGCGGTCTGAGCGCCATGACGGGCGATGACATCTGCCGGTTGGACACGGTCGCCCTCGTTGCCGAGGTCGCCGCCGGCCGGCTCTCGCCGGTCGAGGTGGTCGATGCGGTCCTCGCCCGGCTGGAGCGCCTCGACCCGCTCCTGCACGCCTTCGTCACCGTCGTACCGGAGCAGGCCCGGGAGCAGGCCCGGCGGCTGGCCGACGACCTCGCGGCGGGACGGCCGGTGGGGCCGCTGGCCGGCGTACCGGTGGGGATCAAGGACCTGATCCTGACCGCCGGCATCCGGACGGCCTCCGGCAGCTGGGCCTATCACGACTTCGTGCCAACCGAGGACGACGTCGTCGTGGAGCGGCTGCGGGCCGCCGGCGCGATCGTGGTGGGCAAGACGACGGTGCCGGAGTTCGGGTACGGCGGAACCGGCGCCAACCCGCTCGGACCGGCGACGTGCAACCCCTGGCGCCTGGACCGGACCTCCGGTGGGTCGAGCGCGGGGTCGGCGGCAGCGGTAGCGGCCGGCATCGGGCCGTTCTCGCTGGGCAGTGACGGCGGCGGGTCGATCCGGGGGCCGGCCAGCTTCTGCGGCCTCTACGGGATCAAGCCGACGATGGGCCGGGTGCCGCTCTACCCGGGCACCAAGGACGCTCGCTACCCGGGTGTGTCGAGCTGGGAGTCCCTGGAGCACATCGGCCCGCTGACGCGGACCGTCGCCGACGCGGCGCTCGTGCTGTCGGTGGTCGCGGGCGCGGACCGGCGGGACCGGCTCAGCCTGCCCTCGGGTGACGTCGACTGGCTCGCCGCGGGTGGCGCGGCCGGCGCCGGGTCGCTACGCGGGCTGCGGGTGGCCTACAGCGCCGACCTCGGCTACGCGGTCGTCGATCCGGAGGTGGCAGCGCTGACCCGGCGCGCCGCCGAGGTCTTCGAGCGCGACCTCGGCTGCGTCGTGACGGAGGCGGATCCAGGCTGGCCGGACCCCTACCCGGCGTTCTGGGCGACGGTGATGAACGAGACGGACCTGACCGGGATGCGGCGGCTGGCCGACGAGCTGGGCGGGCGGATGTCGCCGCATGTCGCCGCCGCCGTGCGCAGGCCGTGGACCGGTGACGCGCTCACCGATGCGCTGATGGCGCGCAAGGAGATCTACGGCGCGGCCTGGCGCTTCTTCGACGGCTACGACCTGCTGCTGACCCCGACCATGCCGGTGGCGGCCTTCGAGCACGGCGTACTGGGGCCGAGCTCGATCGACGGTCACGACGTCAGCGCCTCGGCGCGGGTCTGGTTCACCTGCCCGTTCAACCTGACCGGTCAGCCGGCGGCGACCGTGCCGGCGGGGTTCACCGCTGACGGACGACCAGTCGGGCTGCAGATCGCCGGTGGCCGGCTGGCGGACGCGCTGGTGCTGCGGGCGTCGGCAGCGTACGAAGCGGCAGCCCCCTGGGCCGATCGCTGGCCGGCGCTGCCATGACCGTGCTGGCCGGCGCCGAGCGCGAGCAGCGGCAGGCGCTGCGCCGGATGAAGCTGGTGGCGGCCGCGTTCCTCCTGCTGGCGACTGCGGTCTATGCCGCGACGGTGCGCCTCGGCAGCTCCGGCTGGGCCGGCTACGTCAACACGGCAGCCGAGGCGGGCATGGTCGGCGCTCTGGCCGACTGGTTCGCGGTGACGGCGTTGTTCCGGCGCCCGCTCGGGTTGCCGATCCCGCACACCGCGATCATCCCGACCCGCAAGGACGCGCTCGGCCGCAGCCTGGAGCGCTTCGTGGCGGAGAACTTCCTGGCTGCGGATGTCGTTCGCGACAAGGTACGGCGGGTCGGTGTCGCCCAGCGGGCGGGCGGCTGGCTCGCCGAGGACGCGCACGCGGACCGGGTGACTGCCGAGCTCGCAGCTCTGGCCCGTGGGGCGGTCGCCGTCCTGCGGGACGAGGACGTCTCGGCAGTCGTCGACTCCACCCTTGTCCGCCGGCTCGCCGAGTGGCCGTGGGGGCCGCCGGCGGGGCGGCTTCTGGGGCAGGTGGTCCTCGACGGGACGCATCACCGGCTTGTCGACCTGGCCGTCGCAGAGGCGCACGGATGGCTGGTCGCGCACCAGGACGTCGTCGTCGGGGCCGTGCTGGTGCAGGCGCCGTCCTGGACGCCTAACTGGGTAGACGTCCGGGTGGCCAACCGGGTCTACGACGAGCTGCTGCGCTTCGTCGAGGACACCCGGGACGACCCGGCGCACCGGGTCCGGCTCGCTCTGGACCACTTCCTGCTGGAGCTGGCCGGTGACCTGCGCGGCAACCCGGCCACCATCGCGTGGGCGGAGCAGGTGAAGGCGCGGCTGCTGGCCCATCCCGGCGTACGGGAGGGGCTGGCCGCGCTGTGGACGACGGCCCGGCGGTTGCTGCTCGCCGCGATCGACGACGCCGACAGTGACCTCCGCCGGCGGGCCAGCGCGACCCTGGCTGCCTTCGGACGCCGGCTGGAGAGCGAGTCGGACCTCCAGGCGAAGGTCGACGGCTGGGTCGAGGATGCGACGGCGCACGTCGTCACCACTTACCGGGGCGAGATCACCGCGATCATCAGCGACACCGTGAACCGCTGGGACGGGCGGGAGACGGCGCGCAAGGTCGAGCTCGCCGTCGGCCGGGACCTGCAGTTCATCCGGATCAACGGCACGGTCGTCGGCGCGCTGGCCGGACTGCTGATCCACGGGCTGACGGCGCTGTTCGGGCGATGAGCCCTCGTCTCGGCCGCTGGGGCTGGTGGCTGCTGGCGGCAGCCGTGCTGGCAGGCCGGGTCGTGCAGGTCCGGACGTCGGCGGTCTGGGGCGACGACCTGATGGTCTTCTGGCGAGCCGGCCGGGCCGCGGCAGACGGCGCGAACCCGTGGGTGCCCGGCTACGACTACCTACCGGCCGCGTTGATCGTGCTGGCGCCGCTGGGGCTGCTGTCGTTCCGGGTCGCCCGCGAGCTCTGGCTGGTCGGCGGCTGCGTGTGCGTGGCCATGACCACCGCGTTCCTGGCCCGGCGACTGGGGCTGCCACCGGCCGGGTCGGTGGTCTGTGCGTTCCTGGCTTTCCCGACCGTCAGCGCCCTGCAGTTCGCCAACGTCACCCTGGTCGAGCTGCCGGTGGTTGCGCTGCTGGCGGCCGCGGTGGGTGCGGGCCGGTGGCGCCGAGCCGCCGTGCTGCTGGTGGTCGGGATCGCGGTCAAGCCGGTGCTCGTCCCGTGCCTGGTCGTGCTGGTACGCCGTCGGCGGTGGCGCGAGCTGGCCGGCGTACTCGGGGGGTTGGTGGTCCTCGACGCGCTGGTGCTGGCTGTCGTGGGCGATGCGGGTGGCTGGCTGCGGCAGGCGCGGTCCGGACTGGCCGGCGCGCGGCAGGACCCCGCCAGTGCAGACCTGGGCAGTCTCGCCGGCAGGCTGCACCTGCCTGGGCCGGTGGAGCTGGCCTGCGCAGCGTTCGTGGTTGCCCTGACGCTGGTCGTGCTCTGGCGGACGACTGACGCCGTGGTCCTCGTCTCCCTGCCGCTGATCGCAGCTTTCCTGGTCGGGCCGGTGGCGTGGGCGCACTACCCGCTGTTGCTGCTGCCTCTCGTCGGCTGGCTGGTGGCGCGGGGCGGCAGGGCCGGCCGCGGGCTCGCGGCACTCGCGCTGGTGCTGTCGATGTCGCTGGAGCCGGTGTCCGGACACCTGATCCGGACCGTGCCCCCGGCTGGTCTGTTCGGGCTGCTCACTGCTGCGTTGGTCGTGCTGCTCGCCGCAGCCGCACTCGGTACGCCGGGTCGAGCAAGGGTCCGCGCCGCGGGTGCCGTGACTTGACGGGGGAGCGCTGCCTACCAGCGGGTGCGGACGGCACGATGGAGCTGATTACAAGATCACAAGAAGTGCCCCCGGCAGGATTCGAACCTGCGACACACGGTTTAGGAAGACGTCGAGCCCCCGGCACGATCTCCCCCGTTGACCTGGGCAAACGCGGATGGCGGACCTGCGGCCTGACGGTCCGGCGCACGCTCCGCGCACTGGTGTGCGATTGCAGCCCTACCCGCGCTGGCTAGCCGCACCTACAAGCGCACCCTACGTACGGACCACCAGACCGGCTTCGCCGACTTGTCGCGTGACGACTACTGGCCGCTCTCGCAGGCCTGTGCCGGCCAGGGCGGCCGCGCACGCGAATGTGAGCCGTGTCACACTCCGGTCGCATCGCCGGGGCAGTCTTCGGGCCGGGTCGTCGGTGCCACTTCGACCTCGACCTGAGGGTGGACCAAGTGGCTGAGAAGTTCGATGTCGTCGTTGTCGGAGCGGGATCGGCCGGTGCGGTGATCGCCGCGCGGCTGTCTGAGGACCCGTCGGTGCGGGTAGCTCTGCTCGAGGCCGGCGGTTCGCCGCCGCCTGAGGAGGCCATGCCGGCGGCGGTGTCCGCCCTGCAGCTGAACCCCGAGACCGACTGGATGTACACCGGCGACGCCGGCGGTGTCGGCCGCGGACTGGCCGAGGGCCGGATGATGGTGCCGCGCGGCAAGATGCTGGGCGGCTCCTCCGGGATCAACTACATGGCCTACGTGCGTGGCCACCCCGGCGACTTCGACGCCTGGGCCGATGGTGGCGCGAAGGGCTGGGCCTACGACGACCTGCTGCCCTACTTCAAGAAGTCCGAGGGGCTCCAGCCCAGCGGCGACATCGTCGTCGACCACGACGCCCACAACCCTGACGGCCCGATGGGCGTGTCCGTACGCGCGCCGGTCATTCCGGCCGCCCAGCAGTTCGTCGACGCGGCGAAGGCCGCGGGAATCCCGACTGGGGACTACAACGGGTGCGACCGGGCGGGGCCCGAGGGCGTGGCTTCCCTGTTCCAGACCACGACCAAGGACGGCAAGCGATCCTCGACGTTTCACGCGTTCCTGGAGCCGGTGATGGACGCGCGTCAGAACCTCGTCGTCATCACCGGCGCGCGAGTGCAGCGGATCCTGCTGGAGCCCTCTGCCGACGCGCTCGTGGCCACCGGTGTCGAGTTCCGCACGGCCGACGGGGCGGTGCAGACGGTGACCGCTACCAAGGAAGTCGTGCTGTCGGCCGGTGCCATCGGCTCGCCGCATCTTCTGCTGCTGTCCGGACTCGGGCCCCAGGACGAGCTCGCCCAGGTCGGGATCGACTGCCTGCTGGACTTGCCGGACGTCGGCAAGCACCTGAAGGACCACCTGCACACGCCGATGGTCTTCCCGGCGCCCGGCATCGGGCTGACGATGACCGAGGTGGCGATCTCGCTCGGTCCCGACGCGCTCCGCGCTCCGGCAGGTCCGCTGCCGGCTGACCCGGCGGACGACGTAGACCTCCCGCCCGAGCTGGCCGGCCTCAAGGCCGAGGCCGAACGGCGACTGACGGAGTGGGTTACGACCGGCCGGAGCCTGGTCTCGTCCTCGCTGTACGACGCCGGCCTCTGGTACTCCACCGGCCTGGGCGACGGGCATACGCACGACGCGCAGATCGGCTTCCTCGTCTGCGGCTACACGGCGGACCTGTGGCGGGGCCTGTTCCGGGTCGACCCGGATGTGTACTTCGACGACGCCACGTCTCGGCTGGCCGCGGACGCACAGGTCGTCGTCGTACTCCCGAACCCAGTGCAGCCGCACTCCGAAGGAGAGGTCCGGCTCGCCAGCGCCGACGCGGACGAGCCGCCGGTGATCTCGCTGAATTACTTCGCCGACCCGCACGACGTGAAGGTCATGGTGGCGGTGATGCGACGGGCGCTGGACCTGGTGGACAACTGGCCAGGGTCCGGGCTCGGCTCGCTGCTGGTTCCGCCCGCGCTGGCCGCCTCGCACGGACACGCCCCCGGCGACGTACCGACCGACGCGCTGCTGGAAGACCTGGCCCGGCACTACGCGCTGACCGTCTATCACGAGACGTCGACCTGCCGGATGGGCAGTGTTGTCGACGCCGACCTGCGCGTGCTGGGCGTCGGCCGGCTGCGGATCGCGGACGCCAGCATCATGCCGAACGTGACGTCCGGTAACACCAACGCGCCCACGATCATGATCGCTGAGAAGGCAGCCGAGCTGATCGCGGCGGACCATGGGATGAGCCTGCTCGAGACCGTCGGGGGCAGCTGAGCGCTCGCCGTGGCGGACGCATTGTTGGCGATACTGCTGATCGAAGCGATGCTCACAGTCGACCCAACAGCACCCGCGAGCCGGGCCACATCCCCCCGGGTGCTGGCCCGGCTCGTCGACGGGCACTGCCTGACGGACCTGACCTACGCGGCGGTGCGGGAGGGGCGACAGCATGACGCCGTGCCTCAACCGGAGATCATTTACGCCCGTATCGGTGACCGTCTCGCGGCTCTCGAGCGGGTCTGACCAACTAATGCGCGTGTGCTCGTTCCTGGCGGGTTGGCAACAAGGGCGACTCTGGTGTACTTCGGCCGCAGGCAACCGACCGGGAGGCATCAGCAGACATGCACGGGATGCGGGTCGGGCTCGTCTGCGGCTACCTGGACCCGATGCGGGACGGCGTGGCCGACTACACGCGCCGGCTCGTCGTACACCTGCGCGCGACCGGACTTGAACCCCTCGTGCTGACCTCCTTCGCGTGCGCCGAGGCCGCCGGGTCAGGGGCCGTCGGTGTCACGCGGCGATGGGACGTCCGGGGCGTTGCTGCGGCCGCGCGCGTGTGCCGCCGCCTTGACCTCGATCTGCTGCACGTGCAGTACGCGCCATCGGTCTTCGGCTCCTCCCGAGCCGTTGGCTTGCTCCCTCTCCTCCTGCCACGGCAAGTCCCACTCGTGATGACGCTGCACGAGTACGGCGTGTGGCCCGGACCCGGCCGGCGCCGCCCGGTGCGTTCCACCCTGTGGGCCGCGGCCGAACGAAGCGGGCGTCTCGACCGGGAGACCTTGCTGCTGACGTCTCGGAGCGCTCGCCTGCTGGTCACCTCGCCGGAGCACCGCGACGTACTGCTGGCCCGCTTTCCCAACAGTCCGCCGGCAGCTGTCGACGTGCCTGTCGGCCTCAACGTCGAGGTCGTGGCGCGCGATGGGGCGCGGTGCCGGGCCGAAGTCCGGCGCGAGCTCGGCGCGGCTTCCGAGGCCCCCCTCGTCGCGTTCTTCGGCTTCCTGCACCCCGAGAAGTCCCTCGACCGGCTCATCGCAGCGCTGGCCGCGCTACGAGCGCGTCGGCCAGACATCCGGCTGCTCATCATCGGCGGCGCCGAGAGCCACTCCGTCCCTAGTGCCGCCGCACGCCAATTGCGTCAGGAACTCGACCAGGTCGCCGCGGCGTGCGGTGTACAGGAGCACGTCCACTTCACCGGCTACCTGCCCGACGCGCAGGTCTCCCGGCTGCTGCAGGCCGCCGACGCCGTGGCGCTCCCGCTCAACGCCGGCGTCACGCGCAAGTCGGGGTCGCTGCTCGCCGCCTTCGCCGCCGGTGTCCCGGTCGTCGCTACCGCGCCTCCCGGCGAGGTGGGCGGACCTACCGAGATCGACGGCGTACTCCGGATTCCGCCGCGCGACACGGCCGCCCTGACCGACGCGCTGGGGCAGGTGTTGGACGACGGTGCACTGGCCGACCGGCTGACGACGGCTGGTCGTGCTCTCGCCGCCAGCCAGAGTTGGGAAGTCATCGCTGCTCAGCACGCCGAGGTCTACGGCCGGGTGCTGGCCGCCCGGCGAGACGGCTCGTCGTGGACACGACCGGCGGAACCGAACAGGGTAGGGCGCTCGACGTCGGCCGAAGGGAACCGTGATGTCACTGCGTGACCGGGTGCTGCAGGGCGTCGGCAGGCTGTCCGGCGCGCTGGTGCGGCAGGCGGAGACCGCCGGGAAGCCGGCCGGAGCCAGGCCGTCCGAGGATCCGTCACTGTTCCGTCCGCTCATCTATGGCGATCCCGCGCGGCTGCACATTGCTGCGACCGCCGTGGTCAACAACGCCCTGTTCAACCTCTCGTCCGGCGAGATCACCCTGGGCGAGCACGCCTTCTTCGGCCACAACGTCTCGGTGCTCACCGGGATGCACGACATCACCAAGTTCGGCGCGGAGCGTCAGGTCGCCGTGCCGGCGTCGGGACGGGACGTGGTGATCGAGGAGGGCGTCTGGGTCTCGAGTAATGCCACCGTGGTCGGGCCCTGCCGGATCGGGGCTCACGCGGTGGTCGGTGTGGGGTCACTGGTGCTGCGCGATGTCGAGCCCTACACGGTGGTCGCCGGGAACCCGGCCCGCGTCCTGCGCGTCCTCTCCCGCCCCGGCCAAGCCGGTGCGGGCGAGGCGGATTCACACACCGGCGCCGCAGATGCGACGGCGGGATGATCAAAGCGGCGGCGGTGAACGGGCAGGAGGTGATGCCGGCACAGCACCGGGAAGCGGCCGCGACGCAGGAGCGCGACCTCGCCCGAGAGCTGGCCGAGACCGAACAACGGGTGACCGGACTGGAGAGGGAGCTGCGCCAGCTACGGGCGAAGCTCGAGGGCAGCGGGCCACGCTTCGCCGCCCTCTACGCGGAGTTCACCGACAGGTTCCGGGGGTCGACGCGTGAGATCAACGCGAAACTGGCGGGATACCTGCCGGACGTCCGCCGGCTCGTCGGAGCGGGTGACAGCACCGGCGAGGCGCGGGTCGTGGACCTGGGCTCTGGGCGTGGCGAGTGGCTCACGCTGCTGCGCGACGCCGGGGTGCCCGCCGTGGGCGTTGACAGCAATCCCGGCTTTGTGGCGTCAGGGCTGGCGCGTGGGCTCGATCTTGTCCACGGTGACGCCGTGGCGCATCTGGAGGACCTGCCGCCGGACTCGCTCGACCTGGTCACCGCATTTCATCTGATCGAGCACCTCGATGTGGACACCCTGCTCGCGCTGCTGGCCGCGGCTAGGCAGGCGCTGCGTCCCGGCGGTTGCGTGCTGCTCGAGACGCCCAACCCGACAAACCTGCGGATGGCGGCGTGCGACTTCTACAACGACCCGACGCACCGCTCACCGCTGCCCCCCGCACTGACCGAATTCCTGGTGTCCGCCTCCGGCTTCGGCGAGGTCGAGGTGCGGCCCCTGCACCCCAACGACTCCCCCGTCGAGGGCGCCCGCTCCGACGCTGGGCACGAGATGGAACAAGTGGTGACGCTCGCCCTGTTCGGACCGCAGGACTACGCCGTTCTCGGCTACAAGCCGCAGCCGGTCGACCTCAGTTGAGCTTGCCTGGAGCGAAGGTTGGGCAACGCCAGTCGACAGACGGCCGACGGGTTCTGTACCTGGACGGATACACCGTTTCGACGGAGCCGGGGGGGCTCAGCGGCGAAGTGCCGTCCAGCGATGCGATCGGCTACGGGATCACCGCGTCGGCGGCCATTCGCGCCGGGCTGTCGGCCGCCGACTTCGATCTCGTCCGTCTCGAGATCGCGGCCTCAGACGACAAGGACGAGCGGGTTGCTCGGCTGCGATGGCTGCTGGCGTCCTACGACCGGGTGCTCGACGCGTTGGTTGCTTCGCCACCCGATGTCGTTTTCTCCTTCCACGCGTTCTCCGTCTTTCCCACCGAGATCCGGCGAATGCTGCTCGACCTGGGGCTCGAGACGCCGCTGGTCGGCTACACGCACGGCAGCCACTGGGACCCGACCGACACCTTTAGGTCCGAGATCTACCCTCGGATGGAGCTGCTCGACCTGGCCAACCTGCAGGTCCTGGACCGAGTGTTCCTCGTCTCGGACTGTCTACGGGCGACGCTCTGGGACAGCATCTCCGCCTTCAACGCTCCGTTGGCCAAGTCTTTGGACGCCAAGTGTGAGGTGGTCGGACTCCCGTTGGACGTCGAGCGCATCGACGCCTTCCGCACTGATGAGCGCTGCGCGCGCCCGACGATCGTTTTCAACCACGCCCCGGTGGCCAGCAAGAACCCAGAACTGTTCGTGGCTGTGATGCGCCGGGTGCTGCCGCGCTACGACGCACAGGTGCTGTTTACCCGTCGCTTCCCGCCGACCGGGTCGGGCGGGGCGGCCGTTTCTGGGCTCGCAGCCGACTTTCCCGGGCAGGTGGTGCTGGGCAATGACTTGTCGCTTCCGGACTACTACCGGGCGCTGTGGATGGCTGAGCTGCAGGTGTCGACCGCGACGCACGAGAGCCTGGGCGTCTCGACGCTCGAGGCCATGCACACCGGCGCCTGCTGCATCCTCCCGAACCGGGCTAGCTACCCGGAGATCACCGGGAACCATCCCGACGTCCTGTACGAACCAGGCGCGGGCCAGCTGGAGGAGCGGCTGATCTACTTCCTGGAGCATCCCGACCGGGCTCAGGCCGCGGCCGCGGACCTGCAGGTGGCCGCTGCGCAGTACGCGCCCGCCATCGTGGTACGGCGGATAGCCGCCGTGCTGGACGCCCTATGAGTCCTGACGAGACGGCTGTCAGGGAACGCCCGCACGGCCCGGCAGCACGGGCCCTCCCGACCGGCCGTGCCGAGCCTCTGCGGTGTCGGCGCTAGGCCACGCCGCGCTTCGCGCGTGCACGGCGAGACCGAAGATCAGCGCACGCTCCCCGCACTGATAGCGGCGGCTGGTGGATATCCGTGACCATCTGTGACAAGGGCATTGATGATCGCCACCGACTTGTTTCTGCAGGTCAAAAAGCATTTTCGCTGCTCTCTGATGGGTGCCCCCGGCAGGATTCGAACCTGCGACACACGGTTTAGGAAACCGATGCTCTATCCCCTGAGCTACGAGGGCTGACCTGCGGAAACGCTACCAGGAGGCTACTCTGGCGGGGTGCTGTACCACGCCTGTACCACGGCTGTACCACGATCCGGGCCGTTTCCGAGCCCGGACCGGGCCGTCCCACGGAGCCTTGCGAGTGTCGATTCCACACCCGTCAGCCTGCCATGGAGCAACCGGTGACAGCACGGTTCGAGCCGGCCGGCCCGTCCCTCCGCAGCCAGCGGGTCGCCGTCTTCTCGATCGCCCGCCGACCCGGGACCGCCCGGCCGTGGCTGGTCAAGTGGCGGGTGGACGGCCGCGACCGGACCCGCGCCTTCCGGACCAAGGGGCAGGCCTCAGCCTGGCAGGCTCGGCTGCTGATGGCCGAGTCCCGGCTCGAGGTCTTCGACCCGCAGACCGGCGAGCCCGCGTCCTGGCAGCGCTCACCCGACACCGCCCTCAGCCTCGCCGACCAGTTCGTCCGAGCCCGCTGGCCAACGCTCAAGCCGCAGTCCCGCGACGGCCTGGTCGAGGGGGTGGCTGCTGCGTGTCTCGGGCTGGTGCGAGCCGACCAGCTGCGGGCTATCAGTACGGCCACCGAGGACGGTCAGGTGTTGCGCCGCCGGGTCTGGCGCCACTTGCGGTCCTCCCTCGGCACCGGCGCGAGCCGACCTCCTGCCGATGAACAGGCAGCCGGCTGGATCGTCCGCGCGTCGCTGCCGGTGGCCGAGATCGATGCGCGAGCGGCCGAGCAGGTGATGGCGGCCATCTCGGTGGACCTGAGCGGGCGTCCTCTCGCGGACAGCACCTACGCCCGCCGCCGCTCGGGCGCTAACGGCCTTCTCGAGTACGCCGTCGACCAGCAGCTGCTCGAGCGCAACCCGCTGACGCGGACCCGGCGCAGCGCGCACCGGGCCGCTCCGGTGGACCCGCTCACGGTGCCTGACGTCCGGCAGGGTCGGCTGCTGATCGAGGCCATTGCCGGCCAGGGCCGCACGGGGGCCCGCTACCGGGCCTACTTCGCCACCCTGCTGCTCGCCGGCCTGCGGCCGACCGAGGCCCGGGCCCTGCGCCGCCACCAGGTTGACCTGCCGCTCGCTGGCTGGGGAACCCTCTACTTGCACGGTGGCCGATCGCTGGCTGGCGCCCGGTGGACCGATGACGGTTCGCCGGCCGCCGATGTCGCACTCAAGCGCAGGACCAGCCGCGAGGTGCGTCCGGTGCCGATCCCGCCGCAGCTGGTAGCCGAGCTTTGTGCTCACATCCAGGCTTACCCGATGGCGCCGAGCGAGCGGCTGTTCAGCAACGGCGCCGGCGGCGAGGTCCACCCGGGCAACCTGCGCCGGCTCTGGCTCCGGGGCGTGGACGAGGTCTTCCCGGCTGGTCCGCTGCGGGCGATCACGCCCTACCACCTCCGGCACGCGAACGCGTCGGCCATGTTCGCCGACGGGGTCCCGGTGGCGGAGTTCGCGCGCCGGCTCGGGCACACCGTGCCGGTGCTGTTGCAGGTCTACGCCAATGTGGTGGCGGGCGACGTGGAGCGATCGAACGAGCTGATCGGCGCTCGGCTGGCCGCGCAGTGGTAGCGGTGGCGGGCCGCCGGTCGGGCCTGGGTGGCGTGATTGGCTGATCACCCTCTGATTTCTGCATGGTGGTGGGTCGGTGGCCATGACCGTCAACAGTGCAGGTGGTCGCCCTTGGCACCCTCGTCTGTGTCCTAGCGCCGCCAAGGTAAGGCCAGCAGCACCGTTGCCAGGCGTTCTCCGCCGAGGTGGGCCACGAGGGCGGGAACCCGCGCGACCAATGCCAGGCCGGCTCGCCCAGCCCGGTGCAGTAGAGGTCGGTCAGGAAGTCCAGGCTCGCGCCGACTTCACGGTAAGGGTCGTGCCACAGCGCAACCGGGGCATCCCGGATCAGGCCGGGTGCAACCAAGCCGCCTGGAACGACGCGACGGGCATCGACGGCGAGCCGGAGAGCCCGCAGGTGCTGAAGCGTCCCGCGGAGATAGTCGGCCACCTCCTGCTGGTTCCGCTCGGTGGCCAGCAGCAGGTGCCGCGCCAGGACGGCGGCGGCTGCATCGCACGCCCGTCCCAGCGCCGACGCAGCGCCGCGCCGGCCAACTCTCCGGTGGACCGATCTGCAATGAATGCAACCCTTGCATGGCGAGGCCGGGCCCGAACGATGCCGTCGCCGCGCGAGGTTAAGTCGGACAGTGCCCTCCCGTGCAGACCAGCCGCAGGGCAGTCGGCACAAGACCCAGCTCAATGCGCTGGAGCGTTTCCTGGCATCTGGCTCGAGGAGGCAATGGGTCGCCGCGAGCGATGCTGCCGCGGCGCCCGTCGCTCGTGCCTGACCTCTGCATCCGTCGTCTTTCTGCTGAGCACCGTCGCCATCTGGTCGGCTTCTTCAACGGCCAGTCCCGTCATGAGGGAACGCAACAGAGCGCTGTAGTCCGTGGCCATGCCCGTCCTTGCCGACAACGTCTGTGCGCTGCCCGCGACCTTGATCAAAACGCTGCCGCTCGTCGCGGCGAGCCTGAGCTTCGGGTTGTCCGCTTCTTCGTCGTCCGGTGGGAGGGCTTGCTACTGTCCGGTCCCATATGGACACGCGTTCAGGCTGATCTCATGACGTAAGAGCGGGCTTGAGGTTGCGATCTGGTGCGACCACAGAGGAGAGGCGTGGCCGACTCCGACCCGGATGGCGCCCTGCTCGCGGTCATCGAGCCGCTGCGCCGGGTAGTCGCCAGG
>JALYXH010000027.1 GCA_030947185.1 Actinomycetota bacterium | reverse complement strand
CGGCGGCGGTGGCCGCAGCCGAGGCGCTGGTGGGCGACGCCGGCGCGCTCGACGCACTGGTCCTGCCGGCCGGGCCCCGACAGCAGGCTATGTGGCGGATCCGGGAGGACGGCGCCGGCCTGGGCGGCCGGACGCCGGGCGGTGCGCCGGCCTGGCCCGGCTGGGAGGACGCCGCGGTGCCGCCCGCCTCGCTGGGGGCCTACCTGCGCGAGTTCGAGGCGCTGCTGCGCGAGCACGACCTGGACGGGCTCCTCTACGGGCACTTCGGGGACGGCTGCGTGCACGTCCGGATCGACTTCCCGCTGGCCCGCCCGGGTGCGCTGCGCTCCTTCGTGACGGCGGCGGCCACCCTGGTGGCGTCCTACGGCGGGTCGCTGTCGGGTGAGCACGGCGACGGCCGGGCCCGCAGCGAGCTGCTGCCGCTGATGTACTCGCCGGCCGCACTGGCGGCCTTCGGCGCTTTCAAGGCGGCCTTCGACCCGGCCAACCTGCTCAACCCGGGCGTGCTGGTGGCGCCGCGCCCGCTGGACGCCGACCTGCGGCTGGCCGGGGCTCCGCCGGTCCGGGCCGGCCTGGCGCTGGCCTACACCCATGACGACGGCGACTTCTCGACCGCCGTCCACCGCTGCGTCGGGGTGGGCAAGTGCCGAGCCGACCTGAGCGCAGCCGGGACGTTCATGTGCCCGTCCTACCTCGCGACGCGGGACGAGAAGGACTCCACCCGCGGGCGGGCCCGGGTGCTGCAGGAGATGGTCAACGGCTCGGTGGTGCGGGCCGGCTGGCGATCCCCGGAGGTGCACGAGGCGCTTGACCTCTGCCTGTCGTGCAAGGCGTGCTCGTCGGACTGCCCGGCCGGGGTGGACATGGCCTCCTACAAGGCGGAGGTGCTGCACCAGACCTACCGGCGGCGGGTGCGGCCGGCCTCGCACTACACGCTGGGGATGCTGCCGCGATGGGCCCGCTGGTCCTCCGGGCTGCCGGGGGTGGCGAACGCCGCGCTGGGCGTCGCGCCACTGGCTGCGCTGGCCAAGCGGGTGGGCGGGATCGATGCGCGGCGGCCGCTGCCGGCGTTCGCTTCCGAGACGTTCCGGGCGCGGTTCGCCCGGCGCGGCGGGTCCATGGCCGGCGAGCCGGTGCTGCTGTGGGTGGACACGTTCACCGACTACTTCACGCCGGAGGTCGGACTGGCCGCGGTGGAAGTGCTGGAGCGGGCCGGCTTCGCCGTACGGGTGCCGGCGCGGGCGGTCTGCTGCGGGCTGACCTGGCTGAGCACCGGGCAGCTCGACGGAGCCCGCCGGCAGCTGCGGCGGTCGCTGGAGACGATCACACCGGAGCTCGACGCCGGCCTGCCGATCGTCGGCCTGGAGCCCTCCTGTACCGCCCTGCTGCGCTCGGATGCCCACGAGCTGCTGCCGGCCGACAGCCGGGCCGCCGCGGTGGCCGACACGACGGTGACGCTGGCCGAGTTGCTGGCCCGGCGGCGGCCCGAGTGGGAGCCGCCGTCGCTGGCCGGCACGACAGTGGTCGCGCAGCCGCACTGCCACCACCACTCCGTCATGGGGTACGCGGCCGACCGGGCGCTGCTCGCACGGACCGGTGCCGAGGTCCGGGAGATTGCCGGCTGCTGTGGGCTGGCCGGCAACTTCGGGGTCGAGCGCGGCCACTTCGACGTGTCGGTCGCGATTGCCGAGCATGCCCTGCTACCGGCGGTGCGCGCGGGCGGCCCGGAGGCGGTGGTGCTGGCCGACGGTTACTCCTGCCGGACCCAGCTCGACCACCTCGCCGGGCGCACCGGCGTACACCTGGCCCAGCTGCTCGCGGGTACGCCGCACGACGCCTGATCGCGTCGGCGCCGTCCCACTCACACCGGCATGCTGTTCACCGGATGCTCGCCGCTGGCCCACAGGTGCTGTACGGCGTACGCCCGCCAGGGCCGCCACCGCTGCGCGTAGGCCAGCAGGGCGGGGACCTTCGCAGGCAGCCCGAGCCGGGTGGCGGCCAGCCGGACGCCCAGGTCTGTGGGCAGGAAGGCGTCGGGGTCACCGAGCGCCCGCATGGCGATCGTCTCCACCGTCCACGGGCCGATGCCGGGCAGGGCCGCGAGCTGCTCGCGGACCCGGCCCCGGTCCGCCCCGGCGTCCACACTGATCGTCCCCTCGGACAGCGCCGCCACGAGGCCGGCCAGACTGCGCCGGCGGGCCTGCGGCAGGGCGAGCGTCGCCGGGTCCAGCGTGGCCAGCGCTGCCGGGTCGGGGAACAGGTGCGTGAGACCGCCGTCGGGGTCGGCGATGCCCACGCCGTACGCCGCCACCAGCCGTCCGGCGTGGGTGCGCGCGGCGGCCGTGCTGACCTGCTGGCCGAGCACGGCGCGGACCGCCAGCTCCGCACCGTCGACGGTGCGGGGGACCCGCCGGCCCGGGGCCTTGGCCACCAGCGGCCGCAGTACCGCATCGTCCGACAGCGCCTCGTCGACAGCGACGGGGTCGGCGTCGAGGTCGAGCAGCCGGCGGCAGCGGGACACCGCCGTACCGAGGTCGGCCAGATCGGTCAGCCGGAGCCGGCAGGTGATGTGCTCGGGACCGGGGGTCAGCGTGACGACGCCGCTGCCGAGCGGCAGCCGCAGCGTGCGGCGGTAGGACCCGTCACGCCACTCCTCCACGCCGGGCACCGCGGTCGCCGCCAGGTGGCCGAACAGGTTGTCGGGGAGCAGCGGTGCGCGGAAGGGCAGCCGGACGGTGATCACGCCGGTGCCGGCCGGCTGGGTGCCGCGTGAGCGAGCCGCCTTCGTACGCAGCTCGGTCGGACTGAGGGCGAAGACCGACTGCACCGTCTCGTTGTACTGCCGGACACTCGCGAACCCGGCGGCGAAGGCGACCTGAGCCATCGGGAGGGCGGTGGTCTCGATCAGCAGCCGCGCCGTCTGGGCCCGCTGCGCTCGCGCCAGCGCCAGCGGGCCGGCGCCCAGCTCGGCGCGAAGCAACCGCTCGAGCTGGCGGGCGCTGTAGCCGAGGCGACTGGCGAGCCCGGGCACGCCCTCGCGGTCGACCACTCCGTCGGCGATGAGGCGGACGGCGCGGGCGACCACGTCGCCGCGCGGGTCCCACGCGGGCGAGCCGGGTGTCGCGTCCGGTCGGCACCGCTTGCAGGCCCGGAACCCGGCCTCCTGGGCGGCGGCGGCGGAGGGGTAGAAGCGCATGTGCGCCGGCTTGGGCGGTACTACCGGACAGCTCGGCCGGCAGTAGATGCCGGTCGTGGTCACCGCGGTGAAGAACCACCCGTCGAAGCGGCCGTCTCTGGACTGGACCGCCCGGATGCAGCCCTCGCGGTCGGTGTGCAGCACAGGCTCAGCATGCGCGCTGTGCGCAGCGGCTGCTGGCGGGAATCCGACACGGTCCTCCGAGCGGTCAGGCCCTATACGGTGCGCGACAACCGATGCTCTGGAGGCGGTCGTGCAGCTGCAGGACAAGGTGGTCGTGGTGACCGGCGGCGCCGGTGGGATCGGTGCCGCGCTCGGACGCCGCTTTGCCGCCGAGGGAGCCCGCCGGGTGGTGCTGGTCGACCTCGATGCCGGCCGCGCCGAGCAGGCGGCCACCGAGGTCGGCACCACCGCTCGCGGAGTCGGCTGCGACGTCGGCGACGCTGCGGCGGTCTCGGCGCTGGTCGAGGACGTGATCACCCAGGACGGTCCGATCGACCTGTTCTGTGCCAACGCCGGCATCGCGCTCGGCATCGAGGTGACCGCCGACGACGCCGAGTGGCAGCGGATGTGGCAGGTCAACACGATGTCGATCGTCTATGCGGCGCGGGCGCTGCTGCCGGGCTGGCTGGAGCGCGGCCAGGGCTATCTCCTGGTGACCGCGTCGGCAGCCGGCCTGCTCTCGACGCTCGGCGACGCGGCGTACAGCGCGACCAAGCACGCGGCCGTGGGGCTCGCGGAGTACCTGTCGATCACCTACGGCGACCGTGGGGTGAAGGTCTCCTGCCTGTGCCCGCAGGGTGTGCGGACGCCGATGGTGTTCGCGGACGAGGCGGGCGGGATGCTCGGCACCGAGCAGGTGAAGGCGGCCGGCATCATCGAGCCCGACCAGGTGGCCGACGCGGTGGTGGCGACCCTGGCCGCGGAGACCTTCCTCGTGCTGCCGCACCCGCAGGTGCGCGAGTACTTCCTGGCCAAGGCCAACGACCACGACAGGTGGCTGGGCGGCATGCGCAAGTTCCAGCGGACCCTGCTCGCGGGGGGCACGGTCACCCGTTAGCGCACCGGCGGAGGGACCGGGAGCCGGGTAATCTGGCCCGAGTGACCTCCCGCGCCCTGCTGCTCGAGAACATCCACCCCGGCGCCGAGGAGACTTTGCGTACGGCGGGATTCGCCGTTGAGCGGCTGGACCGGGCGCTGCCGGAGGCGGAGCTGGCGGCGCGGCTTCCCGGCGTAGGGCTGCTGGGGATCCGGTCGAACACCACCGTCTCGCCGGCCGTGCTGGCCGCCGCCCCCGACCTGCTCGCCGTCGGCGCGTTCTGCATCGGGACCAACCAGGTCGACGTGGCCGCCGCTGCGGACTGTGGTGTGGCGGTCTTCAACGCGCCGTTCTCCAACACGCGAAGCGTGGTCGAGCTGGTGCTTGCGGAGATCATCGCGCTGACCAGGCGGCTGACCGACAAGAACGCCGACATGCACGCCGGTCGCTGGGACAAGTCCGCGACGGGCAGCCACGAGGTGCGCGGCCGCCGGCTCGGGATCATCGGCTACGGCAACATCGGCAGCCAGCTCTCCGTGCTAGCCGAGTCGTTGGGCATGACGGTGCTGTTCTACGACACGGCCGACAAGCTGGCGCTGGGCAACGCCCGGCGGGTCTCCGCGCTGGACGAGCTGCTCGCCGAGGCCGACGTCGTCTCGCTGCACGTGGACGGGCGGGCCGGCAACAGCGGGCTGTTCGGTGAGGAGCAGTTCACCGCGATGCGGCCCGGTGCTGCCTTTCTCAACCTGTCGCGTGGGTTCGTGGTCGACCACGCCTCGCTGGCCGCGCACATCCGGGCCGGCCATCTCAGCGGTGCGGCTGTCGACGTCTTCCCGCAGGAGCCGAAGTCGGCCGGCGAGGAGTTCGTCTCCGACCTGCGCGGGCTGCCGAACGTCATCCTCACCCCGCACGTCGGCGGGTCGACCGAGGAGGCGCAGCAGGACATCGGGTACTTCGTGGCGGTCAAGCTGCGCGACTTCGTCACCGAGGGCAACACCTCGCTCAGCGTCAATTTGCCGCCGGTGATGTTGGCGCGGCGACCCGGTTCGCGGCGGCTGCTGCTGCTGCACGCCAACGTCCCGGGCGTGCTGGCCAAGCTAAACGGCGTGCTCGCCGACCACGGCGTCAACGTCGAGGGGCAGCTGCTCGGGACGCGGGGCCATCTCGGCTATGCCGTCACCGACGTTGCCGGCGACGGCGACCCGGAGGTCGAAGCGGCGCTGCGCGCGTTCCCGGAGACGGTGCGGCTGCGCGTCCTGGCCTGACAGGCAGCCTCCGGCGTACGCCGCTCAGCCCTGGTCGAGGCGGGCGCCGCCGAAGTACATCAGCTCGTCGCTGAGCAACTCGACGCCGATGCCGTCGGGGTCGCGCAGGTACATCGACTCGGGAATGCCGCGCTCGGGCCCGCTGTAGGAGATGCCGGCCGCGTCGAGCTTCGCGCGCAGGTCGGCGTGCTGCTCGGGGGTCACTGAGATGGCCAGGTGCTGGACGCTGCCGATGGACTCCCGGCCCGGCTCGAGGCCGAGACCGGGGAAGTCGAAGAACCCGAGCAGGGTGCTGTTGCCGAGGTCGAAGAAGAAGTGCGACGAGCCCGGGTAGTCGCGGTTCTCGACCAGCTCCACCAGCGGGAAGCCGAGCAGGCCCTGGTAGAACTCGATCGTCTGCTCGACGTCGCTGCAGATCAGCGCCGCGTGGTGGATGCCGCGCGCGGTCGAGGCCGGACGCGTCGGCACCGGGCGCAGGTGCCGGCTGCGCAGCTCGGCTCGGCGCTGCTCAAGCTCCGCCTGCTCGGCCTCGGTCGGCTCGGCCATGTAGTCCTCCACTCGCAAGCTCCCGCGTCCAGCCTGCCACGACCCCCCCCGTTCTCGCCGATCAAGGAGAAGTGGTCGCGACACGCCGGGCGCCGACAGCCATTACTCCTTGATCGGCGCGGCGGCGGCCGGCGTGATCGGTCCATCCTCCGCTGCCGTGCCCTCGCGCGACCCGCTTCGGTGCGCAGGGTCGAACTGGACCGAGACCTCCTCGAAGCCCTTGTAGGTCTCGGTGTCGGCGTAGGAGCTGTAGGCCGCTTCGTCGGCCGGCGTCAGCGAGACGTTGTCGGTGAACGGCGTCAGCAGCGACCGCGGCCACAGCCGCCGGGCCAGCACCACGTTGATCTCCGCGCTGAGTACGACGACCAGCGCCTCCAGGTGCAGCCACGCGACGAGGCCCAGCACCAGCCCGAACAGTCCGTAGATCTCGGTGGCGCCGCGCAGCGTGTGACCGATGTAGTAGGTCCCGACGCTCTGCAGCAGCTGCCACGACACACCGGCGATCACCGCCCCGGGCAGCACCTGGCGGGTGGTCACCGACCGCGCGGTCAGCGCCCGGAAGGCGGCCAGGAACAGCGCCACGTTGACCAGGACCGCCGCCACCACCAGCAGCACCCGCACCCCGGCTCCGAGCTCCGCCCCGTAGCTGCGCGCCGCCGAGCTCAGCGCCGACAGCACGGAGGTCAGCACGACGCCGGCTCCCAGTACGCCGAGCAGCCCGAGGCTGCGCAGCCGAGCCTTGATCGGGTTGGGCCGGCGGTTGCGCGGCACCGTCCAGACCCGGTTGAGGGCGTTCTGCAGTGCCTGGGCGACGCCGAGCCCGCCGTACAGCGTGCCGATCAGGCCGACGGCCAGCCC
>JALYXH010000018.1 GCA_030947185.1 Actinomycetota bacterium | reverse complement strand
CGCGACCGCGAGCGGCTTCGGCGGCCTGCCCGCGCCGGACCCGGCCACGGCAACCGAGCGGCTGGCGACCGTCCTGGGCGCCGTCGCCGCGACCGGCGCCGAACCCGCTGTGCACTGCTGCGCTGCGGCCCCGCCGGTCGGGCTGCTCGTCGACGCGGGCGCGCGCGGCATCTCCCTCGACGCCACCCTGCTGACCTGGCGCGACGACGACCCGCTGGGGGAGGCGGTCGAGGCCGGCATCCAGCTGCTGCTCGGAATGGTGCCCTCGGTGGACCCGGCCGTCCCCCCGTCGACCCGCCGGCTGGTCGCGCCGGTGCAGCAGCTCTGGCAGCGGCTGGGGTTCGCCGGTGGCCGGCTGACCGAGGCGGTCGTCGTCACGCCCACGTGTGGCCTGGCTGGCGCGTCGCCGGCCTGGGCCAGGCAGGCGCTGTCGACCCTGCGGGCCTGTGCCGAGGCGCTTGTCGAGGACCCGGACGCGAGCCTGCCCGAGGAGCGCCGACCCCGGGTCCTGCGGTGAGCACCCCGGGACAGGGCATCGTCGACGGGATCCCGGTAGCGGCCCGCGAGCGCCATGCCGAGCTCGCCCGCACCCTCGACGACCACGCCTATCGCTACTACGTGCTCGACCAGCCGACCGTCTCCGACGCCGAGTACGACGAGCTGCTGCGCGAGGTGGTGGCGCTCGAGGAGAGCCATCCGGGCCTGCGCACGCCGGACTCGCCGACCCAGAAGGTGGCCGGCGTCTATGCCACCACCTTCGCCTCGGTGACCCACCCCGAGCGGATGATGAGCCTGGACAACGTCTTCACCGACGAGGAGCTGGCCGCCTGGGCCGCCCGGGCCGAGCGCGAGGTGGCCGCCGGCACGACCCGCTGGCTCTGTGAGCTGAAGATCGACGGGTTGGCCGTCGACCTGGTCTACGAGGACGGCCGGCTGGTCCGCGCGGCGACCCGCGGCGACGGCCGCACTGGCGAGGACATCACGCCCAACGTGCGCACGCTGAGCGGCGTACCTGACGTGCTGTCCGGGCATCCGCCCGCCGGGCTGCTCGAGGTGCGCGGTGAGGTCTACTTCCCGTCCGCCGAGTTCGAGGCGCTCAACGCCGGTCTGGTGGAGGCGGGCAAGGCGCCGTTCGCGAACCCCCGCAACGCGGCTGCCGGGTCGCTGCGGCAGAAGGACCCCCGGATCACCGCCGGCCGGCCGTTACGGATGACGGTGCACGGGCTGGGCGGCCACCCCGGCTTCGACCCGCCGTCGCAGTCGCAGGCGTACGAGGCGCTCGGCTCGTTCGGGCTGCCGGTCTCCCGCCACTACCGCGTGGTCGCCGACCTGGCCGCGGTCGGCGCCTACGTCCGGCACTGGGGCGAGCACCGGCACGACATCGAGCACGAGATCGACGGCGTGGTGGTGAAGGTCGACGACATCTCGCTGCAGCGCCGGCTGGGCAGCACGTCGAAGGCCCCTCGCTGGGCGATCGCCTACAAGTACCCGCCGGAGGAGGTGACCACCAAGCTGCTCGATATCGCCGTCAACGTCGGCCGGACCGGTCGGGTGACGCCGTTCGGCTTCATGGAGCCGGTGCGGGTCTCCGGCTCCACCGTCGGGGTCGCAACGCTGCACAACCAGGACGAGGTACGCCGGAAGGGGGTGCTCATCGGCGACACTGTGGTGCTGCGCAAGGCGGGCGACGTGATCCCGGAGATCGTCGGGCCGGTCGTGGCGCTGCGGGACGGCACCGAGCGCGAGTTCGTGATGCCTACCGTGTGTCCCGAGTGCGCCACGCCGCTGGTCCGCCCGGACGGCGAGGCGGACACCCGCTGCCCCAACACCCGGTCCTGCCCCGCGCAGCTGCGGGAACGGGTGTTCCACCTGGCCGGCCGGGGTGCGCTCGACATCGACGGCTTCGGCTACAAGACGGGGGTCGCCCTGCTGGGCGCCGGCCTGCTGCACGACGAGGGTGACGTGTTCCACCTGACCGAGGAGCAGCTGTCCTCGCTGGAGGGCTTCGCCGCGGTGAGCGTGCGCAACCTGCTGGCCAGCATCGAGGTTGCCCGCCATCGCCCCATCTGGCGCTTGCTGGTCGGGCTGTCCATCAGACACGTGGGACCGACGGCTGCGCAGGCGCTGGCGCGCGAGTTCCGAACGATCGACGCGATCGCCGGCGCGGCGCCGGAGCAGCTCGCCGCGGTCGACGGGGTGGGGCCGATCGTCGCGCTCGCTGTTGCCGACTGGTTCGCCGTGGACTGGCACCGCGACATCCTCGAGCGGCTGCGCGCCGGCGGCGTGGCGATGAGCGACCCGACCTCCGACGACGGTCCTCGACCACTGGAGGGGGTGACGGTAGTGATCACCGGCTCGCTGTCGGCGTACAGCCGTGACTCGGCCACCGAGGCCGTGCAGGCTCGCGGTGGGAAGGTGTCCGGCGCGGTCAGCAAGAAGACCACGTTCACGGTGGCCGGTGACAACCCGGCCTCGAAGTACGACAAGGCGCTGGCGCTGGGCGTGCCGGTGCTGGACGAGGCCGGCTTTCGCGTACTGCTGAGCGAGGGGGCGCCGGCCGCCCGGGCGCTGGCGGTGAACCGGCCGGACAGCGGTCCGGGCGCGCCGCCTTGATCGCAGGGCGGAGTGACAGTTAGGTAGCCCCACGCTCGTCGCTCCAGCGTCCGGCACGCGTGGGCTGCCCTCAACTGTTGACTCTGCGCGCTTAATTCGTTACACGGGGTATACACACAGCACTCAGAACTCTCATCACGCCCACTAACCACCCATTTCCCACGGGTACCAGCACCACTCCCGGCACCTCCACCCCTGCGGCCGTCCCCTCGGCCCTCCTCCAGGGCGGTGACGCGTGACCTCCGACCCGCGGAGTCGGCTCCGGTCGCGACCCGGGCTGCGCGTAGCCGGTCTGCTGCTACCTGCCGCCGCCGCCGTCCTGCTTGCTG
>JALYXH010000214.1 GCA_030947185.1 Actinomycetota bacterium | reverse complement strand
GGTCGACGGTGGTGCGCCCGGTCGACGGTGCCGGCCGAGCCGCCGGCCTCTGCTCGCATGACGAGGATTATCGCCGCCCACGCTCGCGCCGCCCGGCCGCCCGGCGGCTAGCCGGCCGACTGCCCGTCGACCATCACGTTGCTCAGCGGCTCCCCGGCCGCCCAGCGGACGACCTGGTCGGCCACCAGCCGCACCGCACGAGGCAGGAAGGCCGACGTGTAGCCGCCCACATGCGGGGTGACGATGAGGCCGGGAGCCGACCACAGCGCGTGGCCGGGTGGCAGCGGCTCGGGATCGGTCACGTCGAGAGCCGCTCGCAGCCGCCCGGCCGTGAGCTCGGCCAGCAGCGCGCCGGTGTCGACGACCGGTCCACGGGCCACGTTGACCAGCAGCGCGCCGTCGGGCATCCGCGCCAGGAAGGCCGCGTCGACCAGCCCGCGCGTGGCGTCGGTGAGCGGCACCACCACGACCACGACGTCGGCGCCGGTCAGCAATGCGGGCAGGTCCTCGAGGCCATTGACGCCGTCCCTTGCCGACCTGGCGACGCGCACCACCTCGACCTCGAAACCGGCCAGCCGGCGCTCGATGGCGGCGCCGATCGAGCCATAGCCGACGATCAGCACCCGCCGGTCGGCCAGCGACGGCGACTCCCCCTGTTCCCAGCGGCCACTGTCCTGGGCCCGCACGAAGTCCGGGAGCCGCCGCTGCGAGGCCAGCATCAACCCGACAGCGAGCTCGGCAGTGGACGCGTCGTGCACCCCCCTTGCGTTGCAGAGGGTGACACCGGCAGGCAGGTGCTCGACCACGTTGTCGACACCTGCTGTCAGCGTCTGGCAGACCTGGAGGCGCGGCATCCGGGCCATCGCCGCGAACACAGCGCTCCGGCTCAGGTAGGCCGGGACATAGAACTCGACCTCGTCGAGATCGGGTGGGTCCTCGGTCCCCTCCCAGACGCCCGCCGTCAGGCCCGGCGGCAAGGCGCCGATCCCGGTCAGGATGTCCCGGGTGGGCAGCAGCAGCCTCACGGTCGCACGATCTGCCCACTGGCCACAGCGACCACGCGCCCGGCTATCCGGCACTGCACGGGCTCGCCCGCCGTCGCAACCACCGTGCCCTCGAGCCGGGAGTGCCGTGACATCTCCGCGCCCTGCTCGACGAGGTAGGACGTCTCGCCCTCGCCCGCCGCCAGTCCACCGGCGACGAGCCAAGCCCCGTAGCCGAGGGCGGCCGACCCCGTGGCCGGGTCCTCGAGCACCCCCAGACCACTGGCGAAGCATCGGGTGTGCGCGCAGTGCCCGTCCCAGGAGGACACCGACAGGCCCGCCTCGACGCCCAGGTCGGCCAGGACCAGCAGTCGCGCTGCATCGGGCACTGCGCGGGCCACCGCATCGGGACGCACCGACAGGAAGGCCCAGCCGATCCCGGTGCCGGCCACCCTCGGCGGCGGCCCGGCGTAGTCAGCGGCGCTCAGCCCGACCGCCGCGAGCAGCGGCGCCGGGTCGAGCTCGTCGCCGTAGGACGGGATGCCGGTGAGCTGGACCCTGGTCGGCGTCCTGTCATCGCTCTCGATGGACAGGGGCAGGACGCCGGCCAGGCAGGACTGGGTCACGACGGTGACCGGCGGTGTGAGCGCCAGCCGGCCGATCGACGCGAGCAGCCAGGCGGCGCCGACCGACGGGTGACCGGCGAACGGCAGCTCGGTGTGCGGCGTGAAGATGCGCAGGCGGTAGTCGGCTCCGGCCACGTCCGGCGGCAAGGGGAAAACCGTCTCCGACAGGTTGAACTCCCGCGCCATCGACTGCATCTCCGCGGTCGAGAGCCCCTCGGCATCGAGGACGACGGCCAGCGGGTTGCCCCGGAACGCGGTGTCGGTGAAGACGTCCACGACGTGGTAGTCCAGCAGGTCGCTCACGTGGTGAGCAGACCACCGTCCACCGGGAGTGTCACGCCGGTGACGTACGACGAGGCGTCGCTGGCCAGGAAGATCAGCGCAGCGCTCAGCTCGTCCATCTCCCCCACCCGCTTCATCGGGACCCGCTGCTCCTTGAGCCGCTCCATGTAGTCGGCTGGGAACTCGTCGGTCATCTCGGAGGCGAAGAAGCCGGGTGCCAGCGCGTTGACCCGGATCCCCTTGCGCCCGCTCCACTGCTGGGCCAGGTCGCGGGTCAGCCCGATGATCGCCGCCTTTGTCGAGCAGTACGCCGCCTGCGGCAGCTCCGCTGTCGTGAAGCCCAAGATGCTGCTGATGTTGATGATCGAGCTGCCGGGGCCCATGACCCGGCCGCACGCCTGGGCCATCCAGTAGGACCCGTTCAGGTTGATGTCCACGACCTGCCGGAACTGCTCGGGCGTCTCCCGGGTGGCTGGGACCGCCGTACCGATGCCGGCGTTGTTGACCAGGATGTCGACCTTGCCGAGCTGGTCGACGGCGGCCTGCACCAGCGCGTTGCAGTCCTCGGGGCTGGTTACGTCGGTGCCCACCGCAATCGCCCGGCGGCCGGCCCCCTCCACCAGCTTGGCCGTGTCGGCGAGCCGGTCCACCCGCCGGGCGCCCAGCGCGACGTCGGCGCCGGCCTCGGCCAGCGCCTGTGCGAACCCGACGCCCAGGCCGGAGGAGGCACCGGTCACCACAGCCACCTTGCCGTCGAGTCGGAAGCGGTCGAGCACGGTCACGGGAACCTCCTGCAAAACGCGGACGGGGAGATGCGGAACCTAGTACGCCGGGGCGGCTGGCGTACGCCGGGTCCGTCGCCAGCAGCCCGCCCGGCGGTAGCCTCAGGGCTGTGACGACGGCGGCGAAGGTGTACATCGCGCGCCTGGCCGGTATCGCCGTCTTCGACCCCAACGGCGACCAGGTCGGGCGACTGCGTGATGTCGTCGTCGCGCTGCGCATCGGCAACGACCCCCCGCGGGTCCTCGGCATCGTCGTCGAGATCCAGCAGCGCCGGCGGATCTTCGTGCCCATCAACCGGGTCACCACCGTCGAGACGGACGCGGTCATCCTGGCCACGGGCATGGTCAGCCTGCGCCGCTTCGACAAGCGGCCCGGCGAGACGCTGGTCCTGACCGAGCTGCTGGATCGCAAGGTAACCCTGCTCGAGACCGACGAGGCCGTGACCGTCATCGACGCCGCGATGGAGCAGACCCGCACCCGGGACTGGCTGCTGACCAGGGTGGCGGTCACGGTCGCCGGCAGCGGCGGTCGGCTCGGTCGGCGGCGGGCCCAGGTCCGCCAGCTCGAGTGGAACGAGGTCACCGGCTTCTCGCTGCCCGAGGGCGAGCAGGGCGCGGCCAACCTGCTGGCCGCCTTCGAGAAGCTGCGCCCCGCCGACCTGGCCACCGTTCTGCACGACCTCTCGCCCAAGCGCCGCGACGAGGTGGCCGCAGCCCTCGACGACGAGCGGCTGGCCGACGTACTGGAGGAGCTGCCCGAGGACGACCAGGTGCGCATCATCAGCGCGCTGGCCGGCGAGCGGGCCGCCGACGTGCTGGAGGCGATGGCGCCGGACGACGCGGCCGACCTGCTCGGCGAGCTGCCGGCCGAGGAGGCCGAACGGCTGCTGGCGCTGATGGAGCCGGACGAGGCCGGGCCGGTACGCCGGTTGCTCTCCTACTCCGACGACTCCGCCGGCGGGCTGATGACCACCGAGCCGGTGATCCTGCCGCCCAACGCCACGGTGGCCGACGCGCTGGCCCACGTCCGTAACCCCGATCTCACCCCGGCCCTGGCCAGCCAGGTCTACGTCTGCCGGCCGCCGTCGGAGACCCCGACCGGGAAGTTCCTGGGCACGGCGCACCTGCAGCGTCTGCTGCGCGAGCCGCCGTCCTCGCTGATCGGTGGCGTCCTCGACGTCGACATCAAGCCGCTGCTGGCCGACTGCCCGCTGCAGGCAGTCACCAGCCACCTGGCGACGTACAACCTGGTCGCCGTACCGATCGTCGACGGTGACGACCATCTGCTGGGTGCGGTGACCGTCGACGACGTGCTCGACCACCTGCTGCCGGACAACTGGCGCCAGCAGGAGCCGGACGAGGAGGTCGTGCCCGGTGGCGCGCGCTGAGCGCCGGGGCCCCGTCCGGCTGGACCAGCCGCTCGAGCCGCGCCGGGGTGTGCCGCGCCCGCACTACGACCCGGAGGCCTTCGGCCGGTTCTCCGAGGGCATCGCCCGCTTCATCGGCACCGGCCGGTTCCTGGTCATCCAGACGGTTGTCATCCTGGTGTGGGTCCTGGTCAACGTCCTGCCGGGGATACCTCACTTCGACCCCTACACCTTCACCTTCCTGACACTGGTCCTGTCCTTGCAGGCGGCGTACGCCGCGCCCCTGATCCTGCTCGCGCAGAACCGGCAGACCGACCGCGACCGGGTCAACCTGGAGCAGGACCGCGCCCAGAACGCCCGGTCGGTGGCCGAAGGCGAGTACCTCGCCCGCGAGGTGGCCGCCATCAGGATGGCCCTGGGCGAGGTGGCGACCCGCGACTTCCTGCGCTCGGAGCTGGCCAGGCTCTTCGAGGACGCCGAACGCCGGGCGCGGGAGCCCGACCAGCGCTGAGCCGCGCCCCCCCTTTTTCTGGCGGATCTTGCGGGCGCTGCTGTCGCAAGGCACTCCGCCGACCGCAAGATCTACGAAGGGACGGCGCCGGGTCAGGCCGGGACTTCGCCGCCGTCGCGCTGCAGAAGCTTGGTAAGCAGATCGGTCAGCACGCCGATCTCGGCGGCGTCGAGGTGGCGGGTCATGTGCTCGTGTACGCCGTCGAGATGCGCCGGTGCCGCCTGGCGTAGCTTGTCGACGCCGGCCTCGGTCAGCACCGTGAACGTGCCACGCGCATCGTTCGGGCACTTCGCCCGTGCCACCAGACCGCCACGCTCTAGGCGGTCGACCAGCCGGGTCAGGCCCGACCGCGAGAGCAGCACCCGGTCGGCCAGATCGGTCATCCGCAACCGGCCGCCTGGCGCCTCGGACAGCTGGACCAGCACGTCGTAGGACGCAAGGGGCAGGTCGGCATCGGCCTGCAGCTCGGTCTCCAGCCGGCGTGTCAGGTGCGCGTGCGCCCGGAGGAACGCGCGCCAGGCGGCCAGCTCAGGCGCGCTCAGCACTGTCGTGCGCGCTTCTGTCGTCATAGCGACATTCTACGGGAGCCCGGACCGTGCTCACACCAGGCGAGAGCACGGCCGGCTCCGGAGCGGGCACGTAGCATGGCGTGACGGCGACCGGCGCCGCGCACCGGCAGGACAGGACGGGCATGCCCACTTCACCACCCAGCGTCGAGGACGTCACCGCCGCGCTGGCGACGGTTTCCGACCCGGAGATCCACCGTCCGATCACCGACCTGGGCATGGTCAAGTCCGTCGATGTCGCCCCCGATGGCATGGTTGTGGTCGCGGTATTCCTCACCATCGCGGGCTGCCCGCTCAAGGACACCATCACGAAGGACGTCACCGCGGCGGTCGGCCGGCTGCCGGGCGTCAGCGGCGTACGGGTGGAGCTCGACGTGATGAGTGAGGAGCAGCGCAAGACGCTGCAGACCTCGCTGCGAGGCGACAACCCGGTGCGCGAGGTCCCCTTCGCCCAGCCCGGGTCGCTGACCAGGGTCTACGCCGTCGCCTCCGGCAAGGGCGGCGTCGGCAAGTCGTCGGTGACGGTCAACCTGGCCGCGGCGATGGCGGCCCGGGGGCTGTCGGTCGGCGTGGTCGACGCCGACATCTACGGCTTCTCCGTCCCACGGATGCTGGGTGTGACCGGTCGGCCCACCCAGGTCGAGTCGATGATCATGCCGCCGTCGGCGTACGGCGTGAAGGTCATCTCCATCGGGATGTTCACCAAGGGCAACACACCTGTCGTGTGGCGCGGCCCGATGCTGCACAGGGCCCTCAACCAGTTCCTCGCCGACGTCTACTGGGGCGACCTCGACGTCCTGCTGCTCGACCTCCCGCCGGGCACCGGCGACATCGCCATCTCGGTAGCCCAGCTGATCCCGACCGCCGAGATCCTGGTGGTCACCACCCCGCAGCTCGCGGCGCACGAGGTGGCCGAGCGGGCCGGGAGCATCGCCCTGCAGACCCACCAGCAGATCGTCGGCGTCGTTGAGAACATGGCCGGACTGCCGTGCCCGCACTGCGGCGAGATGCTCGACGTCTTCGGCTCCGGTGGTGGCGCGGCAGTCGCCGAGGGGCTGTCCCGGATCACCGGCGCGCCGGTGTCGCTTCTCGGCTCGGTGCCGATCGACGTCCGGCTGCGCGAAGGCGGCGACTCGGGCCGGCCGCTGGTGCTCTCCGACCCGGACGCCCCGGCCGCGAAGGAACTCATCACCGTGGCCGACACGCTGACCGCCCGCTCACGTGGGCTGTCCGGCCGGTCGCTGGGCCTGACGCCGATCTCCCGCTGAGGTCCGCCGCAGGCTAGGTGGCGTCCGGATCGTAGGGCGCCCGCTCGCCCGCCGGGAGCGGCTGCTGGCCGGCCCGCAGCACCGGCGCCCGCGGCCGGTCGTCCTCGTCGTCGGCGAACAGGTGCTTCTCCACGAACCGGCGCGGGTGCAGCGAGGCGAGGTCGAGGTCGCCCACCTCGGGCCCCAGCTCGGCCTTCAGGTCGTCGGTGAAGCCGGTCGCCAGCTTCCGCAGCTGACGCAGCAGGCGCCCGGCGTCGGCAGCCACCCCCGGTAGCCGCTCGGGGCCGAAGACGAACAGGCCGACCACGAGCAGGACCGCGATCTCACCCCAGCCGACGTTGTTGAACACGGCAGCTACTTGCTCGCCGTGTCCGACTGGAGCGTGATCTGCGCGGTGGCCGCCTTGCCGTTGCGCAGGTAGCCGATCGAGAGCCGGTCACCGATCTTGTTCTTGCGGATGTTGACGATCAGGTCGTCGACGCTCGTCACCGGCGTGTCGTTGATCTTGGTGATGACGTCACCTACCTGCAGGCCACCGTTGGCCGCCGGGCCGCCGGCAACGATCTCCCGGATCAGGGCGCCGGGCTGGCCACCGGGCGTCGACTTGGCCTGGGTCTCGCTGACGGTCTGGGCGCGGACGCCGATGTAGGGGTGGGTGGCCTTCCCGGTCCGGATCAGCTCTTCGGCGATCGAGCGAGCCTGGTCGATCGGGATGGCGAAGCCGACGCCGATGCTGCCCGACTGGCCACCGCCAAGACCGCTACCCAGCGAGGCGATGGCCGAGTTGACGCCGACCACCTGCGCCTGGCTGTCGACCAGCGGACCGCCGGAGTTGCCGGGGTTGATCGCCGCGTCGGTCTGGATGGCGTCGATGACGGCATTGGTGTCGCTGGTGCTCTCCCCGCCGGCCCGCACCGGCCGGTCCAGCGCGCTGACGATCCCGGACGTCACCGTGCCGGCCAGGCCCAGTGGCGACCCGATGGCCACCACGGGGTCCCCGACGACGAGGCTGCTGGACTTGCCGAGCGTCGCCGGGGCCAGTCCGCTGACGTTGTCTACCTTGATCACTGCCAGGTCGGAGGTCGGGTCGCGGCCGACGATCGTGGCCGGGACGCTCTTGCCATCGTTGAACGTCACCTTGATGCTGCCGGCGTTGTCGGCCGCCTGCGAGACCACGTGGTTGTTGGTCATGATGTAGCCGTCGTTGCGGATGACCACCCCTGAGCCGGTGCCCTGGGCCGTGCCGGCTGTGACCTGGATGGACACCACACTGGGCAGCAGCTTGGCGGCGATGCTGGCCACCGAGCCCGGGCGGGTGTCGACCGGGGTCGGGATCCCGCCGGCACCCAGGCTCGCGTTGCTGTTGAGCACCGTCTTCTTGGTGCCGCCGGCCGCCGTGATCCCGGCGTAGGCGCCGATGCCGCCACCGACCAGGGCTGCGACCAGAGCCACCGCCAGCAGCCGGAGCCAGCCGGTCCCGCCGCCGTTGCGCGGAGGCTGACCGATGGTGTCGGGCGGCGACCCCCAGCCACCCGGTACGCCGTAGCTCGCCGGTCCGGCCGGGGCCGGGTCCCCGAAACGAGGGGGCTCGTCGAACCGGGCAGTGTCGGCGTACGCCGGCGGCTCGCCCGGCGGCGCACCGGCGGCTGAGCCCTCACCCGGCCGGGACCACCACGGCGCGTCGGCCGACGGCGCCCCGGCGCCACCCTGGGCGGCAGGGCGCGGGGCGGCGTAGGGATCGGAGTCGGTCATCGGCGCCAGCCTCTCTCGTGCATGTCGACCATTCTGCCGCCTGCCGGCCGGGTCCGCGTCACGGCTGCGCCTCAGCCGAACGGGTTGAGCCAGGAGAACACCCGCTGGACGCCGCGGTGCAGTCGGGCGGCCAGCCCCCCCGTCGACGCCTGGTGCGGCAGCGCGCCGACGACCGCCTCCACGGTCTCCGGCGCCGCGTCAGCGACCACCGTGAAGACGCGGCCGGCACCCGCCCAGACCACCCGATCGGGCAGCGCGGAGCGCAGGTAGACCTCGTGCCCACCGATCGCTGCCTTCGCGAAGTCGCGCGGGCCGCCGGCGCCGAGGCGGCCGCGCTGCTCGAAGACGGAGACGGTGGCCAGCCCGTCGGAGTAGCTGAGATGGACGACGGCACCCGGTCCGTCGCCGGTGCCCCGGGCGTCGTAGAGGGTGAGGTCACCGGGCAGGATCGCCGGTACGGTCCAGCCGTCGCGACGCAGGACGTCCAGGTCCGCGGGCCGTAGCTGCTTGGCGGCCGTCGGCGAGAGCAGCCGGGGCGGCGGGGCCGCGGCAGCCACCTTCGCCGACGCAGCAGCCGCCGCGTCCACGTCGATGGCGACGAACGCGCTGGCCCGTACGGTGCGCCCGGTCGCGTCGAACAGCTCGCGGCGCAGCACCAGACCAGAGTCGCGGTCCACCCAGAAACGACCAGCCAGGCCGCCGCCGGTGGTCAGCCGGCTGGCCTCGATCACGGCTGCCTGATGACCGGCGCAGGAGGCGGTGCCGGTGACCGTCACGTCGTAGTGCCCGGAGAGGAGGCGGATCGCGCTGCTGTCCAGGGCAGGTCCCGCTCCGGCCCGCGCGTCGTCCGGATCACCGGCGGCGTCGGCCTCGAACACGGTGGCCGGGGTTCCGGACGAGCTCGGGCGCACCTGCACGAAGGAGCCCTGGCCCGGCAGGTGCGCGACGTCGACCACGGCGCTGGTAGTGACGCCGCGGCTCCACGACGAGACGAACTCGGTGCCCGCGAACGGCTGCTCGCGGGCGGCCAGGGCGGCACGCTGCAGCAGCCGGACCGCGTCGCCGTCCATCGGCCCTGCATCCACCGCCCCTGCGACGGCCGGCCCCGCAACGGCCGGACCCGCTCCCGCCGCGCCGGCGAAGACCACCAGCGTGCCCACCCCGACAAGCAGGACGAGCGCCGGACCTCGCGCGCCCGCGGTCATCGGCGCAGTGAGACCGAGACCGCCGCTCCCACCGCCGAGTCGGTCAGCGGCACCTGGCCGGTGACGACGGCGTGCTCCATCACGAACGACTCGCCGGCGGGAACCACCGGGCCGCCGACGTCGCCCGAGCCCCCCAGGACGGCGACCCCGGCCAGCCCGGCGGCGGCCAGGCCGGCACCCGTGACGACCAGGCGCGCGACGCGCGAGGTGCCGCCCCGGCTGGGCCGCTCCCAGCCGAGGCCCACCGGTCGTACGGCGCGTCGTCCCGAGTCGAACCTCGGCCGCCCCCCGATGCCTGGCGACCCGGACCCCGGGGCCGGCCGGATGCCGCCGTCGGCGATGGCCCCGAGCCGCATCGTCAGCGACGGCGGCAGCACCGGCAGCGGCAGCCCGCTGACGCGACTCTTGAGCCGGCGCTGGTGCTCCACCTCGGCCCGGCACTCGGCGCAGCGCATCAGGTGCCCGAGCGCCCGCTCCCGTCCCTCGTGCCCGAGCTCGCCGTCGACCAGGGCGGCGGCCGTCTCCCGCAGGTGCCCGTCGTCGAAGAGCGTCACGTCAGCTCACCGTCGACCGCGGCCGCCCGGTACTGCCGGCCGGACCGGTGAGCCAACGCCGCGCGCAGCTGCGAACGGCCACGGTGGATGCGGCTGCGCACCGTGCCGAGCTTGATGCCAAGGGTGGCGGCCACCTCTTCGTAGCTAAGCCCCTCGATGTCGCAGAGCACCACCGCGGCCCGGAAGTCCGGGGGCAGGGCGTCGAGCGCAGCCTGCACGTCGCCGTCGAGGTGCGTGTCGTCGTAGGTCTGCGCCGGGCTCTTCTCCCGCCCGGCCACCCGCTCGGCATCGTCGGGCAGCGCCTCGAACCTGATCCTGGCCCGGCGGCGGACCAGGTCGAGGAACAGGTTGGTGGTGATCCGGTGCAGCCAGCCCTCGAAGGTGCCCGGCGTGTAGTTCTCCAGGGAGCGGAAGACACGAACGAACACTTCCTGGGTCAGGTCCTCCGCGTCGTGCTGGTTGCCCGAGAGGCGGTAGGCCAGCCGGTAGACCCGGGCCGAGTGGGTGCGCACCACCTCGTCCCAGCTGGGTGGCGTCCAGGGCGCAGAAGGGTCGCGAGGTTCCGTCACGAGACCACCTCCCGCCGCGAGCACTGCCACGCCCATCATCGCCCCGCGTCGCCCTTCTGGTCTCGTCGGCGGGCCGTGCCGTCTTAACCGGCCCACCCCTCGGCAACGCACGCCCCCGGGCACCGGTTCCCGGCCGGCGCCGCGCCGCCCTGGGCACGAGCCGCCCGCTAGGCTCAGCCCCGCGTACCCGCGTCAACATCCCCCGTCCGGGAGGTCCCGATCTCAGCGTCAGCAGCCGGCCCGGCGCGCGACCCGGCAGGAACCGCGGCGGGCGCCGCGAGCCGGGCGTACGCCGAGTCCTTCCTGCCGGAAGACGCTGCCCTGGTGGCCGGACGCCAGCGTGCGCACGAGGTGGGCTGTGTGCCCATCGGCCCGGGCGGTGGCGCCGCGCTTCGCTTCCTGGCCGCTGTCCTGCAAGCCCGGGCCGTCGTCGAGATCGGGACCGGTACCGGGGTGTCGGCGGTCTGGCTGCTCCGAGGCATGGCACCGGACGGGGTGCTCACCTCGGTCGACATCGAGCCGGAGCACCAGCGGCTGGCTCGGGAGACGCTCACTGAGGCCGGCTTCGCCTCCGGCCGCTACCGCCTGATCGGTGGCCGCGCGCTGCAGGTGCTGCCGAGACTGACCGACGCGGCGTACGACCTGGTGCTCTGCGACGCCGCCAAGACCGAGTACGCCGACTACCTCACCGAGGCGGTCCGGCTGCTGCGCCCCGGTGGCGTGGTGGCCTTCGACAACGCGCTGTGGCACGACCGGGTGGCCGACCCCTCGGCGCGGGACGCCGACACGGTCGCCCTGCGCGAGCTCGGCAAGGCGGTCAGGGAGGACGCCCGCCTGGTTCCCGTCCTGCTGCCAGCGGGCGATGGTCTGCTCGCCGCCGTCCGGCTCTGACAGGGAGCCTCGGTGAGCGCCGAGATCGACCAGCTGGTGGCGCGGATGGAGCGGCTGCTCGCTCCGCTGGAGGCGACGGCCGACCCGCGCCGCCACTTCCTGGCGACCTACCTGCGCACGACCCGCGCGGTGGCCGGCGAGATCGACCGCGGCGGCTTCGACGACCGTGCCTGGGTCGAGCGGTGGGATGTGGTGTTCGCCGAGCTCTACCTCGACGCCGTCGAGCAGCACACCCGTGGCGAGACGCCGTCGGCGCCGTGGGCCACCGCCTTCCGGGCGGCGACCGACCGGCCCGACCTGCCGATGCTGCGTCACCTGCTGCTGGGGATGAACGCCCACATCAACTACGACCTGCCGCAGGCCCTGCTCGCCGTGATCCCCTCCGCCGACTTCGACGACCCCGCGCTGATGGCCCGCCGGGAGGCCGACCATCGTCACGTCGACGACGTGCTGGTGGCCAGGGTCGAGGCGGAGGACCGCGAGCTGCAGGCGGCCGGCGTACCGCGCAGCCTGCTCGACCGCGTGCTCACCCCGCTCAACAAGACCGGCACCAAGCGCTTCCTGCAGGAGGCGAGGGCCAAGGTCTGGGCCAACACGCGGGCGCTCGACGGCGCCCGGCGGACCGGGCCGACGGCCTACGCCGGTCGGCTGGCCGAGCTGGAGTCGCTCAGCGCCGCCCGCATCGCCGACCTGACCGCCCCTGGGCAGGTGCTGCTCAAGCTGGCAGTGGGGGGCTTCGGCGTACGCCTGCCGGCAGCCTCTCAGTCGCGGTAGGCCGAGCCGAGGGAGGTCAGCGGCGCCAGCCCGGCGGCGCCCTCGGCCACCGCGACCACCTCGAAGTGCTCGATCACGTCCGGCTCGTGTCCGATGATCTGGCTGACCCGGCTGGCACTGGCCGCGAAGGTGTCGACGAACTCGGTGCGAGCCGCCTCGTCGGTCCATATGTAGGTGCCGGCGAAGAACCCGCCCTCCGCCATCGTCACCACCATCTGGTGCAGCCGGTCCCGGCCCTCGAACCGCGACAGGGACTCGGTGCGGATGTAGTCCCGCAACGTCGCCTCGACGTCGGGGGGCGCGCCCAGGAGCGACCACCGCATCGTCAGCCCGAACATCAGGCGGTCTTCCGGGCCGAGCGGCGAGCAGGCGCGAGCGCCTCCAGCCAGCGAAGCAGCAGGCGTACGCCGTAGCCGGTGCCGCCCTTGCACACCTCGTCGTCATCGGCGTCAGCGCGGGCCGGCCCGGCGATGTCGAGGTGCGCCCATGGCAGCCCGCAGGCGAACTCACGCAGGAACAGGGCAGCGGTGATCGAGCCACCCTGGTAGGTCCGGCCGATGTTGGCCAGGTCCGCGACCGGGGAGTCCAGCGCGTCGCGGTAGTCCTCGACCAGCGGCATCCGCCAGACCCGCTCGCCCGCCTCCGCACCGGCCGCCAGCAGCTGGTCGGCCAGCCGGTCGTCCGAGCTGAACAGGCCCGCCGTGCGCCTGCCCAGCGCGATGGGCATCGCACCGGTCAGGGTGGCGATGTCGACCAGGACGTCCGGGGCGAGCTCGGCCGCGGCATAGGCCAGCGCGTCGGCGAGCACCAGCCGCCCCTCGGCATCGGTGTTGAGCACCTCTACGGTCGTCCCGCCGTACTGGGTGATCACGTCACCGGGGCGTTGCGCCGTACCGGAAGGCATGTTCTCCGCGGCCGGCACCAGGCCGGTCACCCGCACCGGCAGGCCCAGCGCGGGCAGCGCGGACAGCACCGCGAGCACCGCTGCCCCGCCGGCCATGTCGGTCTTCATCGCCGGCATGCCCTCCGGCGGCTTCAGCGAGAGGCCGCCGGAGTCGAAGGTGATCCCCTTCCCCACCAGGACGACGTGGCGACGCGCACCGGCCGGGGAGTAGGACAGCTCGATCAGCCGCGGTCCGCGCGTCGACCCGGCTCCGACCGCCAGGATCCCGCCGAAGCCACCGGCCGCGAGTTCGGCCGGCTCGCGCACGCGCACGGCCAGCCCACGACGGGGGCCGCCGAGGCCGCGGGCCTGCCTGGCCAGCCACGCGGGCGTCTTGACGTACGACGGCGTGTTGACCAGGTCGCGGGCCAGCGTCGTCGCAGCCGCCGTCGCCAGGGCCAGCTCGAGGCCGGCCTGCTGGCGCTCACGGGTGCGGGCGGTCACCGCCGCGTCCACCGAGCGCAGCGCGGGCGCCTTGGGTTCGCGCTTCTGCGAGAACGCGTAGGACGCCAGGAGCAGACCCTCGGCAAAGGCGCGGGTGCCCGCTGCGTCGACGCCGAGCAGCAGTGTCGTCGAGACTGTCGCCACCGCCCGGGCCCGCCGGGCCAGCGCCGCTCCCGCCCGCCGCAGGGCGGCCGGTGAGCCGTCACCCGTGCCCACCAGCAGCAGCAGCTCCGGTCCGGCGCCGACGAGCGGTACGGCGAGCACCTCGCCGGCCTCCCCGGTCACCTTCTCCCGCTCCAGGTGGCGGCCGACGTCGGCCGGGTCGAGACCGTCGAGGCCAGGGGCACCGGCCAGGTCGGGCTGCGGGCCCTCCTCGCTCCTGCGCACCGGCACGGCAACGGCCTGCGACTGGTCGGTGCCGACCGGAAGGGCGGTGACGAGACGCAACCGGGGCGCGGGCACCTCAGCGCCTCACGGGTGGGACGGCGCGCGCCCGGGTCGGCTCAGCCGGCAACGTTCTTCAGCGCGTCGCCCAGGGAGTTCGCCTCGTCGGCGGAGAGCTCCACCACCAGTCGTCCACCGCCCTCGAGCGGGACCCGCATGACGATGCCGCGGCCCTCCTTCGTGACCTCGAGCGGACCGTCGCCCGTCCGCGGCTTCATGGCCGCCATGTGGTGCTCCCCTCACAAGCTGCGTCGACATGCGGAATGCCGCCGGCCCGGGCCGCCCGAGGGCGGTGTGGAGCGGCGGGTGGTGCGCCTGCGCCAAGATTCTCTCGCAATCGTCGCGGATGCGGAAACTGCGAGGGTCCCCGCCCGCTGTGGTCTGATGGTCCGAGCCCGTCGAACCGGAGGTCCCACCGTGTCTGACAGCGTGCTGTACGCCGTGTCCGAGGGCGTTGCGACGATCACCCTCAACCGTCCGGAGGCCCTCAACGCCGCCACCAACGAGCTCAAGGAGGCGCTTCAGGCGGCGCTGGCCGAGGCTCGCGAGGACGACCGGGTCCGGGCGCTGCTGCTCACCGGGGCCGGGCGCGCTTTCTGCGCCGGCCAGGACCTCAAAGAGGTGGCCGCGGCTGACATGTCGGGGGCCGTCCGCGACACGCTCCGCGAGCACTACAACCCGATCATCCTCGGCATGACGTCCATGCCGAAGCCGATCGTGGCAGCCGTGAACGGCATCGCCGCCGGCGCGGGCGCCTCGCTGGCCTTCGCTGCCGACTTCCGGCTCGCCGCCGAGGAGGCCGCCTTCCTGCTGGCGTTCGCGCGGATCGGCCTGACCGTCGACGCCGGCGCATCGTGGACGCTGCAGCGCCTGGTGGGCTACTCGCGCGCACTCGCCATCTCGATGCTCGCCGAACCGGTCAGTGCGCGGCAGGCGTTGGAGATGGGGCTGGTCAACGGTGTCGTTCCGGGCGAGGAGCTGATGGCTGCGGCGGGCGAGCTGGCCGCGCGGCTGGCGGCCGGCCCGACACGGGCGTACGCGGCGATCAAGGAGTCACTGGGCTACGCGGCGACGTCGGACCTGGCGGCAGCGCTGGAGAAGGAGGCCGACCTGCAGGCGCTCGCCGCCGCCACCGACGATGCACGCGAGGCAGTGTCGTCGTTCGTGGCCAAGCGGCCGCCGACCTTCTCGGGCCGCTAGGTCGGCACTGCCCGCCAACAGCCGGCGAGGTGGTCATCCACCATGCCGGTGGCCTGCATCAGCGCGTAGGCGGTCGTCGGGCCGACGAAGCGCATGCCGCGGCGCTTGAGCTCGGCGGCCATCGCCGACGCCTCGGACGTCACCGCAGGCACCTCGGCCAGCCGGCCCGGCCGGGGCCGGCGCTCGTCCGGTCGGAACGACCAGAGCAGCGCGCTCAGCCCCTCGGGCAGCTCGCGGGCGACGGCTGCGTTGTGGACGGCCGCCTCGATCTTGGCCCGGTTGCGCACGATTGCGGCGTCGGCGAGCAGCCGGCTCAGGTCGGTGTCGTCGAAACGGGCGACCGCCTCGATGGAGAAGCCGGCGAAGGCGGCGCGAAAGGCGGGCCGCTTGCGCAGGATCGTGAGCCAGGACAGCCCCGCCTGGAACGCCTCCAGGCAGACGCGCTCGAACAGCGCGTCGTCCCCGCGCAGGGGAACCCCCCACTCCTCGTCGTGGTACCCGATGTACTCCGGCGCGGACGCCCCCCAGCCGCAGCGCGACCGCCCGTCGGCGCCCACGACGAGGTCGTCCACGGGAGTTCCGGGTCCGCTCAGGCGGCGACGGCCGGGAGCTCGCCCGACTCGACCAGGCGGGCGAACGTGCGCAGCGACCGCTGGATCCCGGCGGCGGCGAAGGGGCGGACCAGCAGGAAGCCGAGCTGGCCCAGCAGTCCGAGTGGTGGCACCAGCCACTCGGTCCAGACCAGCCGGGCGCCGGCGGTCCCGACCGGCTCGACCTCGAAAGCGGCGGAGCCCCGCACGACCCGGCCGAGATGGAGTACGACGCAGCGGTGCGGCGGCTCCCAGGACGTGATCTGCATCGGGTCGAGGAAGCCGACCTTCCCGACGCCCGTGAACGCCTCCAGCCGACCGCCGACCCCGCGGCCGTCCCGGTGCGTGGGCCGGACGGTGGTGGCGAACACCCAGCTCGACTGCCCGACCCAGTCGGTGGCGGCCGCCCAGACCACCTCGACCGGGGCCCGTACCTCCACCTGGAGCGTGAGCTCAGCCATCAGCGCCACTGCCCGCGGGCAGGGCAGGGCCGGCGCCCCGCAGGGTGGCCAGCTCGTCGTCGCGGGCGCGCAGCTGCTCGGCGAGCCGCGCGAGGACGAAGTCGACCTCGGCCATCCGGTAGCCCCGGAAGGCGAGGCCGAACCGCAGCTCGGCGACCTCGGCGGCCTCGACGCGGCCGGTCGGCCCGATGCCGACCCCGCCGGCATCCGGCGGCGCGGGCGCCAGCCCGTCTCCGCGCCCACGCGCCACCATGATCGCGGTGGCGACGACGACCGCGACGACGAGCAGCTCGAGCGGCAGCACAGGCGACCTCCGACGGCTAGACCTCGTCGATCGTGCCACGGGCACCCGTTACCGGCGCGCGAGAAGATCCGGGGTGTGACGCTACGGCTGGGTGGACGCGAGTTCGGTACCGATGAGCTGCTGGTCATGGCAATCGTCAACCGCACCCCCGACTCGTTCTTCGACCGAGGAACGACCTACACCTTCGGCGCCGCCCTGGAGGCGGTCGACCGCGCGGTCCACGAGGGCGCCGACATCGTCGACATCGGGGGGGTCAAGGCCGGCCCCGGCGTGGAGGTGGACCCGGCCGAGGAGATCCGGCGTACGGCGGACCTGGTGGCAGCGGTGCGTGGCCGGCATCCCGACGTCGTCATCAGCGTGGACACCTGGCGCGCGGAGGTCGGCGAGGCGGTGGCGGACGCCGGAGCCGACTTGCTCAACGACGTCTGGGGCGGCGCCGACCCGCGGCTTGCCGAGGTGGCAGCCGAGCGCGGCCTCGGGCTGGTCTGCACGCACTGCGGGCCGGCGTCCCCACGCACCCGGCCGCACCGGGCCGGCTACCGCGACGTCGTCGCCGACGTGGTGAGGACCACCGTGGCGCTCGCCGACCGGGCGGTCGCCCTCGGCGTACGCCGGGACGGGGTGCTGGTCGACCCGGGCCACGACTTCGGCAAGAACAGCCGGCACTCGCTGGAGGTGACCAGACGGCTGGGCGAGCTGGTGGCGACCGGCTGGCCGGTGCTCGTCGCGCTGTCGAACAAGGACTTCCTCGGTGAGGCCCTGGACCTGCCGGTGGACGACCGGCTGGAGGCGACACTGGCAGCCACGGCGGTCAGTGCGTGGCTCGGGGCCAGGGTGTTCCGCGCCCACCAGGTGGCAACCACCAGGCGGGTGCTGGACACCGTGCGGGCCATCCGTGGCACCAGCGACGTCACGGTCGCCCGACGCGGGCTTGCTTGAGCTCTTACCCAGTCCGAACATCACCGGGCACCGGCGCACCCGCCTGTGACGGACACTGGAAGTCGAGACCGGGAAGTTGACACTGGAAGTCCGCGCGCGCCGTCGCGCGCAGCAAACGGAGGACCTCAGATGAGTGTGTCCCGTCGTACCGCAGTCATGGTCGCTGCCTGGGCCGGGGCCGGCCTGCTCGGTGCCGCCGTCGTCACCGGTGTCGCCAGTGCCGCCTCCACCAGCCCGAGCCCCACCGGTCCGGCGGCCGGCGCTCCGGTCGGACCGGCTCCGGGACCGGCTGCGGGGGGTCACCGGGCCGCCGGTGGCCTCGGCCGGGTGCTGCACGGGCAGTACGTCGTGCAGACCAAGGACGGCGTGCGGACCATGAGCGTCCAGCGCGGTGAGGTCACCGCCGTCAACGACACTGCCATCACCATCACCAGCACCGACGGGGTCAGCGGGACCTACCTCCTCACGGCCGACACGAAGATCCGCAAGGACGGCGCGGTCGTCGCGGTCGGAACCCTCAAGCGTGGTGAGCAGGCCGGCGTGGTGGCCCTCGACGCCGACGGCAAGAAGACGGCAAGAGCTGTCACCGAGCACACGCCGGGCGTGCGGCCGGCTCACCCGGGTGGTGGCCGCGGGGCACAGAAGCCGCCGGCCGGTAGCGCGGGCGGCGCCGGTGTCCAGGCCGGTTCCTTCGACGAGGACGCCCTCGCCGGCTGACGGTGCTGAGCCTGCTCGCGGCCCGGGGCCACGGCCCGGGGCCACGGCCCGGGTCTACGGCTCGGCCTCCAGCTCCTCGTCCGGCGACGGCGCCTGCTTCTGCTGCGCCGCCTCGCAGCGGTCGATGGCCTCGGCCGGCGTACGCGTCCAGTCGATCGAAAGGTGGATGCTCGGCCGGGCGAAGCCTCTCTCGACCAGCTGGTCGATCTGGGCCCGCAACGGGCCGAAGGCGTCGTCCGGGTCGAGCACGACTACCGGCTTGTCATGCATGCCGAGCGTGCGAGCCACCCAGATCTCGAGCAGCTCCTCGAGGGTGCCGATGCCCCCCGGCAGCGTCAGGAAGGCGTCGGCCCGCCGGTCCATCTCGGCCTTGCGCTCCCGCATCGTCTCGGTCACGACCAGCTCGTCGGCGTGCTCGTCGGCGACCTCGTAGGCGAGCAGACCGCGGGGGATCACCCCGACCGTGCGCGCACCTCCCGCGCGGGCCGCCTGGGCGACCGCACCCATGCAGGAGACGCGGCCGCCACCGGAGACGAGGTCGTGGCCGCGGGCGGCGAGCTCCCTGCCGACTGCTGCGGCCAGCTCGACGTAGTGCGCGGGAATGGTCGTGCTCGAGGCGCAGAACACGCAGATGGTGCTCAGCTAGCCGGCCCGCTCTGTGCGAGCTGTCGCTGCCGCCGCGATGAGCGCGACCACCTCGTCAAGGTCGTCGGTGCAGTGGACCAGGTCGAGGTCCGGCGGTGAGATGCGGTCAGCGGCGAGCACCGACTCGCGCAGCCAGTCGAGCAGGCCGGACCAGTACGCCTTGCCCACCAGGACCACCGGGAACATCGTCACCTTGCGGGTCTGCACGAGGGTCAGCGCCTCGAACAGCTCGTCAAGCGTGCCGAACCCGCCGGGCAGGACCACGAACGCCTGCGCGTACTTCACGAACATCGTCTTGCGGATGAAGAAGTAGCGGAAGGAGATCCCGAGGTCGACCCAGTCGTTGAGCCGCTGCTCGAACGGCAGCTCGATGCCGAGGCCGACCGAGAGGCCACCCGCCTCCTGCGCGCCACGGTTGACCGCCTCCATGACGCCGGGTCCGCCGCCGGTGACGACCGCGAACCCGGCGCGCGCCAGCCGGCCGCCCAGATCGAGCCCGGTGGCGTAGTCAGGATGGTCGAGGGGGGTACGCGCCGAGCCGAAGACGCTGACGGCGGCCGGCAGCTCGGCGAGCAGGCCGAAGCCCTCGACGAACTCGGACTGGATGCGCAGCACCCGCCACGGGTCGGTGTGCACCCAGTCGGAGGGCCCGCGGATGTCGAGAAGCCGCTGGTCAGTCGTGGTCGCCGACACCTGGCTGCCACGCAGCGTCACCGGCCCGCGCTGCTTCTCAGGGCGGCCGCCGTCGTTCTCCGCCGCGGCGAGCCCGCTGGCCTGCTCGCCGACCCGCACGGTCCGAGCCGCAGCCCGGGCGGCGTCTTCTGAGGACATGGGTTGAGGTTATCCGCCAGCGGTCAGCCGGCGGCGAACTCCTCCACCAACGTCGCGCAGAAAGCCCCGAGGTCGTCGGGGTTGCGGCTGCTGATCAACGTGTTGGGACCTCGGTCGACGTGCACCTGCTCGTCGACCCAGGTGCCGCCGGCGTTGCGGATGTCGGTCTGCAGGCTCGGCCACGAGGTCAGCGTGCGACCTGCCAGCACGTCCGCCTCGACCAGCGTCCACGGCCCATGGCAGATCACCGCCACCGGCTTGCCGGCGTCGACGAAGGACTTCGCGAAGGCCACCGCGGCCGGCTTGGCCCGAAGCTGGTCCGGGTTGGCCACGCCGCCCGGCAGCACGAGGCCGTCGAACTGGGAGACGTCCGTCGCCTCGAGAGTGACGTCGACGTCGAAGCTGTCAGCCTTGTCGAGGTGGTTGAAGGCCTGCGCGGAGCCGGCTTCGGGAGCCACCAGCATCGGGACACCGCCGGCCTTCTCCACCGCCGCCCAGGGCTCGGTCAACTCGACCTGCTCGATGCCTTCGTTGGCCACGAGAAACGCGATGGTCTTGCCGGATAGCTGCTCGGTCACGAGGTCTGCTCCTTGGGTCAGGAAGGGGACGGTCAGCGCGAGAGATACCCGTGCAGGAGGGCTTCGCACTCACCGATCCGCGGCAGCTCGACGTACTCCTCGCGGGTGTGGGCCAGGTTGGGGTCACCCGGGCCGAAGTTGACGGCGGGTATGCCGAGCGCGGCGAACCGGGCCACATCGGTCCAGCCCAGCTTGGCGACCGGCTCCATGCCGAGCGCGGCGACGAACTCGGCTGCCGCGGGCGCAGTCAGCCCTGGCAGCGCGCCCGCTGCCGAGTCCACCAGGACGCACTCGTACGGCGCGAACAGCTCTTGGACGTGCGCCAGCGCCTCGGCTTCGGAGCGATCCGGTGCGAAGCGGAAGTTGAGAGCGACCGTGCAACGGTCAGGCACCACGTTGCCGGCGACGCCGCCCTCGATGCGGACGGCGTTGAGGCCCTCGCGGTACTCGCAGCCGTCGATCACGACGACCCGGGTGTCGTAGGCGACCAGCCGGACGAGGACCGGCGCGGCGGCATGGATCGCGTTCTCGCCCAGCCAGGACCGGGCGGTGTGCGCCCGCTTGCCGGGTACGACGAGCAGCACCCGCATCGTGCCCTGGCAGCCCGCCTCGACCCGTCCCGAGGTCGGCTCCAGCAGGAGGGCGAGGTCGCCCTGCAGCCAGTCACGGTGCTCGCGGGCGAGCCGGCCGAGCCCGTTGCGGGCCGCCTCCACCTCCTCGTTGTCGTAGAACAGGTAGGTCACGTCGCGGGCCGGTTCGACCAGCGCCGCGGCCAGGCGCAGCATCACCGCCACGCCGCTCTTCATGTCGCTGGTCCCGCAGCCCCGGAGGCGGTCGCCGTCGCGGCGGGCCGGCAGGTTGTCCGCGACGGGAACAGTGTCGACATGCCCGGCGAGCACCACCCGCTTGCCGCGGCCCAGCGACGTGCGCGCGACCACGGCGTCGCCGGCGCGCTCCACCCGCAGGTGCGGCAACGAGCGCAGGGCCGTCTCGATCTCGTCGGCGATGCGGGCCTCCGACCCGGACACCGACGGGATGTCCACCAGCGCCGCCGTCAGTCCTTCGGCGGAGCGGGCGAGGTCGATCATGAGAGGCTCACGGCGCGACGCCGTGCTGGCGGAGCACCTCGTTGAGGGCGAGCTTGTCGTGGATCTCGTCCTCGGCCAGCGTCCTCAACACGAGCAGGCACGGCATCCCGAAGTCCCCCCCGGGAAAGCTCTTCACCCGGGTCGACCCGACCGCGACGGCACGTACGGGCACCTCGCCGCGGAGCAGCTCGTCGCCGGACTCCGCGTCGTACACCCGGGTGCTCGAGGTGAGGATCGCGCCGGCGCCGAGCTTGGCTCCCCGGCGTACCCGGGCTCCTTCGACCACCATGCAGCGGGACCCGACGAACGCGTCGTCCTCGACGACCACCGGTGCGGCCTGCGGCGGCTCGAGCACACCACCCAGCCCCACCCCGCCGGACAGGTGCACGCGCTCGCCGACCTGGGCGCACGAGCCGACCGTGGCCCACGTGTCGACCAGGGTGCCGGCCCCGACGTAGCCGCCGATGTTGGTGTAGCTCGGCATCAGCACCGCGCCCGGAGCCACGAACGCGCCCCAGCGCACGATCGCGCCCGGCACGACCCGCACGCCGTCGAAGCGGGTCTTGAGCGGCATCCGGTCGCGGTAGCGGAACTGTCCCGCTGCCGACTCGCCCATCGGCAGGACCCGGAACGACAGCAAAATCGCCCGCTTCGCCCGCTCGTCGACGACCACCGCACCGGTGCCGGGATCGACCTTCGCCACCCGGGCCGTTCCGGCGTCAAGTGCGTCCACGGCCTCCATCACGACGGCGCGGGCAGCGGCGTCCTGCTCGGAGAGCTCCGCTCGGTGCTCCCACAGCCCGTCCAGCTGCTCCGAGAGCGGGCTGACAGCCGTGCCGGTCGTCGCGGTCATGGCCGTCAGCCTAACGGCGGGTCCGCCGCCGGCCTCGGCCACAGTCGGTCTGCGCAGTTTCCGCAGGGAACCGCCCGGGCGGCCCCGCCACCGGCCGGCGGGCCGACCGCTCACAGCGCGCGGAGCCGCTCGGCGGCGGCCGTGACCCGCTCGTCGGTGGCGGTGAGCGCTACCCGAATGTGCCCGGCACCGGCCGCGCCGTAGAAATCCCCCGGCGCGACGAGGACGCCCAACTCGGCCAGCCGGGCGACCGAGGCCCATCCGTCGTACGCCGGGTGGCGCGCCCACAGGTAGAGCCCGGCCTCGCTGTGCTCGACCTGCCACCCCGCCGCCTCCAGCGCCGGCCGGAGCACGCTCCGGCGAGCGGCGTAGCGGGCTCGCTGCTCCTCGACATGGGCGTCGTCGTCGAGGGCGGCCACCATCGCCGCCTGCACCGGCGCCGCCACGATCAGGCCCAGCTGCTTGCGGACCTCGAGCAGCTCGGCGACCAGCGCGGGGTCACCGGCGACGAAGCCGGCCCGGTAGCCGGCCAAGTTCGAGCGCTTCGACAGCGAGTGGACGGCCAGCAGGCCCTCGTGCGAGCCGCCGCAGACGGCCGGGTCGAGGATCGAGACGGGCTCGGCCTCCCAGCCGAAGGCGGCGTAGCACTCGTCGCTCGCCACCACCGCGCCGCGCTCGCGGGCCCAGTCGACGACCTTGCGCAGGTGCTCGGCCGGGAGCACCCGTCCGGTCGGGTTGGCCGGTGAGTTGACCCACAGCAGCCCTACGGCAGCCGGCCCGACGCCCAGCAGACCGTCCGACGTGACCGGCGTCGCGCCGGCCATCCGCACGCCCACGTCGTACGTCGGGTAGGCGAGCTGCGGGATCACCACCCGGTCACCGGCGCCCAGGCCCAACAGGGTGGGGAGCAGCGCGACCAGCTCCTTGGAGCCGACCGTGGGCAGCACGTTCGCCGGGTCGACGTCCACCTTCAGGGCCCGGCCGAGCCAGCGGGCTGCTGCCTCCCGCACCGACGGCGTGCCGGCGGTGTAGGGGTAGCCGGGCGCGTCAGCGGTCGACCGCAGCGCCTCCTGGACGACAGCCGGTGTCGAGTCGACCGGCGTACCGATGGAGAGGTCGGCGATGCCGCCGGGATGGGCCCGGGCGATGGCGCCGTAGGGCGCGAGCCGGTCCCAGGGGAAGTCGGGCAGCCGGGCCGCGACGGCGGTCCGGGCAGTCAACGGCGTTGCCGTCAGTGGGCTTCACCCTGGAACGGGACGGCGGTGACGATCGTGTGGTCCGCGTCGATCTTGCCGACCTTCGAGGCGCCGCCGGGCGAGCCGAGAGTCGTCGTCTCGGTGAAGAAGTCCACGTTGGCCGTGTAGTACTGCTTCCACTGCGCCGGGACGTCGTCCTCGTAGAAGATCGCCTCGACCGGGCAGACCGGCTCGCAGGCACCACAGTCGACGCACTCGTCCGGCTGGATGTAGAGCATCCGCGCACCCTCGTAGATGCAGTCGACCGGGCACTCCTCGATGCAGGCCTTGTCGAGGATGTCGATGCACGGCTCGGCGATGACGTAGGTCACGGGTGGGATCCTCCAGTGCTGGGCGGCCGCTGCCGGGCAAGGGCGGCCGTCGGGTGCGGAATCGGCTCCTAGTATCGGATCGTCCCATGTCCGCGTCACATCGGGGGTGTCCCGGATGGCCGCCCCGTCGCTCGCGCTGACCGCTGCCGACGTAGGCAGCCGGGTCGTCGTACGTCGTGTGCTGGGTGAACGGGACGGCCGGGCCGTGTTCGGCGACGTCCTCGGCGACCTCTTGTCCTGGGGTGGTGGCGTCCTGCTCGTGCGCACCCGGGCGGGAGAGGTAGCCATCGACGACCGGACCGTGGTGGCCGCCAAGCGGGTCCCGCCGGCCCGCCGGTGAGCGCGTCCTCACGCGCCCGTTTCGCCGAGGTCGTCCGGACCGACCCGGTCGACCTCGCGCTCGCCTGCCTGCTGGTCGCCGCCGAGGTCGAGCCCGACCTCGACCCGGCGCCGTACCTGGCACAGCTCGACGGCCTGGCGAGGGACGCCCGAGGCGACGTCGAGCCGGGAGCCCGGCCGGCACAGGCGGCCGACGGGCTGCGGCGCGCACTCGGAGCGCGGGCCGGCTTCGGTGGCACCGGGGAGGACTACCTCGACATCAGGAGCTCGCTGCTTCCCGAGGTGCTGACCCGCCGGCGCGGACTGCCGATCCTGCTGTCGGTGGTCTGGCTCGAGGTCGCCCGCCGGTTGGCCGTGCCGGCCTACGGCGTGGGCCTACCGGGACACTTCGTGGTTGCGGTCGGGCCGCCGAACGGCGAGCACCAGCTGGTCGACCCGTTCGCGGGCGGCCGGCTGCTGTCGGAGCCGGACGCCGAGCGGCTGGTGCACGAGACGACCGGCCGTGAGCTGACCCGGTCGGATCTCGAGCCAAGGGCGCCGGCGGACATCCTGCTGAGAGTGCTCGCCAACCTGCGGGCCCGGGGCGCCGACGGAGACCGGTCGATCGAGACGGCGCGAGCACGGCTGTGGGCGGTCGAGCTGTCCCTGCTGCTGCCGCGCCACCCGGCCGGCCTGCGGGGCGAGCGCGGGGAGCTGCTGGCGCGCCTGGGCGACTACGCCGGCGGTGCAGCGGAGCTCGACGCCTACGCCGAGGCGATAGCGCCCGTCGACCCGAGCACTGCGGAGACAGCGCTCAGGCAGGCTCGGATGGCTCGGGCGCGACTCAACTGACCCGAGGGTCGCCGGGCAGCGGCAGCGCCATCGCGCCCAGACCGGAGGTGGGGTGCGGGCGCCGCGGCTCTCGTACGCCGGCGTCGGGCGGTCGCCGCCCACCGCCACGACGCCCGGGTGGCGGCAGCCTGCGCAGGGTGGCCAGCAGCACCACGGTCTCCATCGCGAACAGCCCGACGGCGGCGAGCATCGGCCCGGCGAGCAGCCAGCAACTGGCGGCCACACACAGCCACAGAAGCGTCCGCAGCGGCCAGCGCAGGACAGTCGTCCGGTGCCACCGGCGGCCGGTCGGGTAGCGGCGTCCGGCCCGTCGCCGGAAGAGCATCCTGGCGCGCCAGCGGCGGCGCGGCGGCGGACAGTCCCATCCCGACCTCGGGCGGCCCATCGGCACCTCCTGGCTTGCTGCCGTGATTGTGCGCCGCTTGTGCCTACGCTGGGAAGCGTGCTGAGACTGACCGACACCCGGACCCGCCAACTCGAGGAGATCGTCCCGATCTCCCCCGGCGTGCTCAAGGTCTATGCCTGCGGCCCGACCGTCTACCGCTACGCCCACGTCGGCAACCTGCGGACGTTCCTGCTGACCGACCTCATCCAGCGGGTGGCGCAGCGCCACCACCTGCGGGTCGACCTGGTGCAGAACATCACCGACGTCGGCCATCTCGAGGACGACACCCTCGACGAGGGCGAGGACAAGGTGCTGGCGCAGGCTCGCGCCGAGGGCAAGTCGGCCTTCGAGGTCGCGCGCTTCTACGAGGCTCAGTTCCACGCCGACCTGGCCGCCCTCAACGTCTACCCGGCCACCGCCTACCCGCGGGCGTCGGAGTGCATCGAGCTGATGCTGACCCTCATCGAGTCCCTGGTCGCGGCCGGCCACGCCTATCCGGCGCCCGGCGGCTCGGTCTTCTTCGACGCCCGCTCGGTCCCGTCGTACGGCGCGCTGTCGGGCAACCGGCTCGACCAGCTGCGGCCGGGACACCGGCAGGACCAGGCGGTCGAGGACGCCAAGCGCTTCCAGGCCGACTGGGCGCTGTGGAAAGGCGCCGGTCGCAACCGGGCGATGGTCTGGGAGTCGCCGTGGGGACCCGGCTTCCCGGGCTGGCACGTGGAGTGCTCGGCCATGTCGCTGCACTACCTCGGCGACCGCATCGACATCCACACCGGCGGGATCGACCTGCGCTTCCCGCACCACGAGGACGAGCGCGCGCAGAGCAACTCGCGGGTCGGCCACGAGGTCGTCCAGCACTGGGTGCACGGCGAGCACCTGCTGTTCGAGGGCCGCAAGATGGCGAAGTCGACGGGCAACGTCGTGCTGCTCTCCGATGTGGTGGCGCGCGGGTTCGACCCGCTGGCGGTCCGGCTCGCCTTCCTCGAGCACCGCTACCGCCAGCAGCTCAACCTCACCTGGGACGTCCTCTCGGCGGCCGACCGGACCCTGACCCGCTGGCGGGGGCGGGTGGCGGAGTGGGCCGACTCGGCCAGCGAGTCGATGGCCGCCGACCACGTGAGCGAGGCCTACGCAGCCTTCGACGACGATCTCGACACAGCGCGGGCGCTGCAGGTCCTGCGCCGGCTGGAGAAGGACGACCGCATCGGAGCAGGGTCCAAGTTCGAGACGTTCGCCCATCTCGACGCGCTCTTCGGGCTCGACCTCGCTCGTGACGTCGGCCGCTCCCGGGCTCCGGCCGCCCTGCCGGCAGGAGCCGAGGCGCTGCTGGCCGCCCGTGCGGCAGCCAGGTCGGCCCGGGACTTCGCCGAGTCCGACCGGCTCCGGGACGCTCTGGGTGCAGCCGGGGTGACGGTGACCGACACCAAGGACGGCCAGACCTACACCCTTCTCTGAGCGCGGCTCAGTCGCGCCGGTCCGCCGGGTCGAAGGAGTGGTAGCGGCTGTCGAAGTACAGCAGCGGCTCGCCGGTGGCCGGCCGGCGGACGCTGAGCACCTCGCCGAGGACGACCGTGTGGTCCCCGGCATCGGTGACCGAGACCGTCCGGCACTCGAGCGTGGCCAGCGCGTCGTCGAGCAGCAACGTCCCGGTCTCCGGACCGTGCCGGTGCCGGATCCCGTCGAACTGGTCCTCCGTGGATGGGCGGCCCCGGGTGGCGAACCAGCGCGCGACGTCCTCCTGGCCGGCTGCGAGCACCGACACACCCCACACCCCGGCAGCGAGCACGGCGGGGTGAAACCGGGCGATCTTCTCGACCGAGATCAGCACCAGCAGGGGGACCAGCGAGACGGAGGTGAACGAGTTGACGGTCATCGCGTGATGGGCGCCCTCGTGCTGCGTGGTCACCACGGTGATCCCGGTGGCGAACCGGGCAACCACCCGCCGGTACTCGAGCGGATCGACCGAGCCGGCTGGCATGCGGCCGACAGTACCTGGCGGTGGGGTGTTCAGCCTGTCCGGGCGCCGGCCAGCCGGGCGTTGTCGATCACGATGGCGGCCGGCATCTCGACGAGGCGCAGGGTCGCCAGCGCGGTCTCGCCGAACGCGTTCTTCGAGGCGGCCGACAGGGCGAGCAGGCCAACGACCTCGCCGCCATGGCCGCGCAGTGGCATGGACAGGAACGTCGCCATCGCGGCCGACTCGGCCCCGCCCGGCAGCTCGTCCGGGTCGGCAACCAGGAACTGCTCGGTGTCGGCCACCCTGGCGTCGACCTGGCCTGCGTCGTAGTCGGTCCCGGTGGAGGACGCCATCGTCTCGGCCGCCGACTTCACGAACTCCGCATAGTGCGACTGCGCCGTGGGGTGCGCGACCGCGACGTACGCCGCCTTCTCGTGCAGCAGGAGCACCGCCGCCAGGTCGTAGTCCACGAACCGGGCGAGCACGCCCAGGAGGCCGGAAACCGTCGCCTCGAAGCCGTGTGCGGTGGCGGCCAGTGCGGTCACCTCGCCGGCGACCGAGGTCTCGAACAGCTTGCGGTCGAGCAGGTCGCAGACCCGGCTGAGCACGTCGTCGTCGGACAGCTCCAGGGCGTCGGGGCGCAGAGGCGGGCGGCCCTCGCGCGCCACCTCGGCCGCCGTGAGCATCTCGCCGACCGCGGCGACCAGCTGCGGTGCTTCGAAGTCCTTGGTCAGGTAGCGGTCGGCCCCGGTCTGGGCGCCCCAGTAGCGGTCGCTGGCAGCGTCGAGCGAGGTCAGCAGGACGATCGGGATGTCAGCGGTCTGCCAGTCGTCCTTGAGCAGCCGGGCAGCGACGTAGCCGGACACGCGGGGCATCTGCACGTCGAGGACGACGGCGTCGGGCTGGGTGCGGAAGACGGCCTGCACCGCCTCGACCCCGTCGGCGGCCTCGACGACGTCGTACCCCTCCCGGCTCAACACGGAGGAGACGATGCGGCGCAGCGTGGGGCTGTCGTCGGCAATCACGACGGTAGGCATACGTCTTCCTCGGCTCTTTTGACCCCCGGCTTCAGCCCGGGACCCACCGAGCTGGTGACCCGCTGAGCTACTGACCCACCAAGCGGCGGACGGTCTCAACCAGCTGGCTCTGGTCGAACTCGCTCTTGAGCAGATAGGCGCTCGCGCCGGCCTCCAGCCCGGCCCGGCGGGCGTCCTCCTCGCCGCGGGACGTCATGATGATCACCGGCACCTGCTCCCACCCTGTCGTGCGCCGGATCATGCGGGTCAGTGCGAAGCCGTCCATCCCTGGCATCTCGACATCGGAGACGACCAGGTCGGCCGGTTCCGAGCGCAGCCGGCTGGCGCCGTCCAGTCCGTCCACCGCGGTCTCGACCAGGTAGCCGGCGCCCTCGAGGATCACCCGCTCGAGCTCACGAACGCCGACCGAGTCCTCCACCACGAGCACCCGGGCCCGACGCCCCAACGCGCCATCGTCCCGGCGCCCCGGGCCGGCCTTGTCGGCCCCGTCGGGGCGGTCCGCCTGGTCCGGCCGGGCCACCGGGACGGTCCCGGTCCGCTCGGCCCCGGTTACCCGGTCGGCCAGCTCGCGCAGGTCCACCAGGCAGATCACGCTGCCGTCGCCGTCGATCGTCGCTCCAGAAACCAGTGGGACCCGGCCGACGAAGGCACCGAGGTCCTTGACGACCATCTCGAGCTCGCCCTCCAGCCGGTCGACCGCCCAGGCGAGCAGGCGGTCGCCGTAGCGCACCACGAGGGCGGCTTTGGGCGCACGGGTGCCAGTCACTCCCAAGGCAGCGCCGAGGTCGAGCAGCGGCAGCGACAGCCCGTGCCGAACGAGGACCTGGGCACCCGCGAGCAGGTGCAGCTCGGCGTCGCGCAGGCTCACCGACTCCACGACGCCCGGCACCGGGATGGCGTAGCGCTCGGTGCCGACCCTGGCGACCAGGCAACGCAGGACGCCGAGGGTCACAGGCAGAGTGAGCACGAACACGGTCCCGACGCCGGTCTCGCTGCGCACCTCGACGGTGCCTCCGAGGTTCTCGACAGCCGCCCGCACCACATCCAGTCCGACGCCGCGGCCGGAGGTCTCGGTCACTGCCCCGGCCGTCGACAACGCGGGGAGGAAGAGCAGCTCGTAGAGCGCTGCCCCCGTCGGGGCGGCATCGGCCGGGATCGTGCCGCGCGCCACTGCTGCCGCGGTCACCGCCTCCTCGTCGACACCGGCGCCGTCGTCGGACACCTCCACGACGACCGTGCCGCTGGCACTACGCGCCGTCACGCGCACCACCGCCTGAACCGGCTTGCCGGCCGCCAGGCGCACCGCCGGCGGTTCACAGCCGTGGTCGATGGCGTTGGTCACCAGGTGCTCGATGACGCCACCGAGGGAGTCCAGCACCTGCTTGTCGAGCTCTACGTCCTGCCCGCTGGTCTCGAGCCGGACGTTCTTGGCGCTGCCCGCGGCGACCTCGCGGACCAGGACGGGCAGCGAGCCGAGTACCCGGCGCAGCGGCACCATCGCCAGGCCCATGGCCGAGTCGCGGACGAGCGCGACTCCGGTCGAGTGCGTCTCGACCAGCTCCCGCAGGCCCCGGCTGGTACTCGACACGGCGTCGGTCAGGCTGGTGAGCCGGTGGAGCGCCAGCTCGGCGTCGTCGGGCAGCGTCAGGCGGGCCCGCAGCACCGCGTCCCGCAGGCCGGAGGCCCAGCGGGCCTGGTCGGCCGCGAGCCCGAGCAGTGTGCCGGTCGTCTGCTCGACCCGCCTGGCGCCCAGCTCCACCTCGCCGACGACGTCGAGCAGGTCGTAGACCTTGGCGGCAGCCACCCGCATCGACTCGCTGGTCCGGTGCCGGGAGGTCGGCTCCGACTCGGTCGCATCGTCGCCGCCGGCCCCCGCGGGGTGGCCCAGGGAAGGGACAGCGACGGGGTCCGTCCCGCTCAGCGCGCCGTGCAGCGCGGCGACGAGCGAGTCGAGGTCGGCGGGGCGGACCGGGCTGGGTGCTCCGGGCATCGCCCGCGCGATGCCCTCGCAGGCGGTCAGCAGGAGGTCGACGAGGTCCCGGCGTACGCCGAGGCGCCCGTCACGAAGCGCCCCCAGCAGGTCCTCGGCCGAGTGGGCGACCTGAAGTACGCCGTCGAGCCCCAGCATGCGGGCCGACCCCTTGACCGTGTGGGCGTCCCGGAACAGCCCGGCCACTACCTGACGCGGGTTGGGTGCCGCCTCGAGCTGCAGCAGTCCGGCCTGCAGCGAGGCCACCCGCTCCTCGACCTCGGCGCGGAACGTCGCCACCAGCTCCGGGTCGTCCCCCCAGCCCGCCATGGCGGGGGCTCAGACCTTGAACTGGGCGATCGAGGCGCGCAGCTCGGCGGCGAGGACGTTGAGCTCGGCTGCTGCCGCGGCCGCCTCCCGTGAGCCGACGGCGTACTGCCGGGACACGTCGGAGACCTGAGTCATGGCGGCGACCACCTGGTCGGAGGCGCTGCGCTGCTGGGAGGTGGCGATGAAGATCTCTTTGGCCGCGGTGGTGGTCTCGTCGACCATCCCGGAGATCCGCTCCAGCGCCTCCACGACCCCCCGGGCCAGGCCGGTGCCGGCCCGCACCTCCTTTGCGCCTTCCTCGCTGGCGATGATGGTGGAGTTCGTCTCGGCCTGGATCTCGCCGACGATCGCCTGGATCTGTCCGGTGGACTCCTGGGCCCGCTCGGCCAGCTTGCGCACCTCGGCCGCGACGACGGCGAAGCCGCGGCCGTGCTCGCCGGCCCTGGCTGCCTCGATGGCCGCGTTGAGCGCCAGCAGGTTGGTCTGGTCAGCCAGGTCGTCGATGACGTCCAAGATCCGGCCGATCTCGTGGCTCTTCGCGCCGAGCGACAGCGCCCGGGCGGCGATGGAGTCGACGCGCGAGGCGATGGTGTCCATCGACTCGACGCTGGCGCTGACCGCGGTCCGCCCCTGTTCGGCGTACCGCAGCGTCTCGGCGGCGTAGCGGGCGACCGCCTCGGCAGTCTCGGCGATCTGGGCGGCTGTGGCGGCCAGCTCCTCGATCGTCGAGGTGGTCTCGCTCACGGCAGAGGACTGCTGAGAGGCACCAGCCGCCTGCTCCTCGGCGGTCGCGAGCAGCTCGCCGGCGGAGGCGGCCAGCTGCTCGCCACCTCCGCGGATCTGGGAGACGAGCAGACGCAGGTTGCCCAGCGTGCTGCCCAGCGAGGCGGACAGCTCCATGGTCGCTTCGGGCGAGTCGTCGGGCAGGGTCGGGTCGATTGCCAGGTCGCCGCGGGAGGCCCGGTCGAGCAGGCCGGTGAGCACGTCGACGTCCCGCGCAAGCAGGGCGTGCTCCTGGCTGGCGTTCGAGCTGACCCGGCGTACGGCGAGGGCGAGCGTGGCGACGAACCAGGCCGAGGCGGGCAGCAGCGGAAGCACGACGACGAGCTGGTTGAGATGACCCGTGTCGAGCGTGTGTGCGAATGCCGAGCCGATCACGATCCCGCTGCCGGCGACGACCCCGACCACGGTGGCCAGCCAGGTCGGCACGGACACCGCGACGTAGAGCACCACCGGGACGAACAGCACCCAGTAGGGGCCGGCGATGCCGCCGCTGACGGCGGTCAGCGCCGTGTCGGCAGCCAGGTCCGCAGTCAGCAACGCGGCGCTGACGACGCCGACGTTCTCGCGCACCCACCGGATGCGGATTGCACCGACGCCGGAGAGCAGCGCGGCAAAGGTCGCGCCGATGAGCGCGAAGACGACGAGAGGCACTAGATGAACGGTCACCCCGGCGCTGCCCCAGGCCGACAGCGCGGCGGCCGACCCGAGGGTGAGGAGCAGGCAGCCGATGGTGACCCCCTCGCTGGCCCGGATCAGCCGGCCTTGGAAGGCCGCCTCTGCGGCCTCGCGGACCGCGTCGTCCGAGCGGCGCGGCGCAGTGCCGGTCGAGGACCGGTCCCGGTCGACGGCGCGGGCGCCCGGCGACGGTGCAGGCGTGCGCGTGCGGTCAACGCTGTCGAACGGGGACTGCCCGGCCCCGCCGTAACGACTGCTGCCCGGGGAGCGCTGGTCCGGGAGAGCGGCGAGCTCCGCCGTACGCCGCGACGCGGGTCGTTCGACGGACTCCACCGACACCTCCACGCCACGGACTCGACGGGGGTGTTCTCGGCGCGTTCGGACAGTTCCTTCACCCTGTTGGGTCAACCGGTCCTGCAAGAGGGCTGCCCTTAGAACGGTCAGCCGGCGCGGCGCGCCCGCGGAAGGGTGTCTGCCAGGGCGAAGACGGCGGCAAGGTCGAGGATGCCCAGCGGTCCGGCGGCATCGGTCAGCTGACCGGACAGAAGGGCGGCAGCAGCGGGCGGCAGGGTGACCAGTGCGGGCTCCACCGTCTCGTCCAGGGCCTCCGAGACAGCCTCCACGCCCTCGGTGACGAGTCCGAGGACCAGGCCGTCCCGGCGCAGCACCAGCAGCCGGCCCGAGCTGCTCACGGGGGTCAGCGCGCTGCCGAGCAGCCCGCGTACGTCGACCACGGCGAGCACGCGCCCGCGCCAGTTGGCCACGCCCACCAGCCAGGTCGGCAGGCCAGGCACCCGTGTCACCTGGGGCAGTCGGCCCACTTCGACGACCGCCGACATGGCCACGGCATAGCGGCCGCCGACCAGACGGATGACGACCACGTCCTCGCCCGACCTCGCCTGCTCCGTCGCGGCGGACGCCGCCGGCCCGTCGACGGCAGGCGCCGAGACGGGCACGACGTCGATGTGCTCCCCGCCCACGTAGCCGCTCCTTCGCGCCCGTCTTCCTGGAGGTCCTCATCGGCGCCGGCAGGCGGGGGGTGAAGGCCGAGGCGCTAGCGCTGCGCGCGGGTCGGCGGCTTGGGACGCACGAGCACCAGCGCGAGGCCGCCGCCGAGAGCCCCGCCCAGCAGGTAGCCGTAGCCGACCACGTCACCGGTGACGACGATGTCGCCGCCGCGACCGGCACTCGACAGGACGATGGCAACGAACAGCCAGCTGACCCACGGTACGGCGGCGCCCGCCCGGCTCCCGGTTGCGCGTGCACCCAGCAGCGCGAGGGCGACGTTGCCGACCACAGCGATGACGATGCTGACCGGCGCGACGGTCCGTCCGACGTGGAGCGGGATGAGGAAAGCGCCGACGAGGCCGGCCAGCGCTCCCAGCGCGGCCAGCACGACGTACCAGCCGGCGAGGGTCGCTCCCGCCAGCCGGCTCGTCACCAGCGAAGCGTAGTGAGCGTTCCGGACCGTCGGTCGGTGTCGGCCGTCGGTGTCGGCTCAGCCCTCGGTGGCGGGCTCGGCCTCGCGCAGGTCGATCGTGACCGGCTGGGCAGGGGCTACCGGCGGCTGGGCGGCCCCCGCCCGGTCGCGGGCGGCTTCCAGGACGCCGGAGATCTCGGGGCCGATCAGCTCCTCGCGCTCGAGCAGCGCGTCGCGCAGGGCCTCGACGAGATGGCGGTTCTCGCCCATGAGCCCACGGACGATCTCCTTCTGCTCGTGCAGGAGCTTCTCGACGGCTGCCCGTCCCTGCGGGTCGGCCAGCACCCGCCCCACGATGTTCGTGTCACTGAAGGCGCTGCCCTGCACGGCGGCATAGGACACCAGCGAGTCGAGCATGCCGCAGGAGCCCACCATCTCCGCTGCCACGTTGGTCGCGTAGGCGAGGTCACCCCCGGGTCCGGTCGAGATGTCGCCGATGAACAGCTCCTCGGCGCACTGTCCGGCCAGAGCGATCTGGATCAGCGCCAGCATCTCCGTACGTGACCGGGTGTAGACGTCCTCGCGGTCGCCATGGGCGAGCAGTCCGAGCGACCCACGCCGCTTGATGATCGTGAGCACCTCGAGCCGGCGGTGGTTGGCCGTCAGCCAGGCCAGCGTGGCGTGCCCGGACTCGTGGGTGGCGATCAGCCGGCGCTCGTAGTCGGTGTAGCCGACCGGCTGGCCCATGCCGACCTCCTCGGTCAGCCGGGCCCGCTCGATGTCCTGCCAGCTCATCTGCCCGTCGCCCCGGCGTACGGCGTTGACCAGTGCCTCGTCGAGCAGGTGCTCGATCATCACCGGGGTGTAGCCCTGGGTGACACCGGCGAGGGTGTCGCGCAGCTCGTCGCCGGCGAGCTCAGGCGCGTGCCGCTTGGTGCGCAGGAAGTGGTCGACAAGCTCGCGCCGGCCGGCCTTGGCCGGAAGCTCGAAGGTGAGCCGGCGGTCGAACCGGCCTGGGCGAAGCAGCGCCGGATCGAGGTTGTCGGCCCGGTTGGTCGCGGCGATCAGCAGCACGTTGGTCCGCGGGGGCACCGGCTTGTTGATCTGGCGGTGCTCCGGAAGGAGCAGGTTGACGGCGTCGATCACCGCGCCGGCGAGCTTCTGTCCGCCGGTCGGTGCGTCGAAGGACTGCATCTGCACCAGCAGCTCGTTGACCACCCCGCCAGTTCCTTCGCTGATCATGTTGTGGTTGACGACGGTGGCCCCTGCAGCGAAGACCGAAGGCAGGTACGACGGGACGTGGCCGTCGGCGAACCTGCTTCCGGGCAGCAGGCCGGACCGGAGCACCGAGGGCATCGGCGTGGCCGACATGCCGCCACGGGCGCCCGCGATGGCGTCGATCTCCTCGATGAACCCGATCGCGCCGCCTTCCTGGCGGGCGGCCTTGCGCAGCGCCTTGAAGTACGAACGGATCTTGCGGGCGGTAGCGCCGTAGAACATCGACTGGAAGGCGGTGGCCGAGACGAACAGGAACGGCACGCCAGCCTCCTTCGCCATGGCGCGGGCCAGGTGGGTCTTGCCCGTGCCCGGCGACCCCTCGAAGAGCAGGCCGCGGCGCGGCGTACCGCCCATCTCGGCAGCGAACGCCTTGTGCGCCAGGAACAGGTTGATCGACCGGATGACCTCTTCCTTCACCCCGTCGATGCCCACGACATCGGCGAGCGAGGTCTTGAGCTGCTCGGGTCGGTAGCTCACGTGCGGCGACCGCCCGGCGCCCACCTGGCTGCCCACCAGCACGAACCCGAGCAGGACGAAGAACAGCAGCGGACTGAGCACCAGCCAGTCGACGTGCGGGAAGGCGAAGACGTCGAAGGGACGGCCGTCCAGCGCGCGGTACCACAGATAGGCCGCCGGAAGCCCGAGCACCGCTGCCAGGGTCCACAGTCGCCGGCGCCGGCGTGCCTCGCGGCTCGCACCCACGTCCACGCTGCCGGCCGACAGCACAGTGCCGGCTGTGCTCGCGAGCAGGGGGTTGCGCACGGTCGCTGCGTTCGTCGGTGTCTTCGCCATGCGGGGCTCCCGGGGTCTCGGCTGAGCACCGGTGTCACGCTCCGCGCGATCTCGGTGGCCGTTGCGAGTGTGCCACCGCTGCCGAGGCTTCAACTACGCAGCGTCACCGATTCACCCGCTCGGCCCATTCAGCCGGGCCGAGCCTCAGACCACACCGGCGAACAGGTCGTCCTCGCGCCCGTTCGGTCCGCTCGCGGGCCCGCGCTCGCCGACGGCGAGGATGTAGTACTCGGTGCCGAAGGCCTGCCGCCCGCCGCCGTCGGCCAGCGCGAAGAACGGGCCGTCGGTGGAGATCTGGCTGCGGTGCGCCCGCATCGCAGCCGTCTTCGCGGCCAGCTGGTCGGTCGCGTCCACCTCCGTCGTCACCTGGTCGTCGGGGACGCCGAACGGCAGCTCGTCGGCGGAGGTGACGTCGCCGAAGAAGCCGGTGCCCTGGCCGGCCTCGCGGAAGTAGTCGATGCCTGCCTGCAGGACGGAGTTCGGCAGCGTCGTGAAGTACAGCTTGGCCGGCTGCCAGGGCTCACCGGCACCTGGGTACCGACCCGGGTCGCCGGCGGCGTGGAAGGCGGCAGCGGCGACGTCGTGGGCACGGATGTGGTCGGGGTGTCCGTACCCGCCGTTGCCGTCGTAGGTGACGACCACCTGCGGGCGGGTCTCCCGCACGATCTCGACCAGCAGGCCGGTCGCCTCGTCCAGGTCGGCGTTCCAGAACGCCTCCGGCCGCGCATTCTGCGGCGTACCCATCATGCCGCTGTCGCGCCAGCGCCCGGGACCGCCGAGGAAGCGATGGTCGCGTACGCCGAGGGCCTCGCAGGCCGCGGACAACTCGCCGATCCGGTGCTGCCCGAGCCCGTCGTCCCGGTCACTGGCCAGGTGGGCGAGGTCGTCGACGACGATCTCGCCCTCCTCACCCAGAGTGCAGGTGACGAGCGTCACCCGGGCGCCGGCCGCGGCGTACCGGGCCATGGTGGCGCCCGTCCCGATCGTCTCGTCGTCAGGGTGGGCATGCACGAGAAGCAGTCGCTGCGGGAAGTCCAGCGGCGTCATCTCGACCTGTGCCTCGAGGGCGTCGACGGCGGTCGCCGCCTCCGCGAGGACGGCAGCTTCGGGGTCGACGTCTAGCCGGCCTCCGGCGTCGGGCGGCAGGGTGGATTCGGTCATGGCCTCATCCTGCCCGACCGCCCGCGCCGGCTGGCTGACGGCGGTTCAGACGGTGGACCTACCAGTAGTGGTTGCGACCACCGACCGCGCGACCGGAGCGGCCGAGCACGAGCAGGACCGCGCCGATGATGAGCAGGATCACGCCGAGCGTCCACAAGATAGCGATCTTGAGGAGGAACCCGACGATGAGCAGGACCAAGCCGAGAACGATCACAATGCCTCCTAGAAGCAGCAGCGACGTAGTGCCGTTCTGCCCTCCTCAGCAAGATCGACACTTTAGTTAGTGATCTATCACCCGGAGGGAGCAGTGGGCGGCGCTGGCGCGCGCGGCGGCGCGGGACGAGACTGGCCCGCATGGCCGACCGTTATGCCCATGTCCCCCCTGTCGACGGCAGCGCCTGTGTCGACGACGCGTGGCTGCGCTCGCGCGCCGGCTCGCTGCTGCCACCGGCATACATGCCGCCGGCCATGGGCGGCGCCCATCCCGGCTGGATGCGCATCGCCGCATGGACGCTGATCGCCATCTTCCTGACCGCGACGACCAGCGGCATCTGCCTGACCTACGGACCCGGCCTGTAGCGAGCCGGCCTGTAGCGAGCGTGCCTGCAGCGTGAGCCTGCCTACTGGGCCAGCCTGGCCTTCGCCCGCTTGCCGCGGTTCTTCTCCCGGTCGCTCGCCGACAGCTCGACCTTGCGGATGCGCACGGTGGCCGGCGTCACCTCGACGCACTCGTCCTCCCGGCAGAACTCCAGCGCCTGCTCGAGTGAGAGCATGCGGTGCGGGATCAGCGGGACCAGTACGTCAGAGGACGACTGGCGCATGTTCGTGAGCTTCTTCTCCTTGGTCGGGTTGACGTCCATGTCGTCGGAGCGCGAGTTCTCCCCGACGATCATGCCTTCGTAGACCTCGGTTCCCGGGCCGACGAACATCGTGCCGCGCTCCTGCAGGTTGGCCAGTGCGAAGCCGGTGGTCGGTCCCCGCCGGTCGGCGACGAGCGAGCCGGTCGGCCGGGTGCGCAGCTCGCCGTGCCAGGGCTCGTACCTCTCGTGGACGTGGTGAAGAAGGCCCGTGCCGCGGGTCTCGGTCAGGAACTCGGTGCGGAAGCCGATCAGGCCGCGGGCGGGCACGATGTACTCCATCCGGATCCAGCCGGTGCCGTGGTCGACCATCTGCTCCAGCCGGCCCTTGCGCAGCGCCAGCAGCTGGATCAGCACGCCCTGGTAGTCGGCGGGCGCGTCGATGGTCAGCCGCTCCATGGGCTCGTGCACCTTGCCGTCGACGAGGCGGGTGACGACCTGCGGCTTGCCGACGGTGAGCTCGAAGCCCTCGCGGCGCATGATCTCGACGAGTACGGCGAGCTGCAGCTCGCCGCGGCCCTGCACCTCCCAGGTGTCGGGGCGCTCGGTCGGCTCGACCCGGATCGAGACGTTGCCCACGAGCTCGGCGTCGAGCCGGTTCTTGACCAGCCGGGCGGTCATCTTCTTGCCGCTCTCACCGGCCAGCGGCGCGGTGTTGATGCCGACCGTCATGGACAGGCTCGGCTCGTCGATGGTGATGACGGGCAGCGGCCGCGGGTCCTCCGGGTCGGTCAGGGTCTCCCCGATCGTGATCTCGGGAATGCCCGCGATGGCCACGATGTCGCCGGGGCCCGCCTCGTCGATCGGCACCCGCTCCAGCGCCTTGGTGCCGAGCAGCTCGGTCAGCTTGACCCGCTCGACCGTGCCGTCGATCTTGCACCAGGCCACCGACTGTCCCTTGCGCAGGTAGCCGTTGTGCACCCGGCACAGGGCCAGCCGGCCGAGGTAGGGCGAGGCGTCGAGGTTGGTCACGTGTGCCTGCAGCGGAGCGCCCTCGGTGAACTCCGGAGCCGGGATGGTCGAGAGCAGGACGTCGAAGAGCGGCTTGAGGCTCTCGCTGTCGAGCGTCCCGCCGTCCTCCGGCCGGGTCGTCGAGGCGTGCCCGGCGCGGGCGTTGCAGTAGACGATCGGGAACTCGATCTGGTGCTCGTCGGCGTCGAGGTCGAGGAACAGCTCGTAGGTCTCGTCCAGCACCTCGCCGATGCGGGCGTCGGACCGGTCGACCTTGTTGACGACGAGGACGACCGGCATCTTCGCCTCGAGTGCCTTGCGCAGGACGAAGCGCGTCTGCGGCAGCGGGCCTTCACTGGCATCGACGAGCAGGACCACGCCGTCCACCATCGACAGCCCGCGCTCCACCTCGCCACCGAAGTCGGCGTGGCCGGGGGTGTCGATGATGTTGATGGTGGTGTCGCCGTACCGGACCGCGGTGTTCTTCGCGAGGATCGTGATGCCCTTCTCGCGCTCGAGATCCATCGAGTCCATGATCCGGTCGGTGTGCTCCTGGTGGGCGCCGAACGCCCCCGACTGCCACAGCATCGCGTCGACCAGGGTGGTCTTGCCGTGGTCGACGTGGGCGACGATCGCCACGTTGCGCAGGTCGGTGCGGGCAGCCACGAGCAGTACTCCGAGCGGATGGGGAACGCCGCGCGGACGCGCTACGGCTCCTCCATGGTACGTCGCGACAGCCCCGTCGCCGTCCTCAGCCGGGGTCCGTGCCGACCAGGTGCGCACGCAGCGCGGCGACGAGCGGCAGGTCGGCGGCCAGCCATTCCAGGTCACCCAGCTCGGACGCGGCCAACCACCGCAGCTGCCGGTGCTGCAGCGCGGCGGGGTGTCCTCCGGCGAGGGTCGCCAGCCACACCCGTAGGACTGTTGCTCCGTCGCCGATCGCCACATCCGTGCCGAGCCGTGCCCCCAGCTCGATCTCGACGCCCAGCTCCTCCCGGCACTCCCGCACGCAGGCTTGCTCCGGGGTCTCGCCGACCTCGACTTTGCCGCCCGGGAACTCCCAGCAGCCGGCGAGGTGCGGCGGCTCGGACCGTTCGGCGGCGAGCACTACCCGCGTCGTGCCACGACGGTCGACAATGGCGGCTCCGACGACGACCGGTGCCTCCATGCCGGCCACCCTCGCACGCGCCGCCGGGACAGGAGAGCCGATGCGTGAGCTGCTCAGCGCCGACGCCGTCGCGGAGGCACTGCACGCCCGTCCGGCCTGGCACGGTGACACCGGCGCGATCCGGCGTACGGCGGAGCTGCCCAGCTTCCCGGCGGCCATCGCGGTGGTCGACGCGGTGGCCGAGGAGGCAGAAGAGCTGGACCACCATCCCGATATCGACATCCGCTGGCGGACACTGGCCTTTACGCTCTCCACCCACTCGGCCGGTGGAGTGACCGAGCTCGACCTCACGCTGGCCGACCGCATCGACGCCGCCGTCACCGGCCGGAGGGAACGACCTGATGGGTGAGAACCGGGCGGCACTGGTCACCGGCGCAGCCAGCGGTATCGGCCGGGGCATCACCGAACGCCTGGTCAAGGACGGCTGGGACGTGCTCGCCGTCGACCGGGACGCGGTCGACGGCCTCGGTGAGTCACACCAGGCCGACCTGACCACACGTGAGGGCAACCGCGGCGCGGTCGACGCGGCCCGGGAGCGCTTCGGCCGGCTCGACGCGGTCATCGCCAATGCGGGCTTCCAGCACGTCGCGCCAGTGGCCGACTTCCCGGAGGACCGCTGGGACGGCCTGCTCGCGATCCTGCTGACCAGCCCGTTCCTTCTCGCCAAGTACGCGTGGCCGTCGCTGTCGGCCGCGCCAGAGGGTGGCCGCTTCCTCGCCGTCGCCAGCGCGCATGGGCTGGTCGCCTCGCCGTACAAGGCCGGCTACGTGTCGGCCAAGCACGGCGTGGTCGGTCTGGTGAAGACGTTGGCGCTGGAGGGCGCCGAGCACAACGTGTTCGCCACCGCCCTGTGTCCGGGCTACGTCAGGACGCCGCTGGTAGAGGCTCAGATCGCTGACCAGGCCAGGGCGCACGGCCGGCCGGAGAGCGAGATCCTGAGCGAGGTTCTGCTGGCGCCGCAGGCTGTCAAACGGATGCTGGAGCCGGCCGAGGTCGCCGATGCCGCCGCCTTCCTGCTCGGCCCCGGCGGCCCGGCGTTCACCGGAACGGCACTGTCGATGGACTTCGGCTGGACGGCGCGATGACCTCCCTCGAGCCCGACGCCGTCGCATCGGCCCGGCTCGCCGAAGCCGGCAAGGTCTGGACCAGCGACCTGTCGGTGAGCGAGTTCGCGCTGCTGGACGCCGCCGGCTTCGAGCCGGTCGAGTTCGTGATGGGCAGCTCGGTGTTCCACATCGGCTGGCAGCAGCAGAGCCTGCGCCAGTCGGTGGAGCTGCAGGTGCTGACCCAGGCGATGCACACGGCTCGCTCCAACGCGATGGGCCGGATGATCGCCGAGGCAGCGAAGGTCGATGCGGACGGGATCGTCGGCACCCGGCTGCAGTTCCGCAACCACGGGCTCAGTCCCGAGCACATCGAGTTCATCGCCGTCGGTACGTCGGTCCGGTCGAAGTCCCGTCCCGGCGCGTACAAGAACCGGGACGGCCGGCCCTTCACCAGCCACCTCAACGTGCAGGACTTCTACACGCTGCTGCGGACCGGCCACATCCCTGTCGAGTTCGTGATGGGCGTGTGCGTCTGGCACGTCGCCCAGCAGGGGTTCCTGCAGACGATCAAGCAGATGGGCCGCAACATCGAGATGCCGCAGTGGACACAGGGCTACTACGACGCCAGGGAGGCATCGCTGTCCCGCATGCAGGCAGAGGCCGAGCGGGTCGGCGCCACCGGCGTCACCGGCGTCGACTGGTCGGCCAGTGAGTGGATGTGGGGAGCCCACACGCTGGAGTTCTTCACCTCCGGCACCGCCGTGGTCAAGACCGGCGAGGCGGCTCCCCTGGCGCCCTCGCTGGTCCTGCCGCTCACGTGAGCAGCGAGCTCCCGGACGGTTTCCTCGACCCGCTGGACGCTTCCGCGGTGAGCGCGGTCCTCCGGTCCGCCGCGGCCCGGCTGGGGATGGACGGGCTGGTGAAGCTGCTGGCGCAGGTTCCCGGCGTACGAATCGACCGCGGCCGGCCAGGTGGCCTGCTGCGCCGAGCCGTGCCGGCACGGCTCCAGTCGGGCGAGTACGTCATCGTGCTGAGTGAGCCGGCGGTGACCGAGCACATAGTCGGCGGCATCGTGCTCGGTCATCAGCAGGTCCCACCGGTCGACCTGCCGGCGCTGCTGGCCAGAGTGGTGGCCGACGCGGTCGCCTACACCGGCCAGGGCGCGGATGCCAGCGTCGCCCTCACCTCCGCCCGGGACGCTCTCGGTCTGTCATCCTGAGAAGGACCCACCTGATCGTCGGCGTCCGAGCGTTACAGACCGCAGCCAGAGCGCCGACGACAAGCCGACCGCCCAGCCAGCTCTCGAGGGGTCCCATGCGACTTGGCCCGTCATTCGTCGGCACTATTGCCTGCGCCGTGACCCTGTCGACGGTCGGCCTCGCGGCGCCCGCGCTGGCCGACTGGCCGATCTACCACGGCGACGCCGGTCACACCGGCTACGACGCGTCGGCAGGCGACCTGCGCTCGATGAGCACCGCCTGGACCAGCCCAGCCCTCGACGGCCAGCTCTACGGCTCCCCCGTCATCGCCGGTGGGACTCTGGTCGTGGGCACCGAGAACAACACGGTCTACGCCTTCGACTCGGCAACCGGCGCACCGCGATGGACCAGGCACCTGGCTACGCCGGTCAGCTCGACGTCGCTGCCGTGCGGCAACATCACACCAGCCGTCGGCATCACCAGCACGCCCGTCATCGACGTGGGGACGGGCAAGGTGTTCGTCGTCGCCGACGAGGCGACTCCCGGCGGGCCGCAGCATCATCTGTTCGGCCTCGACCTGGGGTCCGGGACGGTGACTCTGGACCGGGTGGTCGACGTCGCGGGTTCGCTGCCGGCCGCCCACCTCCAGCGAGCTGGGCTGGCCCTGTCCGCCGGCCGGGTGGTCCTCACCTACGGCGGTAACGCAGGCGACTGCGCGCAGTACCAGGGTCGGGTGGTGGCGAGCAGTGAGGACGGCACCGGCGCGCTGTTGTCCTACACGGTGCCGACGCCTCGCGAGGGCGGCATCTGGGCCCCGGCCGGCCCCGCCGTCGACAGCGCCGGCAACATCTACGTCGCGGTCGGCAACGGCGAGTCGACGACGACGTACGACGGCTCGGACAGCGTCACCAAGCTGAGCCCGACGTTGGCCCAGATCGGCATCTTCGCACCGTCCGGCTGGGCCGCCGAGAACGCCGGCGACACCGACCTCGGCTCGTCGATGCCGCAGCTCCTGCCGGGCGGCTACCTGTTCCAGGCCGGTAAGTCGGGCACCGGCTACCTGGTGTCGACAACCAACCTCGGCGGCATCGGCGGGCAGAAGTTCTCCGGTCTCGTCTGCAAGAGCTTCGGAGGCCAGGCGTTCGCCAACGGAACTATCTATGTCTCTTGCACCGACGGCGTACGGGCGCTGGCCTACGACGCCTCCGCGCCGTCATTCCGGCAGCTCTGGCACGCGACGACGAGCGCGAACGGTGCCCCCATCCTGGCCGGCGGTCTGGTCTGGTCGGTCAACGCCGGGAGCGGCACGCTCTACGGGCTCGATCCTGGCACCGGAGCCACCGTGCTGACGCGCAGCCTGGGCGCCGGCTCGAACCACTTCCCGACACCGGCCTCCGACGGTGGCCGCCTGTTCGTCGCGCTGGGCACCCACGTCACTGCGTTCCTGGGTGCAAGCCCCATCCCGGCCAAGTACCAGAGCCTGGGCGGCGCCTCGTCGTTCCTCGGCACCGCGGTCGGGCCCGAGTACGACGTAGCCGACGGCCGGGGCCAGGACTACCAGGGGGGCGCCATCTTCTGGTCACCGGCGCAGGGTGCCTACGAGGTGCACGGCGCCCTGCTGGCGCACTACCGCGCGCTCGGCGGCCCGGCCGGCCTCCTCGGCTTCCCCACCACCGACGAGACCGGTACGCCGGACGGGGTGGGCCGCTACAACCACTTCACCGGTGGCTCGGCGTACTGGACGCCGAACACCGGCGCGCACGAGGTGCACGGCGCGATCCGTGACAAGTGGACGTCGCTGGGCTGGGAGACAGGGGTTCTCGGGTACCCGACGACGGACGAGACGGGTACGCCGGACGGGGTGGGCCGCTACAACCAGTTCACGGGTGGCTCGGTGTACTGGACGCCCGGCACCGGCGCGCACGAGGTGCACGGCGCGCTCCGGGCCTTGTGGGCGTCCCTGGGCTGGGAGAACGGGCTGCTGGGCTACCCGGTGAGCGACGAGCTGACCACCCCGGACGGGGTGGGACGCGCCAACCAGTTCACCGCCGGCTGGGCGTACTGGACGCTCGGCACCGGCGCGCACGAGGTGCACGGCGCGATCTTTGCCAAGTGGACGTCGTTGGGCTGGGAGCGCGGCTTCCTCGGCTATCCCACGAGCAACGAGTACGGCGTCCCGGGTGGCCGTCGCAGCGACTTCCAGGGCGGCTGGATCTTCTGGAACAGTGTCACCGGGTCGACGACTGCCGGCCGCTACTGACCGGTCGACGCGGCACGGCGCCCGCCCGTCCGGCTTCCCGGAGGGAACTGCTGTGTCCGTCACCGACGAGCTGCTTACCAACAACGAGGCGTACGCCGAGAGCTTCACCGGCCCGCTGCCGATGCCGCCGTCCAAGCAGGTCGCGGTGCTCGCCTGCATGGACGCCCGACTGAACGTCTACGCGCTGCTGGGTCTGGCCGAGGGTGAGGCGCACGTCATCCGCAACGCCGGTGGCGTGGTCACCGACGACGAGATCCGCTCGCTGGCGATCAGCCAGCGGCTGCTGGGCACCCGGGAGATCGTGCTGATCCACCACACCGACTGCGGGATGCTCACCTTCAGCGACGAGAAGTTCGCGGGGATGCTGAAGGAGGACACCGGCGTCGAGCCGGTGTGGACAGCTGAGACGTTCACCGACCTGGACGAGGACGTCAGGAAGTCCATCGCGCGCATCACCGACTCGCCGTTCGTGCCGCACACCGACCAGGTCCGCGGTTTCGTCTTCGACGTCGCGACAGGACGGCTCCGCGAGGTCTGAGCGGGTCAGCGCCTGCGTCTCATTTGGACGGTGATCAAACTCGTCAGGAGCAGGGCGACGCCGGACGCATCCAGCCCGGCGGCATTCCTGCTCAACCCGTGCCGACGATCGATGAGCCAGGTCACCATGAAGTACGTGAACATGCAGACCACCCATTGCCAGGTGAACACCGAACTGGTGTTGTCCTTGAGACGGGGCTTGAGCAGACCACGGAAAACCGCCGCGGTGACGAGCCCGCTCACCGGGAGGCTGCCGACTGCGGCCCACCGTGCCACCGGGTCGTCAGGGTGCAGGGCGAGCGCAAGTGCGGCGACGCCCACGCAAAATCCGCTGAAGAGGGCGGCGAATGTCGTCGGCGCTATCACGTGGTCAGCCGAAACCGGCTTGGCCGCAGGGACGGGCGCGGACCTCGGCGTCGAGGTTGGCCGCTCTCCGTCATCCATCGCGCCATGGTGCGCCCACGCCGGTCCGGCGCCTAGTCCAGGGCAGGTCACCGCCGTGTTCGCGCGGGTCGGTCAGCCCAGCGGCGGGGTGAATCTGGCTTTCTTCTCACCGCGTACGACGCGCCCCGCGCCGAGTCAGCGCAGCTGCTGGATACGGATCAGGGTGCCCGCGGGATCGCGGAATGCGCAGTCACGTATGCCGTACGGCTGCTGGGTCGGCTCCTGGACGACCTCGGCGTCGCCGGCAGCCAGCCGTTCGAAGATGCCGTCGAGGTCGGTCGTGGCCAGGTTGATGCTGGCGAAAGTGCCCTTGGCCATCATCTCGGCGATGGTGCGTCGTTCGTCGTCGGTGAGCGCAGGTGTGGCGGCCAGCGGGTAGAGGACGATCGACGTGCCGGGCTGGTCCGGGGGCCCGAGCGTGAGCCAGTGCATCCCGCCGTACTCGACGTCGTTGCGCACCTCGAAGCCGAGCGTGTCGCGATAGAAGGCCAGCGACGCCTCCGTGTCGTCGTGCGGGAGGAGGGTCTGGAAGATGGTGAGGTCCATAGCTGTCAGGCTAGGTGCGGCTCGGCGCCAGTGCTTCTCGATTCCTGACCGGTCTGGTCACCTGCTTGGCGATGCAGGCGGGGATCCCGTCGGTCGCGGGAATCCCGTCGCGCCGGTAGACACTGGGCGGAACGCCGACAAGCTCGGTGAATCGAGTGCTGAAGGTGCCCAGCGACGAGCTGCCGACCGCGAAACAGACCTCGGTGACGCTGAGGTCGCCCCGGAGCAAGAGCGCCATCGCGCGCTCGATCCGCCGCGTCATGAGGTAGCTGTAGGGCGACTCCCCGTACGCGCGGCGGAACTCGCGGCTGAGATGGCCGGCCGACATGTGCGCGCCGCGGGCGAGCTCCTCGACGTCCAACGGCTGCGCGTAGTCCCGGTCGATCCGGTCGCGCACGCGGCGAAGCCGGGCCAGGTCGCGCAGGTGCTGCGCCTCGAGCGGCGTGCTGGACACGGGCGAGATCGTGCCACGTCCCGTCAGACGTTGAAGCGGAACTCCACCACGTCACCGTCGGCCATCACGTAGTCCTTGCCCTCGATGCGCACCCGCCCGGCCGCCCGCGCTGCGGCCATCGAGCCGGCCGTCATCAGGTCGTCGTAGGACACCACCTCGGCCTTGATGAAGCCGCGCTGGAAGTCGGTGTGGATGACCCCGGCCGCCTCCGGCGCCGTGGCGCCCCGCGGGATGGTCCAGGCCCGTGACTCCTTCGGCCCGGCCGTGAGGAAGGTCTGCAGACCCAGCGTCGCGAAGCCCACCCGGGCCAGCTGGTCGAGCCCGGACTCGGCCTGCCCGGTCGACTGGAGCAGCTCCAGGGCCTCCTCGGCCGGCAGCTCGATCAGCTCCGACTCGACCTGCGCGTCCAGCACGACCGCCTCGGCCGGCGCAACCAGAGCCCGCGTCTCCTCGATGAACGTCGACTGCCCCAGCTCCTCCTCGTCGACGTTGAAGACGTAGAGGAACGGCTTGGCGGTCAGCAGGTGCAGCTCCGACAGGAGGTCGAGCTCGACCCGGGCGGCGGCTGCCCCGGCGTAAAGCGTCTGGCCCGCATCGAGAACCTCCCGGGCGGCACGGACGGCGTCGTGCGCCGGAGCCTGCCCCTTGCCGAGCCGGGCCTCCTTCTCCATCCGCGGCAGCACCCTGTCCACGGTCTGCAGGTCGGCGAGGATCAGCTCGGTCTCGATCGTCTCGATGTCGTCCTTCGGCGAGACCTTGCCGTCGACATGGACGACGTCGGGATCGTTGAAGACGCGGATCACCTGACAGATCGCGTCGGACTCGCGGATCGTCGCGAGGAACTTGTTGCCGAGGCCCTGCCCTTCGCTGGCACCGCGGACGATGCCGGCGATGTCGACGAAGGTGACCGTCGCCGGCACGATCTTGGCGCTGTCGAACAGCCGGCCGAGGGCAGCCAGTCGGGGATCGGGTACGCCGACCACACCGACATTGGGCTCGATGGAGGCGAACGGGTAGTTGGCCGCCAGCACGTCGTTCTTCGTCAGCGCGTTGAACAGGGTGGACTTGCCGACGTTGGGCAGGCCGACGATCCCGATGGTCAGGCTCACTGGCCCGATTCTACGTACGGCCCAGCCTCCCGGAAATTGTCGGACCCGCTGCCCACCATTGCTCCCATGGACATCGTGATGGCTGTGCTGCTGCTCGCGACCGGCATCGGGGCCGGCTTCCTGCTGGGCCGGTCCGGCGCCGGGCGACTGGGCGCCGAGCGTGACGCGGCCATGCGTGAGCGGGACGCCGAGCGGGCCGACCGGACCCGCCTCGACGAGCGCGCCAGCGCGGCGGAGGCGGAGTCGGCCGGCCTGCGGGCGGCGCTCGCGCACGAGCGCACGGCCGCCGTCGACAAGCTGGCCATGCTGGAGCAGACCCAGGCCCAGCTGCGGGAAGCGTTCGGGTCGCTGTCCGCCGAAGCCCTTGCCCGCAACAACGCGGCCTTCGTCGAGATGGCCGGGGCTCATCTGAAGCAGGCGAGCACGGAGGCCAGCGGTGACCTGGCCCGGCGCCAGCAGGCCATCGACGAGCTGGTCAGCCCGCTGCGCGACTCACTGACGAAGGTGGAGTCCCAGCTGCAGCAGGTCGAGCGGGCCCGCATCGCCGCCTACTCCGGCCTGCAGGAGCAGGTCCGGGCCATGAGCCAGAGCTCCGACCAGCTCAAGATCGAGACCGCGCAGCTCGTCACGGCGCTGCGGGCGCCCCAGGTGCGCGGCCGCTGGGGCGAGATGCAGCTGCGCCGCGTGGTCGAGTCGGCAGGCATGGTGGAGCATTGCGACTTCTCCGAGCAGGTCAGCGTCGGCACCGTCGACGGCGGCCTGCGCCCCGACCTCGTGGTCCGGCTGGCCGGCGGCAAGAACGTCGTCGTGGACTCCAAGGTCGCCTTCAACGGCTACCTGGAGGCGATGGAGGCCCGCGACGAGCACACCCGAACGGACCGGCTGCGCGCCCACGCCCGGCACTTGCGCACCCATATCGACCAGCTGGCGGCCAAGTCCTACTGGCAGCACTTCGACCCGACGCCGGAGTTCGTGGTGCTGTTCGTCCCGGCCGACGCCTTCCTCAACGCCGCGCTGGAGCAGGACCCGACGCTGCTGGAGCACGCGTTCGAGCGCAACGTCGTCATCGCGACGCCGGCCACCCTGGTAGCCCTGCTCAGGACGATCGCCTACACCTGGCGACAGGAGTCCCTCGCCGAGAACGCCCAGCAGGTCTGCCAGCTCGGCCGTGAGCTGCACGGGCGGCTGGCCACGATGGGCGGGCACATGAGCCGCCTCGGAGGCCAGCTCGAGTCGGCCGTGAAGCACTACAACGCGACGGTCGTCTCCCTGGAAGGGCGGGTCCTGGTCACCGCCCGCAAGATGACCGATCTGAAGATCGCCGACGACGAGCTGCGGGCCCCCGACCAGATCGAGCTGGTGGCCCGCCAGCTGCAGGCGCCCGAGCTGCTCGCCTCCGCCAGCGACGCACTGGTCGCGCTGCCCGAGCCGCTCCGGTCCGGCGACTACCTCCCCGGCAGCGCCGCCGTGCGCTGAGTGCCGGCCCCACTCACCGGGCGCCGGATGACCGCACGTGGTCGACGGCCGCCTTCGCGACCACAGCGGCCGCCGACGCATCGCTGCGCGGGTCGTCGGCGAGGCACCGGCGAGCCAGCTCCGGCGCGTCGAGCTCGCCGACACCGCTCAGGTGCCGCAGACAGCCCAACGCGAGTGCCATTGCCGTCTCGAACGGCAGGCCGGGATCCTGCGAGACGGCCCGCTGCGCCACCGCCTCGGCGTCGAAGGCGGCCCCTGGGGCCGGCAGCGACGAGGGCGACATGTCCCTCACCGTACGGCGTGCCAGTTCCGCGGTGTGGCAGCAGCGCCCTACCGTGTCGGCCGTGACAACCGACCAGAACGGCCAGGCCGAGCGAGGGCGAGGAGTTCGCAGGCGGTCTCAGCGCTCCGGCCTCCGCGTCGGCGGCAACACGGTTGCCGACCGCCGCGGGCTCTCGGCTCTCGGTGCCGTGCTCGGTGCCTTCGCTCTCGGACTCCTCGGGGGCGTCCTGGACATCATGGCCAGCCCGGGCCTGGGCGTCGGGTTCGCCATCACTTTCGTGGCCGGCTGCCTGCTGGCGGCGCTGATGGTGCACCGTGAGGATCTACTCGCGGTGATGCTGATGCCACCGCTGCTCTACCTCGCGCTGGTCCTGATCTCGACTGCGGTGGTACCGACCCCCGGTGGTGGGGACCAGGCCAACGCACTCCTGGTGGGTCTCGTCGATGCAGTGGTCGTGAGCGCCCCCGTGCTCTTCCTGGCCTCAGGCGGCGCCTTCCTGGTCGCGGCACTACGGGGCTGGCGGCGCCGTACCGGGCGTGCCACACGGTCCCGCCCGGCGAGACCGGTCAGCTGACCCCGGCCGTCCGCAGGTCTCGCCGGAGCTCCGGCGGCAGCGCGAAGAGCAGATGCTCCTCCGCCGAGTCGACCTCGGTCACGTCGCCGTAGCCACGCTCGGCCAGCCAGTCGAGAACGCCGACCACCAGGTCCTCGGGCACCGACGCGCCGCTGGTCACCCCGACGGTGGTGACCCCGGCCAGCCAGCCCTCGTCGATCTCAGAGGCGTCATCCACCAGGTGCGAGGCGGCGGCGCCGGCGTCGCGCGCGACCTCGACCAGCCGCACCGAGTTGGAGGAGTTCCGCGAGCCGACCACCAGGACCAGCTGTGAGTCCACGGCGATGTCCTTGACCGCGAGCTGCCGGTTGGACGTCGCGTAGCAGATGTCGGCACTCGGCGGGCCCTGCAACAGCGGGAACCGCTCGCGCAGCGCGTCCACTGTGGTGTTGGTCTCGTCGACCGACAGCGTCGTCTGCGACAGGTAGGCCACCCGCGCGGGGTCACGGACCTGCACCGCTGCTGCCTCCTCGACGCCGTCCACGAGGTGGATGTTGGCCGGTGCCTGGCCAGTGGTGCCGACCACCTCCTCGTGGCCCTCGTGACCGATCAGGATGATGTCGACGTCGTCGGCGGCGAAGCGGCGGGCCTCGACGTGCACCTTGGTCACCAGCGGGCAGGTGGCGTCGATCGTCTTGAGTCCTCGCGCTGCCGCTTCCGTGTGGACGACAGGCGCCACCCCATGCGCGGAGAACACCACGATCGCGCCCTCGGGAACCTCCGCCGTCTCCTCCACGAAGATCGCACCCTTGCGCTCGAGCCCCCGAACGACGTGCGCGTTGTGCACGATCTGCTTGCGGACGTAGACCGGCGCGCCGTAGAGCTCCAGCGCCTTCTCGACGGTCACGACAGCCCGGTCGACACCGGCGCAGTAACCGCGCGGGCGCGCCAGCAGCACCCGCTTGGCCCCGGCATCCTTAGTGAAACTCACCCTCTGATGGTACGTCCGGCGGCGACGACCCGCCGCCCGACGCCGTACCGGCGACTGGGCATGGCACCGTTACGCCGGTGAGCGGTCTGCGCGAGTTCATCCTGCGGCTCGACGGCCTGCCTGCGCTGGCGGTGGTGTTCACGCTGCCCGCGCTCGAGGCGTCGGTGTTCATCGGCTTCCTGGTGCCCGGCGAGATCGCCGTCGTCCTTGGCGGCGTGCTGGCCTTCGAGCACCGGGTGGCGCTGCCCGCCGCGATCGCTGCGGCGGTGCTGGGAGCGATCGTCGGTGACGCGGTGGGCTATCTCGTCGGCCGGCGGTACGGCGAGCGGCTGCTGCGGCGGCTCCCCCGGTGGCTCATCCGGGACGACCACATCGCCAAGGCCAAGGACGCTCTCAACCGGCTGGGCGGCAAGGCGGTGTTCCTCGGCCGGTTCACCGCAGCGCTGCGGGCGATGGTGCCCGGTCTGGCCGGGATGGCAGGGATGCCGTTTCGTACGTTCGCCATCTACAACGTGGCGGGCGGGGTTGTCTGGGCGACCTCGTTCGTCCTGCTCGGCTACGTCGCCGGCGACGGATGGCGCCGGCTCGAGTCCCGCCTGCAGCTCGGCGGCTACGCGCTGTTCGGGCTGGTCGTGCTGGCGCTGGCGGCCGTCCTTCTCGTACGCCGGGTCCGCCGCCGTCGCGCCCAGCGCAGCGAGGCGCCGAGCGGACCCTAGGCTGGCGGGCATGGGTCTGACCTCCAGCGCGGAGCAGCCGCTGCCCGTGCGGACGGTGGCCCGCACGATCAGCGACTGGGTCGGCCGCCTCGGCCGGATCTGGGTCGAGGGTCAGGTGACCGAAGTCTCCCGGCGCCCGGGTGCGGCCACCGTCTTCCTGACCCTGCGCGACCCGGTGGCCGACGTCTCGCTGCGGCTCACCTGTGCCCGAGCGATCTGCGAGGCGATCCAGCCGCCGCTGGCCGACGGCGCCCGGGTCGTGGTCTGGGCCAAGCCGGACTTCTACCTGGCCCGCGGCTCGCTGACGATGACGGTGTTCGACATCCGGCCGGTCGGCGTCGGCGAGCTGCTGGCCCGCCTCGAGCGGCTGAAGGCCATCCTGTCCGCCGAGGGGCTGTTCGACGCCGACCGCAAGCGGCCCCTGCCGTTCCTCCCGCGCACCGTCGGGCTGGTCTGCGGACGCGGGTCAGCGGCCGAGCGCGACGTGCTGGAGAACGCGCGGCGACGGTGGCCGGCCGTCGCGTTCGCCGTCCGGCCGGTGGCTGTACAGGGGCCGTCGGCGGTGACCTCGGTCATCGCAGCCGTGCGCGAGCTCGACCGGGACCCGGCAGTGGACGTCATCGTGATCGCCCGCGGCGGGGGCTCGGTGGAGGACCTGCTGCCGTTCTCCGACGAGTCCCTGTGCCGTGCGGTGGTGGCCTGTCTGACCCCGGTCGTCTCGGCCATCGGGCACGAGCCGGATATGCCGCTGCTCGACCTGGTAGCTGACCGCCGGGCCTCCACCCCGACCGACGCCGGAAAGCTGGTCGTCCCCGACGTCGGCGAGCAGGCCACTCGCATCGCAGAGCTGCGGGCCCGCGCCCGGCGCACGGTCATGGGCCGGCTCGACCGCGAGCTCGCGGGACTTCTCGCCCTGCGCTCCCGGCCGGTGCTGGCCGAGCCCGGCCGTGACCTGACGGCCCGGGCCGCCGACGTCGCCGCCCTTCGTGAGCGGGCCGGACGCAGTGTCTCGGCTGCGCTGGCTGCGGCGGCTGCCGACCTCTTCCACACCCGTGCCCGCGTCGCAGCCCTGTCGCCCGCCGCCACCCTCGAGCGGGGGTACGCCGTCGTCCAGCGTCATGACGGACAGGTTGTGCGCGGACCCGGCGACGTCGAACCGGCCGAACGGCTCCAGGTGCGTCTCGCCGACGGCCGGCTCGCCGTGACGGTGGCAGGACCGTGACCGAGCCGCTGTCCTATGAGCAGGCCCGCGACGAGCTGGTCGAGGTCGTCCGCCGGCTCGAGGCGGGCGGCGTGCCGCTGGAGGAGTCGCTGACGCTGTGGGAGCGCGGAGAGGCGCTCGCCGCCATCTGCCAGCAGTGGCTGGACGGGGCGCGGGCCCGGCTGACCGAGGCTCGCTCTAGCGAGGACAGCCAGCGCTCCACCGAGCAGAGCTAGCGCAGCGCCCCGGCCAGCTCACGCAGTTCGGCGAGCCCCGCTCCGCCGCCGACGAGCACGGTGGCCCGTCCCGTCGTACGCACCAGCGAGAGCACGCCCTTGCCGTCTCGGAGCTGCTCCCACGGCTGCCCGCCGACGTCGACCGTGCCCAGGTGCGCGAGCTTGCTGCCGGCGTGGCTGTCCAGGAACGCCGTCGCGTCCCCGTCGCTCTCCTCCAGCGCCGCGTAGTGGTCGGCCGGGTCCACGAAGCCGAGATGGAAGGCCACCGGCTCACCGACCCGGTCCGAGACCTGGACCCGCGAGCTGGTCGCCCGCCAGCGAGGCGACAGGCCCTCCGGGGCGACGACCGGGTAGACCGCAGCGCGGCGTGCGGTGGCCAGGTCGGCCGAGTAGTCGACCACCTTCACGGGCTGCTGCTTGTGGTGCGGGAGCAGCAGCAACAGCCCCGCGACGAACAGGGTGACCAGGCCGAGCGAACGGACCATGTCGCCGACCGACTCGCGTCCCCGCTTGCGCGCCATGGCTGCATTGTCCCCAACCCGCCCAGTGACCGCCCGCTCAGTCGATCTCCTTGCGGATCCGCTCCATCTCGTCGAGCAGCGCCACGCACTCGTCGGCGGTGTTGTAGAAGTGCGGCGCCACCCGGATGCCGGCACCTGGGCGGTGGTCCACCACGAACCCCCGCCCGATCAGCTCCTCGTGCACCCGCTGCGCACTCCCCGGGTCGATCGTGACGTGGCCGGCCCGCTCCTGCGGGCGCACCGGCGAGCGCACCGTGAACCCGCGGGCGAGGGCGTCCTCCAGCAGCGGCTGGGTGAGCGACAGGGAACGCGCGCGGATGCGGTCCAGGCCGATCTCGGCGATGGCCCGGTAGCCCGGCTCGGCGGCGTACACCGCGGGCATGCCGGGAGTGCCGCCGGTGAAGCGGGCCGGTCCGGCGGCGTAGTCGATGTCGTCGAAGACGAAGTCGAAGGGCCGGGCGTGGCCGAACCAGCCGACCGCCGCCGGGTGCAGCGACTCGACCAGCCGGGGGGCGACGTACATCCAGCCCACCCCCGGCCCCCCCGACAGGTACTTCACCGACCCGCCGACGCAGAAGTCGACGTCGAGGTCGACCACGTCGACCGGCACGGTCCCCGCCGACTGGTAGGCGTCCAGCAGCACCAGGGCGCCGACCGCGTGGGCCTTCTCCACCACCGGCCGTACGTCGAGCAGCGTGGCCGAGCGGAACAGCACGTGGCTGATCGGCACCAGCAGCGTGCGCTCGTCGATGGCGTCGACGATCTTCGCCACGTCGAGCGTGACCCCGTCGCCCTCACTCGGTACGACGACCACGCGCGCCCCGAGTCGCTCGTAGCCGCGCCACAGGTAGTGGCTCCCGGGCCACTCGAGGTCGGAGTAGACGATCCGGTTGCGGGACCCCGAGAGGTCCAGAGCGCTGGCCAGCGAGCCCAGCAGGTCAGCGACGTTCTGCCGGAGCACGGTGGTGCCGGCCGGCGCCCCGATGACGGAGCCGACCAGGTCGGCGACACGGGCGAGCTCGGCCAGCCACTCGTGCCAGGCGACCACGCCGCGGGAGGCCCAGAGCTGGGCGTAGTCCTGCAACCGCCGTGCGCTGTCGCGGTGCATCGCCCCGAGTGAGTTGCTGACCAGGTAGGTCTGCTCGGCGAGGATCGGGTAGTCCGCGCGGCGGTCGAGCAGGTCCTCGTGCATGACGGGAACCCTACGGCGGGCGGTGCCTTAGCTGCCCGGCGTACCGATCTTGGCGATCAAGGCGAGGACCTCAGCTCCCAGCCGGCGGGCGGTCGGCTCGTTGTCGCAGATCGCGACCTCACGACCGGCCTCGGCGGCGACGGTGGTCAGCACCAGCACCAGCGCGTCGCCGAAGGGCTCGTGCTCGGTGCGGAGCAGGGTCGCGTTGCGCCGGGTCCAATCGCGGTAGCGGCGGCGGGCGACCAGCTCGAAGCCCGGTGGGCCGCCACCGTCGAGGAAGATCCGGGCCAGGTCACGGTCGGTCCAGCAGCCGTCCAGGTAGGCCTGGGCGCCGACCACGAACAGCGCCACCGGGTCCTGCTCGCCGGCCGCCCGCGCCGCCGAGACGGCGGCTGCTGTGCGGCCCTCCTGGCGCTGCTGGTAGTCCTCGAACAGCGCCAGGTAGAGGTCGGCCTTGCCCCCGAAGTGGTGGTAGAGACTGCCGACGCTCGCGCCCGCAACGGCCACCACCTCCGCCACGCTCGCCTCGGCGAATCCCTCGCGGGCGAACACGTCTCGGGCGGCGCCCAGCAGCGAGCGGCGGGTCGACGCGGCCCGGTCGGACTGGCGGGCGCCCTCCTCGAGCCCGGTGCTCACCAGCGGACCTCCTCGACGGCTACCCGGTCTGGCCGCGGCAGGCAGCGCGCGGTCGGCGAGAACTCTGTCACTGCCGGACGCACCACGCGGGCACGCCGGCTGGCACGATCGGTGTCATCTGCCACCCGAAGGGGGTATCTGGCTGCCATGACGAACATCTCCGAGGTCTCCGAGCCGCGCGCTGCACCGCACCGGCCGCACATCCACCCCGGCGAGGCGCCCGACCGCAACCTTGCCCTCGAGCTGGTGCGCGTCACCGAGGCTGCCGCGATGGCGGCCGGCCGCTGGGTCGGTCGTGGCGACAAGAACGGCGGCGACGGCGCCGCCGTCGACGCCATGCGCCAGCTCATCGGCACGGTGTCGATGAAGGGCGTCGTGGTCATCGGCGAGGGCGAGAAGGACGAAGCGCCGATGCTCTACAACGGCGAGGAGGTCGGCGACGGGCACGGGCCGGAGTGCGACGTCGCGGTCGACCCGATCGACGGCACCACCTTGATGGCCAAGGGCATGAACAACGCGATAGCGGTGATGGCCGTCAGTGAGCGCCACACCATGTACGACCCGTCGGCCGTCTTCTACATGGAGAAGCTGGTCACCGGCCGGGAGGCCGCGGACGTGGTGGACATCTCCGCGCCGGTCGAGGACAACGTGCGAGCGGTGGCGAAGGCGAAGGGCGGCGACCCGCGCGACGTCACCGTCGTCATCCTCGACCGGGAACGCCACCACGAGCTCGTCCGGTCCGTGCGGGAGGCCGGCGCGCGGATCAAGTTCATCAGCGACGGCGACGTCGCCGGCGCGATCATGGCCGCCCGCGAGGGCACCGGTGTCGACCTGCTCCTGGGGGTCGGCGGTACGCCGGAGGGCATCATCACCGCCTGCGCCATGAAGTGCATGGACGGCGTGATCCAGGCCAAGCTGTGGCCGCGGGACGACGACGAGCGCCGGCGCGCGCTTGCTGCCGGTCACGACCTCGACCGGGTGCTGACCACGAACGACCTCGTGCACAGCGACAACGTGTTCTTCGTGGCCACCGGTGTGACCGACGGCGAGCTGCTGCGCGGCGTCCGCTACCGCGGCGGCGGCGCCACCACCCACTCCCTGGTGATGCGCTCGAAGAGCGGCACGATCCGCTACGTCGAGAGCCAGCACCGGCTGGCCAAGCTGCGCGCCTACTCCGCTGTCGACTTCGACGGACTCGAGTAGCCGAGCCGGGTGGTCGCTGTCCTAGGCTGGGCCCGCCGAGCGGCACCGCCCAGTCCGCCGTACGCCGGGAGCAGCGCGATGACCGAGCAGGACTATCGCATCGAGCACGACTCCATGGGCGAGGTCCGGGTGCCCGCCGACGCCAAGTGGCGGGCGCAGACCCAGCGTGCGGTGGAGAACTTCCCGGTCTCGGGGCGGCCCATCGACCGCGAGCTGATCGGTGCGCTGGCTGCGATCAAGGGTGCGGCCGCGGTCGTCAACGCCGAGCTCGGCGTCATCGCCGACGACCAGGCGAAGGCGGTCTACGAGTCCGCCGCGGAGGTGGCCCGTGGCGACTGGGACGACCAGTTCCCGATCGATGTCTTCCAGACCGGCTCCGGCACCTCGAGCAACATGAACACCAACGAGGTGCTGGCCACCCTCGCCACCGAGCGGCTCGGCGCACCGGTGCACCCCAACGACGCCGTCAACGCCTCGCAGTCCTCCAACGACACCTTCCCCTCCGCCATCCACATCGCTGCGACCCGGTCGATCCTGCGCGAGCTCATCCCCTCGCTGCAGCATCTCGAGGCAGCCCTGAGGGCGAAGGCGACCGAGTTCGCCGAGGTGGTCAAGAGCGGCCGCACCCACCTGATGGACGCGACGCCGGTCACCCTCGGCCAGGAGTTCGGGGGGTACGCCGCCGCGATCGGCCTCGGCGTCGAGCGGCTCGAGGCTGCGTTGCCGCGCATCGGCGAGCTGCCCCTGGGCGGGACAGCGGTGGGCACCGGCATCAACACCCCGCCAGGATTCGCCGCGCGGGTGATCGCCAAGCTGGCCGAGGAGATGGACCTCCCGCTGCGCGAGGCGCGCGACCACTTCGAGGCTCAGGGCTCCCGGGACGCGCTGGTCGAGGCCAGCGGCGTGCTGCGGGTCGTCGCCGTCAGCCTTTACAAGATCGCGAACGACCTGCGTTGGATGGCCTCTGGCCCGCGGGCCGGCCTTGCCGAGATCCGCCTCCCCGACCTCCAGCCGGGCAGCTCGATCATGCCGGGCAAGGTCAACCCGGTGATCCCGGAGGCGGTCTGCCAGGTGGTTGCACAGGTGATCGGCAACGACGCGGCGGTGGCCTTCGGCGGTGCGGCCGGCAACCTCGAGCTGAACGTGATGCTGCCGGTCCTGGCCCGCAACCTGCTCGAGTCCGTGCGGCTGCTGGCGAACATCTCGCGGCTGCTCGCCGACCGCTGCATCGACGGCATCGAAGCCGACGTCGAGCGCTGCCGCACCTACGCGGAGTCCTCCGCCTCCATCGTGACGCCGCTCAACAAGTACATCGGCTACGAGGAAGCGGCCAAGGTGGCCAAGCAGTCGCTGGCCGAGCACAAGACGATCCGCGAGGTCGTGATCGAGCGCGGCTACGTCGAGGCGGCCAAGCTCACCGAGGCCCAGCTCGACGAGGCGCTCGACGTCATGTCGATGACCCGCCCGGGCAAGGGCTGAGCCACCCGGCTACGGTGGCCTCTCCGCAGCCGAAGACCGGGAGACAGGCCGTTATGGGCGAGTTCCTCAGCGACATCAGCACCCTGCGCGAGCGGGCCCGGGCCGAGATCGAGAAGGGTCCGATCACCGCGGCGTACGGCGCCGACCTCCCGCGGGTGCTCCAGGTCTGCAACGAGGCCTTGGCCACCGAGCTGGTCTGCGTGCTCCGCTACAAGCGGCACTACTACACGGCGACCGGTATGGGCTCGGCTGCGGTGGCGGCGGAGTTCCTCGAGCACGCCACCGAAGAGCAGGACCACGCCGACCGGATCGCCGCCCGCATCGTCCAGCTCGGCGGCGAGCCGGACTTCAACCCCGACACCCTGACCGCCCGCTCGCACGCGGAGTACGACGCCAGTTCCGGCCTGCTCGACATGGTCAAGGAGGACCTGGTCGCGGAGCGGATCGCCATCGCGTCCTACACCGAGATCATCCAGTGGCTGGGCAACGACGACCCGACCACGCGCGGGCTGTTCGAGTCGATCCTGGCCCAGGAGGAGGAGCACGCCGACGACCTCCTGGGCTTCCTGGAGAAGATGAGCTGAGCGCGCCCGCACCGGCCCGCCCGCGCGACCCATGAGCGAACCGGAGGCCTTCTACCTGCGCCACGAAGGTGGCTTCGTCGCCACCGAGCTGACCCGCGGCCCTTGGGCGCCCGACGCCCAGCACGGCGGGCCGCCGGCGGCGCTGCTGGTCACCGAGCTGCTGCGCCGGCACCGGCGCGACGGCATGACGATGTCGCGGGTGACCGTCGAGATCCTCGGCCCGGTCCCGCTCGGCCCCCTCACCGTGAGCACGTCCGTGCTGCGCCCGGGTCGCGGCGTGGAGCTCCTGGGCGCGACGGTGGCCGCTGGCGGCCGCGACGTCCTGCGCGGGCAGGCCTGGCTGGTGCGCAGCATCGACACCGAGCTGCCGTCAGACCTGCCCCACCCCGCCGATCCCCCGCCGCTGCCGCCGGCCGACGGCGGTGCCCTCTACCCCTCGGCGTACGACGTGGGGTACCACACCGGGATGGCGTGGCGGTCCGTCCGGGGGAGCTTCTCCGAGCTGGGACCTGCCTCGGTCTGGATGCGGATGCGCCATCCGCTGGTGGCCGGCGAGGACATCGAGCCGGTGGCCCGGGCGGTCATCGCCGCCGACTGCGGCAACGGTCTGAGTGGGGTCCTCGACTTCGCCCGCTGGCATTTCGTCAACCCGGACCTGACCGTCTACCTGACCCGGCCACCGGTCGGCGAGTGGGTCCACCTGGACGCCTCGACCACGGTGGAAGCAGGCGGCGTCGGGCTGGCGCAGTCGGCCCTCTCCGACGAGCGCGGGCCGGTGGGCCGCGGCCTGCAGAGTCTCTACGTGGCACCACGGCGCTCGGTGTAGAGCAGACACGGTGTAGAGCAGACACGGTGTAGAGCAGGACACGGAGCAGCGCAGGACCGACCCGTCAGGCGCCTCTCGGCGAGTTGTCGCTCGTGGCGACTAATGGTGAAGCCCGGGGGCCGTGAGACGGATCGGTCCTGCCTGACCAGCCTACGCGAGGTCGAGGGCGCCGGCGGCCTGGCAGACTGGACGTCATGACCCGACCACGGCGGCCCGCCGCGCTCACCACGCAGGTCCCGAGTCCGGGCCATGCCGACGAGGTGCCCGGCCGGCGGGCCGAACTGGCAGAGGAGCTGGCAGCGGCCCTGCTCAGCGTCGGACACGCCGACCCGGCGACCGCGCTGGCCCGGGCGGACGAGCTCGGCCTGGTCGGGCTGGCCGAGGCCTGGCGTGGCGCGGACCCGATCAGCACCGCCGGCCTGCTCTGGTCGCTGCACCTGCTCCGCAGCTGGTGCGCCTTCCGGGGCAAGGAGGCGGCGCGGCTCTACCGCGACGGCCGGGCGCTGGTGCCGGTCGAGGACGCGGTCGCCGGCGTACCCGACGCCCCGGTCGCGGCCGACCTGGCCGCCATCGGCGAGGCGCTGCTGCTCACGGCGTACGCCGGAGCGCTCGGCTCGGCTGCCGAG
>JALYXH010000208.1 GCA_030947185.1 Actinomycetota bacterium | reverse complement strand
GCCCTGGCCTGCCGCGACAGCGCCCCGGCCACGGCCAGCCGCGCCCGCAGGCGGGCCAGCAGGGCCAGAGCGTCGGCGTCCCGGCGCTCGATGTGCGCGACAGCGAGCCCGCTGGCAGCAACGAGATCGACGTACGCCGCCAGCGGTCGGGCCGTCGTCATGCCGTCGACAGCCCTCAGCACGCGAGGGTGGGCGGCCGCCAGGCCGGCCCGGTCGAGGGTGATGTCGCTCAGGCCGAGGTGCCCGCCCGGGCGCAGCAGCCGGACCATCTCGGCGAGGGCCGCCGCCGGGTCAGCGAAGGTCGACAGCGAGCACTCGCAGAGCACCCCGTCGTACGTCGCCCGCGGCAGCGGCAGCGCATGGGCATCCCCAACCCGCCAGCTGGTTCGCGCGGACACGCCGGCCCGAGCGGCCGCCCGGACGGCCCGGCGGACGGCCGCCGGTTCGAGATCCACCCCGTCGACGCGGACCCCTGCCCGCGCGAGCAGGACGCCGCTGGCGCCGCTCCCGCAGGCCACGTCGGCGAGGCGCGCGCCCGGCGGCAGGTCCATCAGGCCGGTGAGCCGCTCGGTGAGGGCGAGACCCCCCGGGTGCGCCGAGACGCCGAGCAGCGTGCGGACCACGCGGGCCGTGTAGTCGGGGGCGCTCACCCGGTCAGTGTGTGCCGGGGCATCATGACGAGGTGGACCCGCTGTTCGACCTCGATGCAGTGACGGTCACCCGCGGTGCAGGCGACACGCACACGCATCCCTTGCAGTCGGTGACCGCCCAGATCGGCGCCGGCGGCTGCACGGCGCTGGTCGGCCCGAGCGGCGCAGGCAAGTCAACCCTGCTGCGCCTGCTCAACCGGCTGGAGGAACCCGACGCCGGGCAGGTCCACTTCCGTGGCCGGCCGCTCCCGTCGTACGACGTGCTGGACCTGCGCCGGCGGATCGGGCTGGTGCAGCAGGTGGCGGTCGTCCTGGGCGACACCGTGCTCGACGACCTGCGGGTGGGCCGCCCCGACCTCGACCGGCCAGGCGCGGCGGCCCTGCTCGACCGGGTAGGCCTCGGACCGGACTTCCTCGACCGGCAGACCGGCAGCCTGTCCGGTGGCGAGGCGCAGCGTGTGTGTCTCGGCCGGGCGCTGGCGGTCGGGCCGGAGGTGCTGCTGCTCGACGAGCCGACATCGGCTCTGGACTCGTTCGCGGCGGCTGCCGTCGAGCGGGTCGTGCGTGGCCTGGTGGCGGACGGGCTGACGGCCGTCCTCGTCTCCCACGACCTGCGGCAGGCCCGCCGGCTGGCCCAGCACGTGCTCGTGCTCGACGCCGGGGTCCTGATCGCTGCCGGACCGACCGAGGAGCTGTTCACGGGGGCCGGCGACGAGCGCGCCCGCCGGTTCCTGGCAGGCGCGCCGTGAGCACCCTCCTGGCGGTGGACCACGCGGGCGGCGTGCCGGTGCCTTCGTGGCTGGGGGTGGGACTGTCGGTGCTGCTCGTCGGCGTCGCTGTCGCGGTGGCCGTCCGCGAGCGGCTCGGGCTGGCCCGCGAGCTGGTCGTCGCGGCGGTTCGTGCCGCGGTCCAGCTCATCGCGGTCGGCGCCTTGCTGCTGCTGCTGTTCCGGCACACCGGGCTGCCAGGCTCGCTCGGCTGGGTGGCGGGGATGGTGCTGGTAGCCGGCCGCGTCGGTGCCGGCCGCGGCCGCGGGTTGCCCCGGGTGCAGCTGGTGGCGACCTGCGGGGTGGCCGCAGGCGTGGTCGCAACGCTCGGCTTGCTGATTGCGGGTGGGGTGGTGGAGACGGCGCCGCGGGTCGTCGTACCGATCGGCGGAATGGTGGTGTCGGCGGCCATGCAGGGGACGTCGCTGGTGCTGCTGCGGCTGCGCGAGGAGGCGAGCAGCAACCGGCGCTTCGTCGAGGCCCGGCTGGCGCTCGGCCAGACGTCCCGGCAGGCGTTCGCGCCGCACGTGCGGTCGGCCTTGCGCACGGCGCTGATCCCCGCGATCGACAACACGAAAGTGGTCGGACTGATCACGTTGCCGGGCGCGATGACCGGCCTGATCATCGCGGGGGTGCCGCCCCTCACGGCGATCCGCTACCAGATCGTGGTCATGTACATGGTGCTGGGGGCGGCCGCGCTGGGAGGTCTGGTCGCCGCCCGGCTGGCCTCCCGCGAGCTGTTCGACGAGGCGCACCGGCTGCGCCCGGTCATGGCGACGGCGCCACGGCGACCGGCCCTGTGGTGGGCCTCCCGCAGAGCCGCCTGAGCCGCCGGGTGCCCGGGGCGGACAATGCCGGCATGACCCTTCGACAGGACCTGCTCGGCGGACCGCCGCCCACCTACCTCCCGGACGAGCCGGCTGCCCGTGCGGCGCTGGAGAGCGGCACCGACCCCACCGAGGTCGCGGCCGGCCACCCGACGTACTCCGGAGTCTGGGCGGCGCTGGCCGACCGGGCGTTCGGGGCCGGCAACACGATCGAGTCCTACGCCTACGCCCGGGTCGGCTACCACCGCGGGCTGGACGCGCTGCGGCGGGCCGGCTGGAAGGGGTTCGGGCCGGTGCCCTGGTCGCACGCGCCCAACCAGGGCTTCCTGCGCGCGCTGCATGCACTCGGGCGGGCTGCCCAGGCGATCGGCGAGACCGACGAGGCCGAGCGCTGCCAGGGGTTCCTGCGCGACAGCGACCCGGCGGCGGAGGCGGCCCTGCGCGCCTGACACCTGCCCCACCCCCGCGATCAAGGAGAAGTGGCGGCTCTTCCCCGGCGTGTCGCGACCAGTTCTCCTTGATCGGCGGGAGCGGGTAGTCTTCGACCGCAAGAGGCTCCGGTGCGTGCGCACCCGGGGCCTTCGACGTGTGCGAAGTCGGACGGCGAGGAGACCGCCATGCCAGCGATCGTGCTGGTGGGAGCCCAGTGGGGCGACGAGGGCAAGGGCAAGGCCACCGACCTGCTCGGCGTGGGCACCGGGGGCGCCAGCGCCGTCGACTACGTCGTGCGCTACCAGGGTGGCAACAACGCCGGCCACACGGTCGTGATCGCCGGTGAGTCCTACGCCCTGCACCTGGTGCCCTCCGGCGTGCTCTCCGCCGAGGTCGTCCCCGTCATCGGCAACGGCGTGGTCGTCGACCCGGGCGTGCTGCTCGAGGAGATGGCAGGCCTCGAGGAGCGCGGGATCTCCTGCGCCAAGCTGCTGCTGTCCGCCGACGCCCACCTCGTGATGCCGCACCACCGGGCCCTGGACAAGGTCACCGAGCGCTACCTCGGCAACGCCAAGATCGGTACGACGGGACGCGGCATCGGTCCGGCGTACGGCGACAAGGTCGGCCGGGTCGGCATCCGGGTCCAGGACCTGCTCGACCCCGGCATCTTCCGGCAGAAGCTGGAGCTGGCGCTGCGGGAGAAGAACCAGGTGCTGGCCAAGGTCTACAACCGGCGGGCCATCGACGTCGACGAGGTGGTGACCGAGTACGCCGGCTACGCCGCCCGCCTCGCCCCGCACATCGCCGACACCGCGCTGGTGCTCGACCAGGCGCTCAACGCCGGCAAGGTCGTCCTGCTGGAGGGTTCCCAGGGCACTCTGCTCGACGTCGACCACGGCACCTATCCGTTCGTGACCTCGTCCAACCCGACAGCCGGCGGGGCCTGCGCGGGCTCCGGCATCGGCCCGACCCGGATCACCCGGGTGATCGCGATCGTCAAGGCCTACACGACGCGGGTGGGCGCCGGCCCGTTCCCGACCGAGCTGCTCGACGCGACCGGCGACCGGCTGCGCGAGATCGGCGGGGAGTACGGCGTGACCACCGGCCGGGCCCGGCGCACCGGCTGGTACGACGCCGTCATCGCCCGCTACGCCGCGCGCGTCAACGGTGTCACCGACTTCTTCCTCACCAAGCTCGACGTGCTCTCGGGCTTCGAGCGCATCCCCGTCTGCGTCGGCTACCGGGACCCCGACTCCGGCGCGGTGTCCCACGAGATGCCGATGGACCAGACCTCCTTCCACAAGGCGGTGCCCGTCTACGAGGAGTTCCCCGGCTGGGAGGACGACCTCACCGACGTCCGCGCTTTCGAGGACCTGCCGAAGCACGCCCGGTCCTACGTCAAGGCGCTCGAGGAGCTCTCGGGAGCGCCGATCAGCGCGATCGGTGTGGGACCCGGCCGCGAGCAGACCCTGCAGCTGCGCGAGCTGGTCTGAGCCGGGCGGACCGGTCAGCCATCGTGGCCAACCACTTCGACTGCGTGGGCCTCGACGTCCCCGACGCCGAGGCCTACGTCGACCTCACCCGCTGGGTGCTGGCGAACGCGCCCGCCGTGCCCGACCCCGCCACCGGACGGGCCGAGACGGTGTGGACCGACCCGAGCGGTGCCCGGTTCTCGGTCCAGGTCAGCAACGAGCCCGCGCTGGTCGGCTCCCGCCCCTCCTACGCCGGCCGCACGCGGCTGCCGTTCAGGGCAGTGCGCTGGGTGCGCGAGGACACGGTCGTGGGCGACGTGCTGGCCGGCGACGAGGTGGTCTACCCCCTGGCCGTGGAGATCGAGAACCCGGTAGCGGCCCGCCGGCTGGACCTCGCCGAGGTGGTGGCGGTCGCGGTCACGGCGTTCGCCGAGGTGCTGACGGTCCACGCCGACGAGACGGCCTTCCGCACAGCCCAGACTGCCGAGCCGCGCTTCGCCGCGCAGTCGCTGGTGCCCTCCGGACTGGTCTCTGCCGACGGTGCGCCGCGCGATCCGCGCGCGGAGATCCTCATGAACGGCCGGGTGGGCGCGGCGCTGCCCAGGCGCAACGGGCACACGGGCCGGACGTTCTGGCACGCCGCAGTCCGCACGCTCGGGGGCGACCTCGACGTGGTCGCCGCCCCCGAGCAGGTCCCCGACGGGTTGGCGCTGGGCAACATCGTGAGCGGGAGCTTCTGGGTGGTCGGCCGGCTCGTGACGTCGCGCGACGTCGCGGCGGAGCTCGCTGCCGAGCCCGCCCCGCCGGGAATCGGTCCGGCCGACACCGCGCCGGGGCCGCCTCCGCGGCGCGGGCTCCTGCGCCGGCTGCGCCCATGACGGTCGACCGATGAAGGTGCTGGTCGTCGGGGCCGGTGCC
>JALYXH010000181.1 GCA_030947185.1 Actinomycetota bacterium | reverse complement strand
CGGCTGTCCCGACGTACCGCCCGCCTCGTCGTCGCTCACGAACCGGCTGGCGATCGGCGCCCCGCCGGCCGAGCTCGGCGGCGCGGGCGGGAGCGCCGGATCGGTCTTCCTGGCCCCGCTCGCCGCCACCGACCGCGGCCCGTCGGTTCTCGACGCAGCCGGCCTCGTGCTCCCCACGGCGGCGATCCCGACCACCGGAGCCCAGACGGCCCGGGACGGCGTCGTGGTTCGTGCGCAGGGCGGGCCGGCCGCCGGCCTCGAGGTGGAGCTGCTGATGCGGGGGGACTCCGGGCTGGACCGCGGCCTGAGCGAGCTGCGGTGCCCGGAACCGGCGACGGAGACGTGGTTCACGGGCGCGGCCACGGTCGTCGGCGTGTCCTCGACCCTCGTTGTGGCCAACCCCGGTGACGTCCCGGCTCTGGTCGACATCGAGCTGTCCGGGTCGAAGGGACCGATCGATGCGGCCAAGGGGCACAAGCTGACCATCGCGCCGGGCTCGCGGCTGAGCCTTCCGCTCGAGTTCCTGGCGCCGGACGAGGTGGTGCTGGGCGTGCACGTCGTGGCGAGCAGCGGCCGGGTGGTCAGCTCGCTTCGTCAGGTCCGCGGAGCGGCGGATGCGCCCCTCGGTGTGGACTGGATCCCACCGTCGGCCGCCCCTGCGAAGGTCGCCGTGCTGCCCGGGCTTCCGGCCGGCCCCGGTGACCGGATCCTGGTCGTGGGCAACACGGGACCGGATGACTCTGTCGTGTCGGTGCAGCTGGTGACGGCGGAGGGGCAGTTCGTGCCCACCGGGCTGGCCGCCGTCGCTGTCGGCGCGCACACCACGAAGCTGATCTCGCTGACCGGCCAGCTCGCCACTGCCGCCGCCTCGGTGCGGGTCACCAGCGAGAGCGCCCCGATCGTCGCCTCGGTGTTCCTCGACGCCAGTGCCGCCGACAGCGCCATCCACGAGTTCGCCTGGGTCGGTGCCGGCCTGCCTCTGAGCGGTCCGACGCTGGTCGGCAACGCCGGTGGCAGCGACACGACCACGTCCACCCTGTACCTCAGCGCTCCGGAGGGCAGTGCGACCGTCACCGTCGGCGTGGTCCCCAACGCAGGCCGGCCGGCCCCGACCGGACCGCCGGTCACCGTGAGCGTGCCGGCCGGTCGGCTGGTCGCGCTCCCCGCTGCCGACATCCTGAAGGGCACCGACAGCCAGGGCCTTGTGCTGAGCGTGACCGGCGGTTCGGGCCCGGTCTACGCCGGCCGCTGGCTCGTCGAACGCGGGGCCCGCGGGCCCCTGGTCACCTACCTGCAGCTGGTCAGCGCGCCGAGAGTCGTCCCGATGCCGACGGTGCTGGCCGACCAGTCCGCGTCCCTGCCGCGCTGAGGTGGCCGCCCAGAGGGCGGCCCCCCGGCTCCGCAAGGCTCAGTCCGGCTCGTCGTGGGGGTCCACCACGTCCGGGTCGAGGTCCAGGAGCTGGGCGACCTCCTCGACCACGACGTCGAGGACCAGGTCGGCCAGATCACCGCGGTCCAGCGCCCGCGCCTCCAGCGGGCGGCGGTAGATCACGACCCGAGGCGCCGTCGCCCCGCCCCGTCCGTCCGGGCCCGACCGCGTCAGCCGGGCGAGCGGGACGGTGTCGTCGGCCAGCACGTCGGCGTCCGCACCCTCGTCGGCACCGGCCAGCAGGGGTACCTCCTCGACCACGAACTCGACCTCCGCGAGCTGCGCCGACCAGCGCTGCTCGAGGTGCTCGACGGCCTCGAGCACCAGCTCGTCGAACTGCTCGGCCCGGGTCAGCGACAGCGGTACGGCGGCGCGGAGCCCCAGGCGCTCGTCGGTGCGTCCGGGGGCGAGCCGGCCTCGCATGCCCCGCCCGCGCCGGTCACGGCGGCCCGGTCCCGAGCCGCCACCGGCCGCCTGTCCGCCCGTCGTCACGGGCACCAGCGTAATCACGGCCGCCTCGACCGGGCGCGACACGACGGTCCCGGTGCGCTCCTGCTTGGCCGCGCGGGCGCGGGGCGGCTACGTTCTGGCCGTGAGCCCCCTCCGGCGCTGCTCGCGCACCGCGTGCAGCCTGCCAGCCGTTGCCACGCTCACCTATGTCTACGCCGACTCCACCGCCGTGGTCGGCCCGCTCGCGACGTACGCCGAGCCGCACTGCTACGACCTGTGCGAGGTGCACGCGGAGCGGACCACCGCGCCGCGGGGCTGGGCCGTGGTCCGCCAGGAGGCGGTGGCCGGGACCCGGGTGCCCTCGAGCGACGACCTCGAGGCGCTCGCCAACGCCGTTCGGGAGGCCGCGCGGCCGATGGGCGCGAGTGCCCCGACCGGTGAGCTCGGTCGTCGGGGCCATCTGCGGGCGCTGCCCACCCCGACCTGATCCGGCCCGCAGCACCCCCCGTCCGGGTGCTCAAGGTCCGCACCGGACCTGCCGATGGGAGCGGATCGTCCCGCCACCCATTCGGAGTAGCAGATGTCGCTCGTCACCACCCCGACCTCTCAGCTCGCCCGCTGCAGCGTCTGTGACAGCACCCGCGTCACCGAGATCTCCATGACGCTGACCGACGGGACGCCTGTCGACTTCACGTCCTGCCACGCGTGCGAGCACAAGAGCTGGCGCGACAGCGGCCAGGAGCTGTCCATCGACCGGGTGCTCACCAAGGCCAAGAAGCACAAGCCCTAGGCGGAGTCGGGGGCTCAGCCCCGGCGTCCAGGCGCGGGTAGGCTCGGCGGGACCGAACGCCGACCACTTCCGGAGCCCTGCGTGCGCGACCTGTCCCGGATCGTCAAGGCCTACGACATCCGTGGCGTGGTGCCCGACGAGCTCGACGAGGAGGTGGCCCGGGCGGTCGGCGCGGCGTTCGTCCGCTTCACCGGAGCCACCTCCATCGTGACCGCGCACGACATGCGGGACTCCTCCGGCCCGCTGTCGGCGGCGTTTGCCGAGGGCGCCGCCGGTCAGGGTGCCGACGTCGTGGCCGCGGGCCTGGCCTCCACCGATCTCCTGTACTTCGCCTCCGGTCTGCTCGACGTGCCCGGCGCGATGTTCACCGCATCCCACAACCCGGCCAAGTACAACGGCATCAAGCTGTGCAAGGCGGGCGCGGCGCCGGTCGGGGCGGAGAGCGGCCTCGCCGAGATCCGCGCGATGGTCGAGGAGGGCGTCCCGGCGTACGACGGGGAGCCCGGCACCGTGAGCCGGCGCGACCTGCTGGCGGAGTACTCCGACTACCTGCACGGCCTGGTCGACCTCTCGGCGATGCGCCGGCTCTCGGTGGTGGTGGACGCCGGCAACGGGATGGGCGGCCTGACCGTCCCGAAGGTCTTCGAGGGACTGCCTCTCGACCTGGCGCCGCTGTTCTTCGAGCTCGACGGCAGCTTCCCCAACCACGAGGCCAACCCGATCGACCCGGCCAACCTGGAGGACCTGCAGGCCGAGGTGCGGAAGGTGGGCGCCGACATCGGGCTGGCCTTCGACGGCGATGCCGACCGGTGCTTCGTCGTCGACGAGCGTGGCGAGCTGGTCGCACCCTCGGTTCTGACGGCGCTGATCGCGACTCGCGAGCTCGCGAAGGACCCCGGCTCCGCGATCATCTACAACCTGATCAGCAGCCACGCGGTGCCCGAGATCGTCCGGGAGCACGGCGGCGAGCCGGTCCGCTCCCGGGTGGGCCACTCGTTCATCAAGGCCACCATGGCCGAGACCGGCGCGGTCTTCGGCGGGGAGCACTCGGGCCACTTCTACTTCCGCGACTTCTGGCGGGCCGACTCCGGGATGCTCGCGGCCCTGCACACGCTGGCGGCGCTGGGCGAGCAGGAGGGCCTGCTGTCGGAGCTGCTCGCGCAGTACTCCCGCTACGTCGCCTCCGGCGAGATCAACTCCACGGTCGACGATGCCGAGGGGCGCTCGGCAGCGGTCGAGAAGGAGTACGCCGGGAGAGATGGCGTCAGCCTGGACCATCTGGACGGCCTGACCGTCGACGGCAAGGGCTGGTGGTTCAATCTGCGGTCGTCCAACACCGAGCCGCTGCTGCGCCTCAACGTCGAGGCCGACGACACCCCCACCATGGAGCGGGTGCGGGACGAGGTGCTCGCGATCATCCGGGGCTGAGCCGCTGCCGGCGACCACCCAACCGTCCGCCCCACCGAAAGGCCGGAACCGCCGCGTGAACCTCGACTCCTCGCTGCTCGACATCCTTGCCTGCCCCGACTGCCGCTCGCCTCTGCGCGCCGACGAGCAGGCGGAAGAGCTGGTCTGCACCGGTTGCGGGTTGGCCTACCCGGTGCGCGACGACATCCCCGTGCTGCTGGTCGACGAGGCTCGGCGACCGGCCGGAACAGCGGCGGACGGACCCGGAGCCGGACACCCGACACAGCCGTGAGCGCTCCTCCGTCGACCGATGGGCTCGACACGGACGCGGCCCTGCGGGCCAAGGACCCGCAGGACATGCTCCGAGCGGTCGCCACCGGCGCCGCTCAGGTGCGGGAGGCCGCCATGCTGGCCGGTGAGGCTGGGCTCGAGCTGCTGGCCGGCGACGGCCGGCCGCGGGCCATGGTCGTCACCGGGATGGGTGGCTCGGGCATCGCCGGCGACGTCCTGGCCGCCGTGGCCGGTCCGACCTGTCCGGTGCCGGTGCTCACCCACCGCGGCTACGGCCTGCCCGGCTGGGTGGGTGCCACCGACCTCGTCGTGGCGGTGTCCTGCTCCGGCTCGACCGAGGAGACGCTGTCGGCCACCGACGAGGCGATCCGGCGCGGGTGCCGGCTGCTGGTCGTCGGCGGCACCGACTCGCCGCTGGCCGAGCGGGCGGTGCAGAGCCGAGCCCCTTTCGTCGCGGTGCCCGGGGGACGCCAGCCCCGCGCCAGCCTGTGGGCGCTGTCCACCCCGGTCGTGCTCGCGGGGCACGCGCTCGGACTCGTCAGCGCCCCGGCAGAGGTGATCGAGGCGACAGCGGCTCGGCTGGAGGGAGTCAGTGCGCGGTGCCGCCCGAGCAGCGACGCCTTCGTCAACCCGGCCAAGTCCCTCGCCCGCGACCTGCTCGGCGCGGTGCCGATGATCTGGGGAACCTCGCCGCTGGCCGGCACCGTGGCCTACCGGTTCGCCTGCCAGCTCGCCGAGAACGCCAAGCTCCCGGCGGCGTGGGGCGTCCTGCCGGAGGCCAACCACAACATGGTGGTCGCCTTCGACGGACCGTTCGGCGGCGGTCCGGGCCGCCGCGACGACGACCTCTTCCGTGACCGCGTGGACGACCCGGACTCCGGACCGGGACTGCACCTGGTGCTGCTCCGCGATCGGAACGAGCACCCGCAGGTGCTCGCGCGGGTGGCGGCCAGCCGCGAGCTGGCCGAGCAGCGGGGCATCGGGGTGACCGAGCTCGTCGCGGAGGGGACCTCAGCGTTCGAGCAGCTGGCCAGCCTCGTCGGGCTGGTCGACTACACGTCGGTCTACCTGGCGCTTCTTGAGGACATCGACCCGACCCCGGTCGAGGTGATCGAGGACCTCAAGGCGAGGATCCGGGAGTGAGCGCCGAGGGGGGGACCAAGGCGGTCCTGGCGGCCCTGCTGGCCAACCTCGGCATCGCCGCGAGCAAGTTCGTCGCCTTCCTGGTGACCGGCTCGTCGTCCCTGCTGGCCGAGTCGGTGCACTCGCTGGCCGACTGCGGCAACCAGGGCCTGCTGCTGCTCGGCCGTCGTACGGCGCAGCG
>JALYXH010000162.1 GCA_030947185.1 Actinomycetota bacterium | reverse complement strand
AGGTGGCCGGTGGCCGGAAACGTCTCGTGGCCGGAGATGTCGATCAAGGCCTGCCCGTCGACCTGGCCCAGTGTGTTGAACGTCGGACCGGGCCCGAGTGCCACGTAGGGCACCGGGAGCAGCGCGCCGCCGAGCAGCAGGGCGGCCGCGACCAGGGCGGCCACCAGCAGCGTGCGACCGCGACTCGACATGGCTCCGAGCCTAACGGCGCCTCCTGTGACCTACCTGGCGAAGAAGCCCAGGCCGCGCGCGCCGTCGCCGTGCCCGTTGGCGGCTTCGACCGGCACCCGGTGCTCGCCGCGGGCCGCGGGCACGATGTCCTCGGCCGCGGGCAGGGCCAGCGGCGGGGCCGGCTCGACGGGCTCCGCCACCGGGGCCACCTCGACCTGCTCCGCGCTCGGGGCGGGCATCGGGCTCTCTGCAGACACGTCAGCCGGCCCAGACTCGTCAGCCGGCCCAGACTCGTCAGCCGGCACGGACTCGTCAGCCGGCACGGACGTCTCCACCGCTGCGGTCGGCTCCACGGCTGGGGTCGGCTCGGCTGCCCGGTCCTTGTCGAACACCGGCGCCGTCTCCGCACCCGGGACCTCGACGCGGTAGTACGGCCGGAAGGCCAGCGGGACCTCCGTCAGGGCGTAGACCGTCACCTCACTGACCGACTCGACGTTGCGCAGGTGCTCGACCATGGCCACGGCGGAGTCCAGGCCCGCGGTCCGCGCGAACGCCGGCGAGCCGTCCGCGGCGGGATAGAAGACGACGTGGTCCATGTGGAAGGCCTCTCGCTGCGCGACATCGGGACAGCCGCCTGACAGTGCGGTCTGTCTTGTGTTGTCGGCAGTGCGCAGGGGGCGATTGAGCCGCATCGCCACTCGGCCGCCGACAGAAGTGGCCCGGCCGCCACCAACCTCCCGCCGGCGGCCGCTCGTACGAGCGTCAGCCGGAGGGCTTGCCGGACCCGGACGCGGACCGGCCTCGCTGCCGGCCCGCCCGGCGCTCCTGCTCGAACGCCGCCCGGAACCGCTGGTACTCCTCGACCGAGTCGATCGTCTGGGCCGGCCGGCGGGTGCGGCTGGTCCAGGCCGTCCAGGCGATGGCGGCCAGCGCCGCCAGCGGGATCGGGACGAGCCAGGCGAGGACGGACATCAGGCGGGTGGCTCCCAGGTGCAGCGGATCGTGGCCCTTCCGGTCCACGATAGGCAGGCCGTCAACCGGTGCGCCGGCCTCAGGCGGTGCCGACCCACTCCTGCTCGCCGTCGACGAACTCCTGCTGCTTCCAGATCGGCACCTGGTCCTTCACGTCGTCGATGAGGCGCCGGGCTGCCGCGAAGGCCTGGTCGCGGTGCGGCGCCGACGCCGCCACCACGACGGCGAGCTCGCCGATGGCCAGCTCCCCCACCCGGTGTACAACTGCCAGAGCGCAGACCGGCAGCTCGGCCGCCACCGTTTCGGCCACCGTCCGCAGCACAGCCTCGGCACTCGGGTGTGCGGAGTAGCCCAGCGTTGCCACTGCGCGACCGCCGTCCTGCTCGCGGACGGCGCCGACGAACACCGCGATGCCGCCGGCGCGCCGGTCGACGACGGCGGCCAGGCACTCGTCCACCGACAGGGCCTCGGAGCGGATGGCAGCCAGCCGGACTAGATCCATGACGACAGCTCCATGCCGGCGACTCTAGGTCGGCGACCCAGGCCCGGCGCGGGAGGGTGGGACGTGAGTGCGCGTGCCGGAGCCGCCGGCCTCGCTGCGCCCTGCGCGAACCGACCCGCCGGCCCGAGTCACAGGGGGGTCGGCGCGGCTACCGTGGCGGACATGGATGCGCAGCTAGAGGCAGGTCGCCGGTCGGTGGCGGACGCGCGATGAGCGAGATCCCCTTCGGGTTCGGCCCGACCGGGCCTGACGGCGCGGGTGACGGCGGCCGCGGGGGCGACCCGTTCGGTGGGCTGTTCGGTGCGGGGGGCGTCCCGTCCGACATCGCCGGCAAGATCCCGCTCTTCGCCGAGCTGGAGAAGCTGATGTCGTGGCGCGGCGGTCCGGTCAACTGGGACCTGGCCAGCCAGGTCGCCATCCGGACGGCTGCGGAGGGCGACGGGTCACTGAGCACGGCGTCGACCGAGGAGGTAGCCGCCGCCGTACGACTTGCCGACGTGTGGCTCGACCCGGTCACCGTGCTGCCTGCCGGCGCCACCCGGGCCGAAGCCTGGACCCGGGTCCGCTGGATCGAGTCGACCCTGCCGGTGTGGGGGCAGCTCTGTGACCCGGTGGCCGCGCGGGTGGTGGAGGCGATGTCGGGGGCCCTGCCGGAGGAGGTTCGCTCGATGGCCGGACCGATGATCGGGATCATGGGCCAGCTCGGCGGGATGGTCTTCGGTGCCCAGGTGGGACAGGCGATCGGGCAGCTGGCCGGCGAGGTCGTCGGATCGACGGACATCGGACTACCGCTAGGGCCGGCCGGGGTGGCAGCCCTGGTGCCCACGAACGTCGCAGCGTTCGGCGACGGCCTCGAGATCGCGACCGACGAGGTCCGCCTCTACCTGGCGCTTCGAGAAGCCGCCCATCATCGGCTGTTCGCCCACGTGCCCTGGCTACGCGGCCACCTCTTCGACGCCGTCGAGGCCTACGCGCGCGGAATCAGGATCAACAGCGAGGCCATCGGCCAGGCGATGGGCCAGCTCGACCCGATGTCGATGGACCCCGAAGCCCTGCAGCAGGCGCTCGGCGGAGGCCTGTTCGAGCCGCAGACCACCGATGAGCAGCGAGCCGCCCTCGGCCGCCTGGAGACGGCGATGGCGCTGGTCGAGGGCTGGGTCGACGAGGTCGTCGACGACGCGGCCCGTGAGCACCTGCCGGCCTCGGCGGCCCTGCGGGAGACGCTTAGGCGGCGGCGGGCCAGTGGCGGCCCCGCCGAGCAGACCTTCGCCACCTTGGTGGGGCTCGAGCTCCGGCCGCGCCGTCTGCGTGAAGCAGCTGCCCTGTGGCGGGCCCTGACCGAGGCCCGCGGCATCGAGGGGCGGGACGCCGTCTGGGCGCATCCGGACCTGCTCCCGACATCGGCCGACCTCGACGAGCCGCAGCGCTACGTCGCCGGTGGCGCGGGACCCCTGTCCGAGGGCGACATCTCAGCCGAGCTCGCCGGTCTCGACGACGAGTTCCGCAACTTGTCGGGTGCCGGAGAAACCGGCTCACCGGGTCAGCACCCCGATCCGGGATCGGGTGCCGGCCCGCACGGCGGCGACGGGCCGGAGAGCGGCAACGGGCCGGGCGGGCCGGGCGGGAGCAGGCCACCCGCGTGAGCACCCGCTCGGGGACCCCGGCCTCAGCGTCGTACAGCCGGGCCTGAGAGCAACGTCCGCGTCCGGTCCCAGCCTTCCAGGCCCATATCGAGCGCACTGACGTCGGTCGGCCGGCGCAGGCGCCCCCAGCCGGGACCGACGACCAGCGAACGGCGAGCGGGCGCCCCCAGCCGCAGACGCTCCACGGCGTCGCTCGTGTCGACGCTGACCGCTGTGTCGCTCAGCCACGCGGGTGCCGGCAGCCGGGATGCCAACGCGACCAGGCCGCCACCGCGGGCCGGGCAGACCGCGACATCGGCGCCGGACAGGGCGCTGAACAGCTTGCCTAGCAGCAGCTGCGGCAGGTCAGGTGCGTCCCGGGCCACGAGCACGCCCTCTGTGGCACCGAGCGCGGCCAGTCCGGCCAGCGCGCCCGTCGCGGCGGGGGCCTCGTCGGGCCGGAGGTCGATGACCGGCGTGCCCGGCCAGACCAGCCCTCCCGCGTCGAACCAGGCCGGCGGGCTGCGGACGAGCGCGGGCAGTACGCCGGCAAGATCGCTGACCACCTCGACGACGTCTTCCAGCATGGCCATCACGAAAGCGAGCGCGTCGACACCAGGTGGCGCTGCTGTCCGCTCCAGCGACACCGGCTGCCGGGCGACGACCGCGGCATAGCGGCTAGGCATCAGCCGGCGTCCTGGTCGGCATCGCTCAGGTCGAGGCCGGCCGCTGCTGCTACTCCCTCGAGGTAGCCCCGGGCGCGCTCTGTCCTCGGGTAGCCGGCGACGAGGGCCCAGAACCGTTGCCCGTGCCCGGGGACCACCAGGTGCGCGAGCTCGTGCACCAGCACGTAGTCGACCACCCAGGACGGCATCCCCTGCAGACGGGTGGAGAGCCGAATCGTGCCGTCGGCCGGCGTCGCCGAACCCCACCGACCGGACTGGTTGGTCACCCAGCGCACGCTGCGCGGCTGGGCCCGACCGTCCAGGTGCCGACGGGAGAGCATGCCTGCGCGGAGCTGCAGCTCTTCGTCGCCGGGTCGAAGCCGTGCCTCTCTCGACGCCAGGCGGTCCAGCATGGTCGTGACCCAGCGCTGCTCCTCGGCATGGGACATCCGGGCCGGCAGCATCACAACAGTCCGCTCGCCCTCGCGGTGAGCCGACACGGTGCGCCGCCGTCGGGTGCTGCGGATGATCTCCACCGGCGGGCCGGTCGGAGCCGGGAGCCGGCCGGAACCTCGGGACAGAACCATGAGCGCAACGCTAGGGCGGGGATCCGACAGGATCCAGCCGGACGCGCCTCCGACGGTCAAGCGCCTGCCTCGGCCATCCGACAACGTTTTTCTTTGTCCACACCCCGGTGGGCTGCGGTTGTGCAGGTCGGCCGCTCGCGTGCCGGTCATGTCCCCCGCACATCCACAGGCGGGCCCGGGCCACTCCACAAGCCCGCCCCTCGTCGTCCACACCCGGTCCCCAGTTCTCTCCACAGGGCTGGTGGAGCGACCGTTGACGGCCAATGAGAACCACTCGTAGCGTCGGTTCCGACGGAGCCCCCGCCACCACGGGCAGTCGTTCGCAAGGGGAAGGCGAGCGACTGGTCGCGGTGCGGGGGCTCCGCGACGTCTGCCGCCAGACGGCCCTCCAGGTCTCAGGGCCGACACCTGCCGCGGCTGGATCAGGCGCCGGTGAACCGCGCCGGGCGCCGCTCCGCCCGCGCGCGCAGCCCCTCCTGCAGGTCGGCGGTGGCCAGCGTGACCGGCTGGGCCAGCGCCTCCCACTCAAGGGCAGCGTCGAACGTCGTCGGGCCGCCACCGGCCAGCGCCACCTTTGTCAGCCGCAGGGCGACCGGCGCCTGGGCAGCCACGGTCGCGGCGATCTCGAGCACCTCGTCCATGAGGGTGTCGGCCGGGAAGACCCGGTTGACCAACCCGGTCGCCACCGCTTCCGCTCCGGACAGCACCCGGCCGGTGAACAGGATCTCGCGGGCCGCCGGCAGGCCAACCAGCTCGGGCAGCAGGTAGGTGGCAGCCATGCCCGGGTGCATGCCGAGCGCGGTGAACGGTGCCGACAGCTTCGCGCCCTCCGCGGCATACCGCAGGTCGCACGCCATGGCCAGACACAGGCCGGCACCGACGGCCGGCCCATTGAGGGCAGCGATCGTCGGTACGTCGAGGGTCCGCACCGACAGCCAGGTCCGGTAGAAGGGGAGCATCCGGTCACGCAGCGTGTCCACTGTCGCGTCGGGCTCGCTGCCGATCCAGCTGACGTCACCCCCGGCACAGAATGCCGAGCCCTGCCCGGTGACCACGACGCAGCGGATCGACCGATCCCGGCGCAGCCGCTCGATGGTGGCCGCCCACGCGGTGGTCAGCTCCGCAGTCATCGTGTTGCGCCGGTCGGGCAGCGCGAGGCTGAGGACGGTCACGCCGTCGTCGCGGTGCTCGACGAGCAAGGGCTCCTGGTCGGACATGGGTGCTCCTCGGCGGCCAGTCGTGGGGCGGGCCGGCGCAGGCTAACGCGCCGCGCCGGGGGGCGGGCTCGCGGGTGGACGGGCGTCGACCCGTTACGCTGCTTCTCGGACCTGGCCACATGGGTGGCGGGGCATCTGCACAGACACCCGCACCGGTCAGCAGAGACCAGCGAGACCAAGGAGGCACCGTGGCCGAGAAGTACGAGGGCTACTGCGTGAAGTGCAAGGAGAAGCGCACGTTCGACGGCGAGGTGCACAAGAGCGAGTCCGGACGCCGGATGGCCAAGGGCACCTGCCCGGTCTGCGGTACGAAGATGAACCGCATCCTCGGCAACGCCTGAGCTGAGCCGAGCACGCACAGCCGGCGGCGGTCCCCCTCGGGGGGCCGCCGCCGCGTCGTGTAAGCGCAAGGTCCTCAGCTGTGCACGGTGACCGGTGCTGTGGATGGCGGCCGGCACTGTGGATGGCGGGCGGCCGTCGCGCGGCACCGCTGCAACGCTCGAGCCACGTTCCGAGCGTGAGGTGGGTCCCGTGCGTCCGTTGCTCAACCCCGGCCTGCGTCGGCTGTGGCGAGACCTCGACACCGTCCAGCTCGGCGTCGACCCCGGTCGGGCAGTCGTGCTGACCGGGCTGGACGACGCAGCCGGTGGGCTGCTCGATCTTCTCGATGGCAGTCGCGACCGCCCTGCGGTGCTCGAGGCGGCGGCCGCGACCGGGGTGGCCGCGGCGACAGCGGAGCGCGTCCTGGACCTGCTTGCCGCCGCCGGTGCCCTGCTGCCCGGTCCGCCGGCCGACGGCCTACGGGCTGCGGCCCGCGCCGATCGTGACCGGCTCGGACCGGACATCAGCTCCTGGTCGCTCGACCAGCCACCACGGCCTGCCGAGGTCCTGCTCCGTCGGCAGCAGGGGCGCGTCGTCGTCGTCGGTGCTGGACGGGTGGGAGCGCCGCTCGCCGCCACGCTGGCGGCGGCTGGAGTGGGCCGGGTGGCCGTCAGTGACGAGGAGGACGCGTCACTCGCCGACTGCGCCGTGGGCGGACTGTGCGCCGCAGACGTCGGCGCAGCACGCGAGACGGGCGCCCGTGCCGCCGTACGACAGGCAGCCCCCGGGGTCGACAACCGGCCGTGGCGGCCCGGTGAGCCGCTCGACC
>JALYXH010000078.1 GCA_030947185.1 Actinomycetota bacterium | reverse complement strand
CCGCAGAGCTGGCCGACCGGCTGGGCATCCCTTTGCTGACGCTTGTCGACACGCCCGGGGCCGACCCGCGCCAGGCCGCCGAGGACGACGGGCTGGCGCCGGCCATCGGCGCCGCCCTGGACGCCGTCCTGGCGTGCCGATCGCCGACCGTCGCCCTGGTGCACGGCGAGGGCGGGTCGGGTGGCGCCATCGCCGCCGCTGCCACCGACCGCGTGCTGGTGACGCCGGAGGCCTACTTCATCGCCCTGGGGCCGGAAGGGGCGGCAGCCGCCCTGCGGCTCCCGGCCGACGAAGCAGCGGACCGGATGGCCATCACTCCGGCCGACCTCCGGCGGCTGGGCTTCGCCGACGCGCTCGTGCCGGCGCCGGCCTCGGCGACCGCAGCCGGTCTGCGCCGTACCGTTGCCGACGCCGTGGGCCTCCTGTCCGCCCAACCGGCCGCCGAGCGGCTCACCACCCGTCGTCGCCGGTGGACGGCGCCGCTGCCCGGAGGCCGCTGAGGTGTCGCTCGGCGCGGACAGCGGCCCGGCCGGCGGGTTTCGGTAGTGTTCCGCGGGTACCAGCCCAGCGTTCCGTGATCCCGGACATCGGCCGGAGGCACTCGTGAAGGACGCGCTCGTTCGGGCCGGCCGGACGGCCGGCACCGGCGTACGTCGGGTCTGCTCGCCTCGGCGCATTGGCGGTGCCGGGCTCGAGTTCGCCTGGGTGGCGGCCCACCTCGCTGCCTACCCCTTCGGAATGGCGACCGAGAAGAGCCGTGCAGCCGCCGACCGGTTCACCCTGTCCGACCTCCCCCCGGTCAAGCGCGGCCTGGTCATCGGCGACGTCGAGGCAGCCGGCACGCCGATCCTGCTGATCCACGGTCTGGTGGACAACCGCTCGATCTTCACCGTCCTGCGCCGGTCGCTGCGGCGGCGAGGGTTCGGCCGGGTCGTGACGACCAACTACAGCGTGCTGACGCACGACGTACCGGGTGCCGCCCGGGCGCTGGGCCGGCAGGTGGAAGCGCTGTGCGCGACGACCGGCTACGACCGCATCCACGTGGTCGGCCACAGTCTCGGCGGTGTCATCGCGCGCTACTACGTGCAGTGCCTCGGCGGCGACCATCGCGTGCACACTCTCGCCACGCTGGGCTCACCGCACACCGGCACCCGGGCCGCGCACCTGTTGCCCAAGGCGCTGGTCGGCCAGCTGCGGCCCGGCTCGGCCCTGATGGCCGAGCTCGCCGCTCCCGCGCCGTCGTGCCGGACCCGCTTCCTCGCCTTCCACAGCGACATGGACCAGCTCATGGTCCCGAAGCTGACGGCCCGCATCGACCACCCCGACCTGGCCGCCCGCAACATCGCGCTGCAGGGGGTCGGGCACATGTCCTTGCCGATCCACGGCCGGGTGGTGCACGAGATCGTGTCCACCTTCGCTCACCTCGACGCGGACGGCTCCACGCTGACGCCCGGGGTCACCGCCATCGACTCGACACCGCCGGCTGCGCCCGGCCTAGAGCCGCTCGACCGGCGCGTAGCGCAGCAGCAGTCGCTTGGTGCCCGTGCCGGCGCCGAAGTCGACACTCGCCTCGGCTGAGTCGCCGAACCCGGCAGTGGACACCACGGTGCCCAGGCCGAAGGTGTCGTGGGTGACCCGGTCACCGGTGTTCAGAGCGATCACCGGCCGGTTGCCGGCTCCTCCGCGCAGCCGGCCCTTGTCCAGCCCGGCCCTGGCGACGGCGGCGATGGCCGGTTCGCCTCGGCCGGCCTCGCGGCGGTTCCACGCGATCAGCTCGGCCGGGATCTCCTCGAGGAAGCGTGAGGCCGGGTTGTACGACGTCGAGCCCCAGGCGCTGCGCACCTGGGCGCGAGAGAGGTAGAGCCGCTGCCGGGCGCGGGTGATACCGACGTAGGCGAGCCGGCGCTCCTCCTCGAGCTCCGTGGCATTGCCGAGGGAGCGGATGTGCGGGAACACGCCGTCCTCGAGGCCGGTGAGGAACACGACCGGGAACTCCAGCCCCTTGGCGCTGTGCAGCGTCATCAGCGTGACGACCCCACCGGTGCCGTCCGGGTCGGGGATGGCGTCGGCGTCGGCCACCAGCGACACCTGCTCGAGGAACTCCGCCACCGTCCCGTCGCTGACCCGCTCCTCGAACTCGCGCGCGACGCCGACCAGCTCCTGCAGGTTCTCGATCCGGCCCTCCGACTCGATGTCGGCGACGGCCTGCAGCTCGGTGAGGTAGCCGGTCTTGTCCAGGGCCGCCTCCAGGACGGCGCTCGGCCCGCTGCCCGCCTCGACCATCGCCCGCAGCTCGTCGATCAGCGCGGCGAAGTCCTGGATCGCGCGCAGCGAGCGCGGGTTGAGTGCCGGTGCCTCCTCGCACCTCACCAGTGCCTCCGCGAACGGGATCCGGTCACGGCTGGCCAGTGCCTCGATGCAGGCCTCCGCGCGCTCGCCGATCCCGCGCCGGGGCGTGTTGAGGATCCGGCGCAGCGAGACCGTGTCGGCCGGGTTGACCAGCACCCGCAGGTAGCCCAGCAGGTCGCGGACCTCGCGCCGCTCGTAGAACCGGACGCCACCGACCACCTTGTAGGGCAGCCCGACCCGGACGAAGACCTCCTCGAAGACCCGGCTCTGCGCGTTGGTCCGGTAGAAGACAGCGATCGCGCTGGCCGGGATGCCGTCGGCGTCGGCCAGCCGGTCCACCTCGCCGGCCACGAACGCCGCCTCGTCGTGCTCGTTGTCGGCGACGTATCCGGTGATCGTGGATCCGGCACCGGCGTCGGACCACAGGTTCTTCGGCATCCGGTTGGGGTTGCGGGTGATCACCGCGTTGGCGGCCGACAGGATGGTCTGGGTCGAGCGGTAGTTCTGCTCGAGCAGGACGACAGTGGCGTCGGGGTAGTCCTCCTCGAACGCCAGGATGTTGCGGATGCTCGCACCGCGGAACGCATAGATCGACTGGTCGGCGTCGCCAACGACACAGAGCTCGGCCGGTGGCAGCGCGGGTCCACCGGTGGTCCCGCTGGCCGGCCGGACCAGCTCGCCGTCGATGGTGCGGCGCTCCCGCTGCTGGACGGCGCCGCCGACGAGCTCGCGCACCAGCACGTACTGCGCATGGTTGGTGTCCTGGTACTCGTCGACCAGAACGTGCCGGAACCGTCGCCGGTAGTGCTCGGCGACGTCAGGGAACGCCTGCAACAGGTTGACCGTGGTCATGATCAGGTCGTCGAAGTCCAGCGCGTTAGCCTCGTGCAGCCGCCGCTGGTAGAGCGCGTAGACCTCGGCCAGCTGCTTCTCCAGCACGTTGGCGGCCCGGGCGGCGTAGGTCTCGTGGTCGACGAGGTCGTTCTTCAGGTTGCTGATCTGGGCTGCCATCGCCCGGGCCGGGAACCGCTTGGGGTCGAGGTCCAGGTCACGGCAGACCAGGGTCATCAGCCGCCTCGAGTCACCCTGGTCGTAGATCGAGAACGTGCTGGTGAAGCCGAGCTTCTTGTGCTCGGCACGCAGGATCCGCACACACGACGAGTGGAAGGTCGACACCCACATCGCCTTCGCCCGCGGACCGACCAGCGCGGCGACCCGGTCCTTCATCTCGCCGGCCGCCTTGTTGGTGAAGGTGATCGCCAGGATCTCGCCGGGCTGGACACCGCGGATTCCCAGCAGGTAGCCGATGCGGTGGGTGAGCACGCGGGTCTTGCCGGAGCCGGCTCCGGCGACGATCAGCAGCGGGCCACCCTCGTGGGTGACGGCTGCCCGCTGCGGCGGGTTGAGCCCCTCCAGCAGCGTGGTGGGGTCCACCAGCAGCCGTACGCCGGGACGCCGCGGCTCCTCGACGGGATCAGCCTCGTCGGAAGCCGGCTCGTCGACATCCGCCGGGGGCAGCTCCGGGACCGGGAGGCCGTCGGCGAAGTGGCCGTCGAAGAGGGTGGACATCGCCTGTCGAGTCTACGGGCGGCCCCTGACGGTCCCTGCGGGACTCGAGGCGGCGTAACAGGCGTGTTAGCGGGGGATAGCCCTAGGATGCCAGCCGTGCCGAAGCGCGAAGAAAGTCCCTCCATCAGCGAGTCGATGTCCTCGATCGGTGGGTCGATCGGGGGCGCCCTGAGCGACGGCACCCGCTTCGCGGAGTCGATCACCGACACGATCAGCGACGCCATCGGCGACGTGATGAGCGAGACCATCCCGGTGCTCGGGTCGATCGAGCAGTCGTCCTTCGACCCGGTGCCGCACCCGGAGGGCGTCGAGTCGCGACGGTGGTGGGGTCGTCACTTCCGGGAGATCCGCTGGCAGGCCGAGCTGCTGCGCCTGCTCGCCGACCCGGTCTACCGCGGGGTGGGGGTGCCTCGTGGCGACGGGTCCCCGGTGCTGCTCATCCCAGGCTTCCTGGCCGGCGACGGCTCGCTGTCGGTGATGGCCAACTGGCTGCGTCGGCTCGGCTACGAGCCGCACGGCGCCGACATCGTGCTCAACGTCGACTGCTCCGACCGCACCCTCGACCGGCTGGAGCGACGGCTGGCCGGGATCGCCCGCAAGAGCGGTGACGTGGCGATCATCGGCCACAGCCGGGGCGGACATCTGGCCAAGGCGCTGGCCCACCGGCGCCCGGAGCTGGTCTCCCAGGTCATCTCGCTCGGCTCCGGCCTGGATACGCCCTTCGACATCTCGATCCCGACGAAGGCGGCGGTCGCCGGCGTACGCACGATCCTGCACCGCACCAGCCGCACGGCCCGTGCCAACGGGTGCTTCACGCCGTCGTGCCAGTGCCCGTTCACCCGCGACTACACAGGCACGTTCCCGCCCGACGTGCCCCTGACGTCGGTGCACTCCCAGGGCGACGGCGTGGTGTGGTGGGAGGCGTGCGTCGTCCCCTACGCCCGCAACGTCGAGGTGACCGGCAGCCACATCGGCCTCGCCTTCAACCGCAAGGCCTACCGCGTGATCGGTGAGACGCTGGCCCGATCCGTCGGGGATACTGCGGCCAGCGCCGCCTCCTGACCGGCTCCGGCGCCCGGGACTCGCCACGAGGAGTCGAGCATGGAGCTCGCGGTGCACGTCGTCCGCTTCGACGGAGCCGGCGGGACGGCAGGGATAGCCGACGACCTTGCCGCAGTGGCCCGGGCGGCCGAGGACGCCGGGGTCGACGCCCTGTCGGTGATGGACCACTACTTCCAGATCCAGATGGCCGGGCCGCCAGAGGACCCGATGCTGGAGGGGTACACCACCCTGGGCTACCTCGCCGGGCTGACCTCCCGGATGCGGCTCGGCCTGATCGTGACGGGGGTGACCTACCGCCATCCCGGCCTGCTCGCCAAGATCGTGACAACCCTCGACGTCCTGTCCGGTGGCCGGGCGGAGCTGGGCATCGGGGCCGCCTGGTTCGAGGGGGAGCACGAGTCGCTCGGCGTACCCTTCCCGCCGATCTCTGAGCGCTTCGAGCGGCTGGAGGAGGCACTGCAGATCTGCCTGCAGATGTGGAGCGAGGCCGACGGCCCGTTCGAGGGCAGGCACTACCGGCTGGCGCGGACGCTGTGCTCCCCGCAGCCGCTGAGCCGGCCGCACCCACGCATCCTGATCGGAGGAGGCGGCGAGAAGAAGACGCTGCGCCTCGTCGCCCAGTACGCCGACGCGTGCAACCTGTTCGCCGCTGCCCCCGACGAGATCGCGCACAAGCTCGACGTGCTGCGCGGCCACTGTGACGACGTGGGGCGCGACTACGAGCAGATCACCAAGACGATCCTCTACGTCGGACGCACCCTGGCCATGGGCGACGTCGACGGCTTCGTGTCGGACATGGCCAGCTACGCCCGGCTGGGAGTCACCGAGGTGCACGTCGTACCGCCGCCGGGGAACCAGGCCGCGTGGGTGCGCGAGCAGTGCGGCGCGGCCATCCCACGACTGCGCGAGCTGCCCTGACCGTGGATTCAACTGAGCGTGCCGGCCGGCTCAACCGTGGATCTTGCGGGCGCCGGTGCGCCAGAGGACCGTCCCGCCCGCAAGATCCACCTGAGTAGTGGTGGTGGTGGGGTCAGCTGAGCGTGCCGGCCGGCTCCGCGTGGTCCTGCTTCTGACCGGCGGCGGCCTCCCGCTGGGGTGACGAGGGTGGCTGGCCCTTCTGCCCGATGGCGGCCTTCGTGGCAGAGGTGGCACCCGGCATGCACTCCGGCCAGACCGGCTCGCGATCCTTGGCGAGCTTCAGCATCTGCCGGATGATCACCAGCTTCTGGATCTCGTTGGCGCCCTCGTAGATCTGCAGGACCTTGGCGTCGCGCATCATCCGCTCGGCCGGGAAGTCCTTGAGGTAGCCGTTGCCGCCCAGCACCTGGACCGCCTCGGTGGTGACCGCCATCGCCGCGTCCGACGCCACCATCTTCGCCATCGCAGCCAGCTTGGTCAGGCCGGGGTGGTCGTTGTCGATCGCCGACGCCGCCTGGTAGGTCAGGGCACGGGCCGCCGACACCTTGACCTCCATGTCGGCGAGCTTGAACTGCATCCCCTCGTGCTGCACCAGCGGTACGCCGAAGGTGTAGCGCCGCATCGCGTAGTCCAGCGCGAGGTCGAGTGCCCCCTGGGCGACCCCGACAGCCTGCGCGGCAACGGTCGGCCGGGACCGGTCGAACGTCATCATCGCGATCTTGAATCCGTCACCTTCCTTGCCGAGCAGGTTCTCGGCCGGCACCTCGACGTCCTCGAACTTCGGGGCGCCCAGCTGCCAGCCGGGCATGCCCATCGTCGACAGCGGCTCGACCGAGAGCCCCGGCGAGTGGCCGTCGACGATGAAGGCGCTGACCCCCTTGGCTCCGGCGTCACCGGTCCGGGCGAACACGACGTAGGTGTCCGCCAGGGCGGCATTGCCGATGAACCGCTTCTGCCCGTTGAGCACCCACGTGTCGCCGTGACGGTCGGCCCGGGTCTGCAGGCCGGCCGGGTCGGAGCCCACGTCGGGCTCGGACAGGGCGTACGACGCGTGGTGCTCCCCGTGCAGCACCGGCGTCAGCACCCGCTTCTTCTGCTCGTCGGTGCCGGCCAGCACCACCGGGAGTGCGAACAGCGTCACGTAGGCCGCCATCAGCGAGACCGTCCCCGAGATCCGGGCCAGCTCCTCGACCGAGGCGCAGGAGGAGACGTCGGTCTCGCCCCGGCCGCCGTACTCCTTGGGGACGGTCAGCCCGAGCAGCCGCTCGGCCGCCAGGATCTTGTGGATGTCTGCCGGGTACTCGCACCCGTCGGCCATCTCGACCACCCGGGGGCGGATCTGCTCGAGCGCCACCTCCCGGCAGTGCTCGCGGAGCTTGCGCTGATCATCAGTCAGTTGCCACATGTCTAGGTGTGCCCTCCGGTCGGGAGCGTGGACGATCTGGCGCCACGGGCAGTACGGCTACGTCGGGTGCCGGCGGCCCGTGCCAGCAGACTCCGGCCGGTGCGGAAGGAGCCGACCGGCAGACCCAGCATGCGCGTCACCGGCTCCGTGCGCGCGGCCACTCCGGTCAGCCGCGGGCCGGCCCGGATCGGTGAGCGCCGGTCCACCCAGTCGGCGAAGAGCCGGAAGGACTCCGCCGGCTGCTCGAGCAGGTAGGCATGGCCGGCCCCCGGGATGACGCACAGCTCGGCATCGGGGATGCGCTCGACCAGGATGTCCGCGTTCCCCAACGGGCAGAGGCCGTCGCACTCGCCGTGCATCACCAGGGTCGGCGCCTGGATCTTGGGCAGCCGGGCCACCGTGTCGTGGAAGACGCTGGCCCACCAGTGCCAGTTGGCGCCCACCGCCGTCCCCCGATGCTTGCCGAAGTAGCGCAGCAGCCGGGCCGCCTCGTCCGGGTGGCTGCTGCGGAACTCCTCGGAGAACACCGCAGCGGCGACCACGCGAGCCTGTACGCCTCTTGGCGCCCCGCTGAAGGCCATGCCCAGCGCCGAGAGCTCCTTGCTGGCCGGCAGCACCGCGCGCGGGCCACCCGGTGAGGTGCCGCCCAGGACCAGGCCGCGGACACGGTCCGGGAAACGGATCGCCATCTCCTGAGCCACCATGCCGCCCATCGACAGTCCGTAGACGTGGGCGGAGTCGATGTGCAGGGCGTCGAGCAGGCGGACCGCGTCACCGGCGAACTGCGGCATCGAGCTGGGCGTGAGCGGGGTGCCGGACCGCCCGGACCCCCGGTTGTCGTAGGTCACCACGTCGAAGCGACCGGCGTACGACGGCAGCACCGGCTCGAACACGGCCGCGCTGATCGCGAAACCGGTGATGAGCAGCAGCGGCTCGCCGCTGCCGCTGCGCTCGTAGTGCAGCTTGGTCCCGTTGACCGTCGTGAACGGCACCGGCCGGTCAGCCCTGCCGTACGTACGTGCCGGGGGCCGGGTCGCCGGGTGAGAAGCCCTCGCAGCCGAGCTGCTCAGGCGCGGACCGCTCGCCACCGACGCGGCTGCCCACCCACTCGGTCCAGTCGGTCCACCAGCTGCCCTTGCGCGTGCCGGCTCCGGCGAGCCAGGCGTCCGGGTCCTCGGGCAGCGCGTCGTTGAGCTGGAAGCTGGCCTTCTCGTTGCTCGGCGGGTTCACCAGCGCGGCGATGTGGCCACTAGTGGAGAGCACGAAACGCGGGTTGCTGCCCAGCAGGTGCGCGGTCCGGTAGGCGTTCTGCCAGGGCACGATGTGGTCGGCGATCCCGGCGATCGCGTAGGAGTCGACGGTCACCTTGGACAGGTCGATCGGCGTACCGAGGACCGTCGTCTCGTTGGCGTGGACCAGGGTGTTGCCGACGGCCATCTTGATGAAGTCCTTGTGCAGTCCGGCCGACATCCGGGTGGTGTCGCCGTTCCAGTAGAGGACGTCGAAGGCCGGCGGCTTCTTGCCCAGCAGGTAGTTGTTGACCCAGTAGTTCCAGATCAGGTCGTTGGGCCGCAGCCAGGCGAAGACGCCGGCGAGGGCGCGGCCGTCGAGGTAGCCGCGGCGCGAGGAGTCGGCGATGGCGAGCTGCGCCGTACTGTCACCGACCATGGCCCCGACCGTGCCCGAGCGGGCCTGGTCGAGCATGGTGACGCCGAGGGTCAGACCGGCGATCCGGTCCTGCTCGCCGTGGGCGGCCAGGTACGCGATCGCCGCGGTGCAGGTGATGCCGCCGGCGCACAGGCCGAAGACCTGGGTGCTGGTGCTGCCGGTGATCTTCTCGACTGCCGCCAGGGCGTCGAGCACCGACTGCACGTAGCTGTCGAAGTTCCAGTCGCGGTGCCGCTCGTCGGGGTTGCGCCAGGACATGGTGAAGGTCTGCAGGCCCGCGCCGACGAAGTGCTCGAGCATGCTGCGGCCGGGTGCGAGATCGGCGATGTAGTACTTGTTGATCATGGGCGGAACCATCAGAACCGGGATCTCGCGGACCTGCGACGTCTGCGGCTCGTACTGGATCAGCTCGAAGATCTCGGTCCGCAGCACGACAGCACCTGGCGAGATGGCCAGGTCCTGACCGACCTCGAAGGCGTCGGTGTCCACCATCGACGGGATGCGGGGCGGCTTGCGCATGTCGCCGACGAACTGGCGGGCCCCCTCGACGAAGTTGCGGCCGCCGGTGTCGATCACTGCCTTGAGCGCAGTCGGGTTGGCGAAGGGCAGGTTGCTCGGAGCCACCGCGTCGATGACATTGTCGGCGACGAAGCGGAGTTGGGTGTACTCGCGCCACTCCAGCGCGGCGTCCTCCAGGAGGTCGTCGATGGTCTTGCCGGTCACGAGGTAGGCCTGCACCAGACGGCGCAGCAGCGGGTTGCCGGCCCAGGCCGGGTCGGCAAAGCGCTTGTCGCGCTTGGACGGCTCCACCTCCGAGCGACCACGGGCGATCTTGGCCAGCTCGGCTGTCGCTGCCAGGCTCCGCCGGGCCACCGTGCCCGGGCGGGCGGCCAGCGCAGCCACCAGCTTGAGGCCGGCCTTGCCAGGCGCCATCCGGCGCAGCGGGCCCAGGGCGGCATCGGTGAGCATCTGGTCCAGCGGCGAGCCGTCAGAACCCTGGGAATCCTGACGCCGGTCCGGCTTGGCGGTCTGCTTGGCGGTCTGTTTGGCGGCCGGTTTGGCGGCCGGCTTGGCGGCCGGCTTGGCCGTGCGCTTGGTCGCTGTCTTGGTTGCTGTTGCCACGCTCAGCCGCCCTTGATCTCGTCCGGGATCTCGATCTCCCGCTTCTGGATCTTGCCGGTGGGGCCCTTCGGCAGCTCGTCGACGATCCAGATCTTGCGCGGGTACTTGTAGCCGGCGACCTCCTCCTTCACGAAGGCCTTCAGCTCGTCCGGCTCGACGCTCTGGCCGTCCTTGAGGGCTACCGCTGCGCCGACCTCCTCACCCATCTTGTCGTCCGGAATGCCGATGACGGCTGCCTCGGCGACCGCCGGGTGGCTGTAGAGGACCTCTTCGATCTCACGGGGGTAGACGTTGTAGCCGCCGCGGATGATCAGCTCCTTCTTCCGGTCGACGATGAAGAAGTAGCCGTCCTCGTCGATCTTGCCCATGTCGCCGGTGTGGAACCAGTCGCCGTCCATCACCTCGGCGGTGGCGTCGTCGCGCTTCCAGTAGCCCTTCATGACGTTCGGGCCCTTGATCAGGATCTCGCCGACCTCGCCCTGGTCGATGTCCTTGCCCTCCTCGTCGACCACCTTCATCTCCACGCCCTCGATCGGCGTACCGATGGAGCCCGGCTTGCGCTCCTTGCCCGGGTGGTTGAACGACGCGACGGGCGAAGTCTCGGACAGGCCGTAGCCCTCGAGCACCTCGCAGTCGAAGGCCTCCTCGAACCCCTTCATCACCTCGACCGGCATGGCCGAGCCGCCGGAGACGCAGAGCCGGACCGACGAGGTGTCGAAGCTCTCCCGGTCCTTGTGATGCAGCAGGGCGGTGAACATCGTCGGCACACCCTGGAACACCGTGACCTTGTCGCGCTGCATGACCTCCAGCGCCTTGGCCGGGTCGAAGCGCGGCAGCATGGAAAGGGTCGCGCCGACGAATACCGAGCCGTTGAGCGAGCAGGTCTGACCGAAGGCGTGGAACAGCGGAAGCGCACCGAGCAGCACGTCGTCGGAGGACAGCTCGTTGACGCTGGTGGCCGAGACGCGGGCGTTCTCCCGCAGGTTGTCGTGGGTGAGCTGGGCGCCCTTGGGCTTGCCGGTGGTGCCGGAGGTGTAGAGCAGCACGGCGTTGTCGTCGCCGGCGACCTCAGCGATCTCCGAGACGGGTTCGGCCTCCTTGAGCAGCTCCTCGAACGTGCCCGGCTCGACCAGGATGCACTCGACGTCGGCGGCCTTGGCGCCCTTCTCGGCAGCCTCGCCCGCCTCGTGCCAGGCGAACAGCAGCTTGGCCTCGGGGTCGGTCAGGTAGAACTCGACCTCCTTGCCCTTGAGCAGCGTGTTCATCGGCACGACGACGCAGCCGGCCCGCAGTACGCCGTAGTAGCAGACGGCGAAGTACGGGACGTTGGGCAGCATCACGCCCACCCGGTCGCCGGGTTCGACTCCCTTGGACTTCAGCAGGCCGGCCACCCGGGCACTCGCCTCGTCGAGCTCGGCGTAGGTGACCTCGGTGTCGTCCAGCTTGAGCGCGACGCGCTCGCCGTCCTTCTGGACCGACTCCATGAGGATGGTCGCCAGGTTGCTCGTCGTCATAGGGGTTCGCCTTCCGGGTTCCGGAGAAAGTGCGCCATCTCGGCCTCCCCCCGGCCTGTGTGATGAAACTCACGACGGCGACCGCGCCTGGATTTGACCGCCGGTCCGCGTGACCTTAGGAACAGCACGTGATCCCCGACGCCGAGGTCCAGCGCGCGCTGGTCGTAGCCGCCCACCCCGACGACGTCGACTTCGGTGCGGCCGGCACCATCTCCTGCTGGACGGCGGCGGGGGTCGACGTCAGCTACTGCATCATCACCAACGGCGACGCCGGGGGCTTCGACCCCGCCGTACCGCGCTCGGAGATCGCCGGCATCCGGCAGGCCGAGCAGCGCGCCGCAGCCGCGGCAGTGGGCGTCAGTGCGGTGACCTTCCTGGGCTACCCGGACGGCCGGCTCACGCCGAGCCTCGAACTGCGTCGCGACATCAGCCGGGTCATCCGGCAGGTGCGACCACAGCGGCTGCTCACGCAGACCGCGGCGCGCAACTACCAGCGCATCTACGCCAGTCACCCCGACCACCTGGCCGCCGGCGAGGCGACGCTGTGCGCGGTCTATCCGGACGCCCGCAACCCGTTCGCGCATCCGGAGCTGCTGGCCGACGAGGGGCTGGAAGCATGGTCGGTGCCCGAGACATGGCTGATGGGCGGCCCCACGCCCAACCACTACGTCGACGTCACCGACGTATACGACCGGAAGGTCGCGGCGTTGCGGGAGCACGCCAGCCAGATGCCGGGTGTGGACGACCTCGACCGGCTCCTGCGCGGCTGGCTGGGTGAGCAGGCGGTCACCGCCGGCCTCGCGCCGGGGCGGCTGGCCGAGGCGTTCCAGGTGATGGACACCGGATGAGCGCCGGCACGCCGACCACCTGGCCCCTGCGGAGGGT
>JALYXH010000123.1 GCA_030947185.1 Actinomycetota bacterium | reverse complement strand
CGACCGTCGGATCGTCGAGATACCGCTGGAGCGGACCGAAGCCGGCCACCGCGTCGTACACCGAACGGGCCGAGCCCGACGGGTCACTCAGCGGCGGCAGCGACGACGTGAGGGTGCGCTCGTCGTATTCGGCGATGACCTCGTCGACCAATCGGCGTACGGCGGGGCCTTGGGTGGTCGGGTCCATCCCGCGACGGCGGACGAGCTCGCGGACCTCCGCCTCGACCGTCTCGGTAGCGCCCAACCGTCGTCCTCGTCAGGTCGAGGCGGGGCAACGGGTAGGCCCGCACTGGTGGCGCTCAACCTAGGCGAGCTGTCGCGCGCCGACAACAGCCAGGTCAGGGGGGTGTGGACGGCCCGATTTTGCACATAGCGGTCAAGCGCGCCCCGGGTCATGTCGAGGACTAGAGGGCGACGAGCAGCCCGTGCGCGTCAGCGCCGTCCACTGTCCGCAGGAGGTGCGCATGCCCGCCGCGCCTCCACACCCGGCGGAGGCCGACCGGCTCGCATCGCTGGCGGGCTACCCGATGCCCGACGACGCCGACCCCAAGATGCGCACCATCGTGGATGCCGCCGCCGCACTTGCCCAGACACCGGTTGCGCTGATCGGACTGCTCGACGCCGAGCGTCAGTTCTTCCTCGCGCGGCGCGGCGTCGAGGCGACGTGGATCCCGCGGAGCTGGGCGATGTGCGGATATGTGGTGGCCACCGGCGAGGCCGTCGTCATCCCGGACACCCACAAGGACCTGCGGTGTGCCGACAACCCGCTCGCCGCGCGGGAGCCGCAGCTGCGCGCCTACCTCGGCGTGCCGATGATCGGGCGTGACGGGCTGCCTCTCGGCACGCTGTGCGTGATCGACCACATGCCCCGGCGCTTCCCCTCGACGCTGGTCCGCCAGCTCGAAGCGCTCGCGGGCACTGCCGCCGATCTGCTGGACCTCCGCCGCAGCGACGTCACCACCGCGATCGAGACCTGCACCGCCGTCGGCACGAGCCGTGACATCCGCCGGGCGCTGGTCAACAACGAGCTCGTGCTGCACTACCAGCCGGTGGTCGACCTGACCACGCGGCAGGTCGTCAACTACGAGGCGCTGCTCCGCTGGCAGCACCCGACGCGTGGCCTGCTGGCCCCCAACACCTTCCTGCCCCTGGTCGAGCGTGGCCAGCTCGCCGACGCGGTCGGCCGGTGGGTGCTCGACCGGGCGGTGGCCCAGGCCGCCGCCCGCGGCGGCACCATCGCGGTGAACGTCGCAGCAGGGCAGTGGAGCGCGCCGGGGTTCGTCGACGACGTGCTCAGCGTGCTGGCCGTCCACGGGCTGCCGCCGCAGCAGCTGATCCTGGAGGTCTCCGAGCACCAGATCCTGGGCGGCGCCCCGGCGGTTGCTGCCATGGCCGCGCTCCGGCAATCGGGGGCAGCAATCGCCCTGGACGACTTCGGAGCTGCCTTCTCCGGGCTGGCTCGGCTCAACACCCTGCCGGTGGACATCCTCAAGCTCGACATCAGTCTGGTCCGCGACGTCGCGGTCAGCGAGCGGGCCCAGCACATCGTCGGGGCCGTCATCGATCTCGCGGCCCGCCTAGACCTGCGAGTGGTGGCGGAGGGGGTCGAGACCCCGTCCCAGTGCGACAGCCTGCAGCGGCGGGGATGCCAGATGGGCCAGGGCTGGCTCTTCGGCCGCCCGCGGCCACCGTGGCAGATCACCTCGGTCCCGGCGCCGGCCGACTCCCTGCATCTGCCGCCGAGCGCCGAGGAGGCCCTCGCCGAGCCGTCGACCGCGCGGGTCCGCAACTGGGCGAGAGAGGTCGGCATCACCGTACCGGCGCGCGGGCGGCTGCCGGCCCGCATCCGCCAGGCCTACCTCCAGGCGCACTGAGCCGCCGCCCCGCGTCTGTGCTCAGCGCCGGGCCACCCATCTCGTCGTACGCCGCGCGGATCCTGCCGTGGGCCCATCGCCCGGGCCGGCCGGCAGCCCCTGCTACCCGAGCCACGCACTCCTCCACGCACTTCCTTCGAGGGGACGCTAGCCGACGAGAGCCGCTTGACGGTCGCTTTTGTGAGTTCTGGGCGTCCGGCCGTGTCGAGCGGGCAGACTTCCGACATGCCCTCGCTGGTGCTCGGCCCGATGCTGCGCTACGTCGGTGAGGGCTGCGCCACCATCTGGGTGGAGACCGACACCGCCTGTGAGGTGGAGGTGCTCGGCCACCGGTCGGCGACCTTCTGCGTCGGCGCTCACCATTACGCCGTCGTCGCCGTCGAGGGCCTGCCGACCGGCGCCACCACGGCGTACGACGTGACGCTCGACGGCCACCGGGTGTGGCCGCTGAACAACGGCTGGCCTCCCAGCGTGATCCGCGACTGGCAGCCGGACCAGCCCTACCGGCTGGCCTGGGGCTCGTGCCGCGTGACGGCACCGCTGGACGACCCGAAGCCTGGTGTCGACGCGCTGCACGCCCTGGCCGAGCGGATGCGCCACCAGCCCTGCGAGCAGTGGCCGCTGGATCTGCTCTTCGTCGGTGACCAGGTCTACGCCGACGAGAACATCTCGCCGCAGACCCGCGCCTTCATCGCGTCCCGGCGCGACACCAGCGTCGGTGCCGGCCCACAGGTCGCCGACTTCGAGGAGTACACCCGGCTCTACCAGGAGGCCTGGAGCGCCGAGCCGATCCGCTGGCTGCTCTCCACCGTCCCTAGCGCGATGATCTTCGACGACCACGACGTGCACGACGACTGGAACACCTCGGAGGCGTGGCGCCGGCAGGCGAAGGCGACGTCCTGGTGGCAGGAGCGGATCACCGGGGCGCTGATGGCCTACTGGCTCTACCAGCACCTGGGCAACCTCGAGCCGGCCGAGCTGGCCGGGTCCGAACTGCTCGCGCGGCTGCGCGCCGTCCCGGACGGCGCGGCGGTCCTGCGAGCGCACGCCGAGCAGGCCGACGCCGAAGCCGACGGTGGGCCGGGTATCCGGTGGAGCTACCGCCGTACCCTCGGCACGTCGCGGCTGCTGGTGATCGACTCGCGCTGCGGCCGGGTGCTGGCCGGCGAGCACCGCGAGATGGTCAACGAGGACGAGTGGGCCTGGATCGTCGAGCAGACATCGGGCGACGCGGACCACCTGCTGATCGCCACCTCGCTGCCCTACCTGCTGCCCTCGGGCGTCCACGGGCTCGAGGCTTGGAACGAGGCGGTCTGCGCCGGCCGATGGGGCCGACGGCTCGCCGCCGAGGGCGAGAAGCTCCGGCAGGCAGTCGACCTGGAGCACTGGGCCGCCTTCGGCGACTCCTTCGCCCGGATGACCGACCTCGTCGCCGAGGTCGGTTCGGGTGCCCGCGGCAAGGCTCCCGCGACCATCACCTTCCTGTCCGGCGACGTGCACTTCGCCTACGTCGCCGAGGGGCGCTTCCCGCACCGCGCGGACGTCACCAGCCGGGTCCTGCAGGCCGTCTGCTCCCCGTTCCGCAACCCGCTTCCGGAGGGCATGCGGTACGGGCAGCGTCTCGCCTCCTCGACCGCCGCGCACAAGATCGGGCGCGGGCTGGCCGCCTCGGCGGGCGTCGCCAGGCCGGGCATCGGCTGGGAGGTCACCTACGGGCCGGCATTCGGCAACGAGGTGGCGACCCTGGAGCTCACCGGCCGGCACGCCCAGCTGACCGTGGAGGCATCCGTGCCCGGCCCGGCCCTGAAGCACTCGTTCACCGCCCGTCTCAGCTGACGGGGCTGCAGCGGCACCGACGGGCGAGACCGCCGCGGCTAGCATCCGAACCCGTGGCCGACCCCAGCGAAGTGGGCGAGCCGCAGTGGGCGGGCATCCGGGCCGTCCTGGCGCCGTACCTTCTGAGTCGACTGCTCACCGTGACCGCTCTCGCCGTAGCGACGACCGTGTCAACCGCCGCGGGCGGCACCCTGCACCGGCATCCCGGCCTGACGGTCTACGACGCGTCGTTCTACCGGGACATCGCCCGTGGGGGCTACTCCGCCCTGCCGCACGAGGCGCTGCGCTTCTTCCCCCTGTTCCCCGAGCTGGCACGCGCCCTCGACGTGGTGCTGCCGGGACCGGCGGGCGTGGCCACCCTCGTCCTTGCCAACGCCTGCGCCCTCGGCTATTCGCTGGTGCTCTGGCGTCTGGTGCGGACCGATCTCGCCCACCTCGACCGGACCGCGGGGCTCGCCGACCGGTCGGTCTGGCTGCTGGCCCTCGCGCCTGCCGGGTTCGTGCTGGTGCTCGGGTACGCCGAGTCGCTGACCGGCTTGCTGGCCGCGGGCGTGTTCCTCGCCGCCCGGCGCAGTCGCTTCGGCTGGGCGGCGACGCTCGGCTTGCTCGCCGGCCTCACGAGGCCGGCCGGCGCGCTACTGGCGGTGCCGGTCCTTATCGAGGCGCTTCGCCAGGTGCGCTCGGCCGGGCTGCGGCAGTGGGTGCTGCGCGCGGCCGCCACCCTGGCGCCCGTGCTCGGAGCCGGCAGCTACCTGCTCTGGGCCGGCCGGCGTTACGGCGACACGCTGGCACCGCTGCGCGTGCAGGAGCAGTCCGGCCATCGAGGCGGACTCGTCTCGCTGCCGTTCGCCCCGCTCAAGCACTCGGTGATCGCGCTGGTGCACGGCGTGGAGCCGACCACCGCCGCGCACCTGCTCTGGACCGGGCTGTTCGGGGTCCTGCTCGTGGTGTCCGTACGCCGGCTGCCCGCGTCGTACTCCGCCTTCGCCGCCGTCATGCTCGCCGCTGCCTACTCGGCCCGGACGCTCGACTCGCTCGAGCGCTACTGCTTCGCGGCCTTCCCCCTGCTGATCGCCCTTGCAGTGGTGGTACGAAGGCCGCAGGCCATGCTCGTGGCGACGACGGTGTTCGCCGCGACCCTCACGGGCTACGCCGTACTCGCCTTCCTCACTCTCTACACACCGTGACTCTCTACACACCGTGACCGGAGGGCGAGCCGGTCAGCCGCCGGCCGGCACCATGGGGGCCGGGAAGCGCAGCACGATGGCCTGCTCGTTGTAGCCACGGGCCGGCTGCTCCACGATGTGGCCGGCACCCCGGCGGCTGGAGACCTCGTTGATGAGGGCGTTGCACTGCCCCTCGTAGGTGCGGAACCCGTCGTTGGCCACCAGGTAGAGCGTGTGCCCCGCCGACCGACCGGCCACCAGGTCGGCGAAGGCAGGCACCGAAGCCGCCGTGTTACGACGGGCGAAGTCGACCCAGTCGACGAACGCGGGGCCGGCGCCGGTCGGGTAGACGAACTGGGTGAGACCCGGCTTCGCCAACCGGCTCACCGACGGGCCCAGCTCGTCGGGGCAGTAGACGACGACGTCCCCGGGCACGGCTGTCGCGTTGATGTCGGCGGCGACGAAGCCGGCCTGCGTCTTGGTGTCGTCTGTGAGGACCAACGCGCTGTTGGCGTAGCCGAGGAGCACGGCCAGCACGAGCACCACCGGCTGGAACCGACGGCGCGGCAGTGCCTCCAGGCCCAGGGCACAGATCAGCACGAACGGCGCGAAGACGATCGAGGTGTAGCGCGGCGCGAAGCCGCCGTGCACGAGGACACCCGCGGCGAGCGCAAGCACCAGTCCACCGAGAGCGACCAGAGCCAGCGGCCGAGCCGCCGGACGGGCGTGCAGGTCCAGCTCCACCCGCCGGCCGTCGACGGCCCGCCCGAACAGGCCCAGCCCGAACAGGGCGAGCACGAGGAGCTCGATCGCGCGTCCTGCCGTGGTGCCACCACCGGCCCAGGCCCCTACGGCGTTCACGACGTTGGCGAAGGTCGCGGGCGGCGCCCACGGTGTGCCGGTGTGCCTGATCTGGAAGACGAAGGTCGGCAGCCAGGGCAGGAACAGCACGCCACCGGCGGCCATCGCCGCCAGCGCTGCCAGTGCCGGCGCCCGCCGCTCCCGCCTGCGGGCGACCAGCAGCAGGCAGGCGGCCGTGGCCGCCACCAGGTAGAAGGCCCAGTAGTGGGTGAGCGCGAGCGTCACAGTGGCGAGCCCGAGCGCCGCGCCGCGCCCGATCGTCGGCCGTTCCAGCATGCGCAGGAGTGCGAGCGCACCCAGCAGGGTGAGCACCACCACCAGGCTGTACATCCGGACCTCGGACGAGAACTTGATGGCGAACGGCGAGGTGGCGAGCAGGAGGGTTGCCGTCCAGGCGGTGGTGACGCTGCCGATCCGACGGCCCACGAGCCACATCAGCGGCAGGGCACACGCGCCGATAAGGCCGGGCAGGAGGCGTACGGCGACCGTGCCGGACCCGAACAGGCGGATCCAGCCGTGCAGCAGCAGATAGAACACCGGCGGGGCGCCATCGCGGCGTAGCGCCCCTTGCAGGTCGTGCAGCGGCACGCTGGCGATGTTGACCGTCAAGGTCTCGTCCAGCCACAGCTTGGACGGCGACCACAGCCGCAGGCCGACGCCGACCAGCAGGGCGACGGCCAGCCCGGTGCGGGAGAGCCGGGTCGCGGTCAGCCAGGACCGCTCACCGTCGCGCTGCGACGCGAGGCCGGCCGGCCCTGCGCCGGGGTCGGTCCCCGGGCGGGCGGGGGCGACGACACTCACGCGCAGCCTCCGGTCGGACCGCTGAAGACGACGACGAAGGAGACGGCGGAGCTCTCGGCCGGCTCCACGTAGCCGCGCCGCGCGCCGGACCCCTCGGCCCACTGCACCTGTTGGGCGCCATTGACCAGCCGAGTGCCACCGCAAGGCACCCAGCCCGGCCAGACCGCCGTGGCCGGCTGGTGCTCGGCGTACCAGCGGCGCAAGCGGGAAGCCGAGACGTCTGACGGCAGGCAGTACCGCGTCTCGGTCAGCCCCGGACGGCGGACATCGGTGTCCTTGTCGGTGAACGCGCACGTGCGCGCGGTCGCCGGCACGACGACGCCCGGGACGCTCGACTGCACGGGTGCGCCGACAGCGCCCCGCTGGACCAGCGGTCGCAGGAGCGGTAGTCCGGCCGCGACCGCCACCGCCACCGCGCCCAGGACGGTGGCGACAATGCCGGCCCTTCGCAGCCACAACCGCGTGCCGGGCTCAAGGGAGGTGGTGGCCGGTCCGGCGGCGAGCACATAGGCCAGCAGTGCCTGGTCGAGCTCGGGCGCCGCCCGGCCGGCCGGCTGCCGGGCAGCCAGCTCGACGTACCTCGTGCGCGCCTCCTCGACAGTGCCATCGGGGGGAACCCCCAAGGCGGCGCCGGCCGTGCCGAGGTCCATGAACGTTCCGCTCCGATCGAGGAGTGCACCGGGTGCGACGTCGTGCCGGCCAGCAAGGCTAACCCGGCCAACCCGGTGGCTGCGAGCAGACGTCAGCCCATCGACGGGTAGCGGTGGTCGGTCGGCGGGGCGAACGTCTCCTTGATCGTTCGTGGCGACACCCACCGCAGGAGGTTGAGCGGCGAGCCCGCCTTGTCGTTGGTACCGCTGGCACGGGCCCCGCCGAAGGGCTGCTGGCCGACCACCGCACCGGTCGGCTTGTCGTTGACGTAGAAGTTGCCGGCCGAGAAGCGCAGCACCTGGGAGGCGGCGGCGACGGCCGCCCGGTCCCGGGCGAAGAAGGCGCCGGTGAGCGCGTAGCGGGCGATGTCGGCGGCCTGCCGCAGCACTGCGTCGTACTCCCGGTCGTCGTAGACGTAGACGCCCAGAATCGGCCCGAAGTACTCCGTCGTGAACAGCTCGGAGGTCGGATCGGTGCCTACGAGGACGGTCGGCGTGACGAACCAGCCCTCGCTGTCGTCGACGGTGCCCCCGGTCAGCACCTCGATCCCGGGATCGTCGCGCGCGGCGCCGAGTACGCCCGCCAGCCGCCCGAACGCCCGCCCGTCGATCACCGCTCCGAGGAAGGTGCCGAAGTCGGCCACGTCGCCGACCGTCAGCGACTCCACAGCCGCCACCAGCCGGTCCCGCAGGCCGCCGTCCCACAGCGAGCGCGGCAGGTACGCGCGCGAGGCGGCCGAGCACTTCTGTCCCTGGTACTCGAAGGCGCCGCGAACCAGAGCCGTCGTCAGCGCCGCCGGGTCGGCCGACGGGTGGGCGAAGACGAAGTCCTTGCCGCCGGTCTCCCCGACAAGTCGCGGGTAGCCGCGGTAGCCGGCGATGTGCTCCCCCACCGTGCGCCACAGGCGCTGGAAGGTGGCCGTCGAGCCGGTGAAGTGGATCCCCGCCAGCCGCTCGTCGGGAACAGCCACCTCGGAGACTGCCGAGCCCGCTCCGGTCACCATGTTGACCACGCCCGGCGGCAGCCCGGCGGCTTCCAGCAGCCGCATGGTGTGGTGGGCGGCGAGCTGCTGGGTGGGCGAGGGCTTCCAGACCACGGTGTTCCCCATCAGCGCGGGCGCGGTCGGAAGGTTGCCCGCGATCGCGGTGAAGTTGAACGGCGTGATGGCCAGCACGAACCCCTCGAGCGGACGGTGGTCCAACCGGTTCCAGACCCCGGGCGAGGACGCCGGCTGCTCGGCAAGCACCTGGCGCCCGAAGGCCACGTTGTAGCGCCAGAAGTCGATGAGCTCGCAGGCGCTGTCGATCTCCGCCTGCACGACGGTCTTGGACTGGCCCAGCATGGTGGCGGCGTTGAGGGTGTCCCGCCACGGACCGGCCAGCAGGTCGGCCGCCTTGAGGAACACGGCGGCGCGGTCGTCGTAGGACAGGTCCCGCCACCCGGGCGCAGCCGCGACAGCCGCCTCGACCGCCGCCGCAACGTCGGCACCGGTCGACTCGTGCAGCGTGCCGAGCACCGACGAGCGCCGGTGCGGCTGCACCACCTCGGTCGGCCCGCCGCTGCAGGGCCGCTGCACGCCGGCGATGGTCATCGTCAGCTCGACACCCCCGGCGTCGATCTCCTTGAGCCTGCCCTCGAGCGCCGCCCGCTCGGCCGAGCCCGGCAGGTAGCCGCGGATGGGCTCGTTGGCGGGAGTCGGGACGGTCGTCACGGCGTCCATCCGCTCCCCCTCACGTGACCGGTGCGGGGGTCATCGTCGCACTCCGGGGGCCTCAGAGGTCGAGCAGCGCGAGTTCCTGCGCGGCGTACCAGAGCAGCTCGTGACCCTCTGCCTCGTCGAGGGCGAACTGCGCATCGTCGCTGCCGAGGTCCGCCGCCACCACGGCATCTGCCGCAGCGGCCACCGCGGGCTCGGCAGCTGCGTCGTCGACGTGCGCGGACACCACCCGGGCCAGTGGCACCGGCTGGGCCAGCAGGACCAGCGCCCGGTCGCGCTCAGGCGCCGGCCGTACGCCGGACTCGGCCACCTCGGCGGCCAGCACCAGCCGCCGCCGCGGTGCCGACGGGTCCAGGTCGAGCAGGCGCAGGGACGCGCGGGCCGCCTCGGCGAGCGCCGCGTACTCCAGCTCCTCGGCATCCCCGGTGGCGTACCACTCGCGCAGCGCAGGTGTCACCGCGAACGCGGCGACCGGGGCCGGGCCGACCTCGCCGGCGACGAGGACCAGCCGCAGGGCTGGCAGGGTCGACGGCAGGTAGACCCGCACCGGAGGGAACCGCTAGCCGGCCTGGGCGAGCCGGCGCAGGCCACCGGCGGCCAGTGCCGCCGCTGTGGTGCGCAGGGAGGTCTCTAGCACCCGCTGCCGCCGGCGCGGGTCCATCAGGTTGGCGCCGATGGCCTCCAGGTCCTCCTCGGTCGGGCCCAGCAGCGTGACTGCCGTGCCGGCGGCCCGCACCTTGGCCGACTCGTTCAGCAGCCGGCGGGTGACCAGCCGGCGCAGCCGGCGCTCGAGCTTGCCGCCGACCGACTGCGGCGAGTCGTAGCTGAACGACGCCATCGGCGCCACCACCACCACCTCGTCCAGACCGCGACCGGCCAGCAGGTCGAGCGAGGTGGCCGAGCAGGTGCCGCCGTCGACGTAGCGCCGGCCGTTGATCGTGATGGGGGCGTACCAACCGGGGATGGCGCACGAGGCCATCACCGCGTCGGACAGCGCGGCCGGTGGCGAGCCGGCCCGGCCGAAGGGCACCCGCTTCCCCGTCTCGTAGTCCATCGCCACGATCCAGGTGTCGGGATGGGGTGCCCACTCGCCCCGCGGGACGACGCCGTCGACCAGCCGGCCGACCGGGGCGATGGTGCCGCGACCGGCCGGGAGCCACGACGTGATGGCGGCCATCGGCGGGTAGCGGCGGGGGTGCAGGGCGGTCCGCACCAGGAGACTGGTCGAGCCGGGGAGCAGCCGCTTGGGCCGCGGGGGCAGGGCGCCGCCGCTGTCGGTCTCGTGGTCGTAGTCGATCTGCGGGTCGCCCGCGGCCACGATGCCGTGCTGGTGGTTGAGCATCGACTCGACGCCGACGCCGCTGCCGAGCAGCGCCGCCGTGACCGAGCCGGCCGACGTGCCGACGAAGACCTCGGCGGTCCGCGCGTCCCAGCCCTCCGCCTCCTGCAGCGCGCTCAGCGCGCCGACCGCCCAGGCGAAGCCGAGGACGCCACCGGCGCCGAGCACCAGGCCGCGACGAGGACCCGTGGGGTCGGGCTGCGGGCGGGAGGCGGCTGACGGCGGCTGGGGGCTCACTTGACGGTCTCCACGAGTTCTGTGAGGGCTTCTTCGATGCACTGGGCGAGGACGTCGACGTCGGCCATGGCATCGCGGTCGGCATTGAGACCGTAGTAGACCCCGCCGTCGTAGGACGTGAGCCCGATGCTGACCGCCTGCCCCTTGGCCAGGGGTACGACGGGAAACACCTCGAGCATCTGGGCGCCGGCAGCGTAGAGCGGGTATTGGGGTCCGGGCACGTTGGTGACGACCAGGTTGAACAGGCGCCGGGACAGCCCGCCGCCCACCCGGGCCCCGAGCGCATGCAGGGTCGGCGGGGCGAAGCCGCCGAGGGCCACGATGGCGGCCGCGCCGATGGCCGCGTTGGACTCTTTGTGTCCCTTCATCTGGAAGCTGATCTGGGACAGCCGGACGACCGGGTCCGGCTCGCCGACAGGCAGGTCGACGAACAGCGACGAGACCTGGTTGCCGCCGGCCGTGGCGCCTTCGGCCCGCACGCTGACGGGCACCATCGCGCGGACGCTGGTCTTGCGCGAGACGACCTCGCCGCGGGTGAGCAGCCAGGCCCGCAGCGCCCCCGCCACCGTGGCCAGGACCACGTCGTTGACGGTTCCGCCGTGGGACTTGCGGACGCGCTTGTAGTCGTCGAGCTCGGTGCGCGCCATCCCGAACCGGCGCTGCTCGCTGACCTTGGCGTTGAGCGGGCTGCCCGGCGCCGGGCGGGCGGCCGTGCGGGC
>JALYXH010000086.1 GCA_030947185.1 Actinomycetota bacterium | reverse complement strand
CCGGTGACCGTGGCGAGCGTGCCGGCCCGCGCTGCTGCCGAGCCGCGACGCCGCAGCTCAGGCGGGGCCACGTCGAGCACCAGCACCCCCGCGGCCACCCGCTGCTCGCCGGGGTCCCGGAGCAGCGCGCGGTCACCCGCCTGCAGGGGCAGCCGGGAGTCCAGCGCCAGCCGGGCGGTGTCCGGGCCAAGCGGCCGCACCCGGACGCCCACCCCGGCCGATCCCAGGTGCAGCACCAGCTGGCGCGGCAGATCGCGCGGGTCGGCTCCCCGAAGTCGTACGTCGACCTCGTCCGCCGGCGTCCACGCGCCCGGCGTGACCAGGGCGTCCCCCCGGCGTACAGCGGCCAGGTCGACGCCGCGCAGGTTCACCGCGACCCTGGCTACGGCCGAGACGACGTCGACACGCGCCTTCAGGCTCTCCAGCCCGCGGACCCGGACCCGCTGGCCGCCCGGTGCGATCGCCAGCTCGTCCCCCACCCGCAGCGTGCCGGCGCCGAGCGTCCCCGTCACGACGGTGCCGCTGCCGCGAATGGTGAAGACCCGGTCGACCCACAGCCGCAGCCGGGGGTCGTCTGCCGGCGGCGGCAGTGCGCCGACGAGCCGGTCCAACGCGGCCCGCAGCTCGCCAAGGCCGGCGCCGGTCAGCCCGGACACGGCGACCGCCTCGACCGTGCCCAGCGAGCTCGCGGCGATGTGGTCGAGGGCCTGCGCCGTCGCCGCGGCAGGGTCGGCCACGTCGGAGCGGGTGACCGCCAGCAGGCCGTGCCCGACACCGAGGGCGTCCACCGCCGCCAGGTGCTCGGCGGACTGCCGGCGCCACCCCTCGTCGGCGGCGACGACCATCAGCACGGCCGGCGCGGGGCCGACGCCGGCCAGCATGTTGGCGATGAAGCGCTGATGCCCCGGTACGTCGACGAATGCGACCTGCTCGCCCGACGGCAGCGTGGCCCACGCATAGCCGAGGTCGATGGTCATCCCCCGGCGGCGCTCCTCGGCCCATCGGTCGGGCTCCATCCCGGTGAGCGCACGGACCAGCGTCGACTTCCCGTGGTCGACATGGCCGGCAGTGGCCACGACGTGCACTAGGGCGCGGTCCCGGCGCCGACGGCGAGCACCGCGGCGCGCAGGACCTCGTCGGCTGCCGACGGCACGCAGCGAAGGTCGAGCAGGCAGCGGTCCCGCTCCACCCGGCCGACCACAGCGGGATCACCGAGGCGCAGCGGTCCGGCGTACGCCGCGGGCAGGCTGACCGCGGCACCCGGCAGGTCCAGCCCGGGCGCCCCGCCGCCGCCGACGACACCGGCCGAGGGAACCGCCACCGCGTCGACGCCGGCGCCGGCCAGTGTCCCGGCCAGTTGCTCGGCCCGCGACATCAGCGGGCCCTGCTCGGCGTGGAGGGCATCGAGGGCCGGCGGCCGCGGACCCGTCAGGGTGGCCTCCAGCGCGGCGAGCGTCAGCTTGTCGACACGCAGGGCACGGGCCAGCGGATGGCGGCGCAGCCGCTCGATGAGGTCGGCCCGGCCGAGCAGGAGACCGGCCTGAGGTCCCCCCAGCAGCTTGTCCCCGCTCGCCGTCACCAGGTCCGCGCCCGCCCGCAGCGCGCCGGCGGCATCCGGCTCCTCCGGCAGGAGCGGGTCGGGACCCAGCAGCCCGCTGCCGATGTCGACGACGACTGGGACGCCGAGGGTGGCCAGCTCGCCTGTCTCGACGGCCGAGGTGAACCCGGTGACCCGGAAGTTGGACGGGTGCACCTTGAGCACCAGGCCGGTGGCCGGCCCGACCGCCGCCGCGTAGTCGGCCAGCACGGTCCGGTTGGTGGTGCCCACCTCCCGGATGCGGGCGCCGGTGGACACCAGCAGGTCGGGCAGCCGGAACCCGTCTCCGATCTCGACCAGCTCGCCGCGGCTGACCAGCATCTCCCGGCCCGCGGCGAGCGCGGTGGCCGCCAGCACGAGCGCGGCAGCACCGTTGTTCACGACGTGGACGTCGCCCGCGTCGGGGACCGCCGCGCGCAGTGCTGCCAGGGTGCCTCGGCCGCGCCGGGCCCGCCGGCCGGTGTGCACGTCGTACTCGACGTCGACGTAGCCGGCGGCAGCGGTCACTGCGCCCACCGCGGCCGGGGACAGCGGGGCCCGGCCGAGGTTGGTGTGCAGGACGACGCCTGTCGCGTTCAGCACCGGCCGAAGCGTGGTGGCCCGGGTGGGCAGCGACCGCACCGCCTCGTCGGGAACCCGATCCGGGGCGATCTCCCCGTCGCGGGCACGGGCCTGAGCGGCAACCACCGCAGCCTTGACTGCGGGCCGCCCCAGCCGAGCGACGGCTGCCGCCAGCCGGGGGTCAGCCAGCACCTCGTCGGTGCGCGGCACCAGCCGGCGGGGGTCGTCAACCATCGGTGACCCGGGCGCGCGGCATGCACCGACCCTAAGTCGTCGGCCGGTCCGGCCCGCGGTGGTCGTGGTTGGCGAAGTCTGCCCCGGTCATGCCCTCGGGGTGGCCGGCGGGCCACTGCACCAGCTCGATGCGGTAACCATCGGGATCGGAGATCCAGGCGACTTGGAACTCCGCGGAGCCGTCGGGCCAGCCGGGGGGTTCGACGTGGACGCCTCCAGCGCTCAGAGCCGCAACTGCCGCGTGCATGGACTCGACGTGGATGACGAGGTGGTTGAGACCCCCCGGGACAACCACGCCCTTGCCGGGATCGTGGACGAGCTCGACGGTCACGAACTCATCCCCGGGAAGCCTGAGCATCGTGAGGCTGCCGACCTCGGTGTCCGGCACGGTCCCGACCACCTGAAAGCCGATAGCGGTGTAGAAGGCGAGCGATCGCTCGAGATCGGCGACCCGGAGGCCTACGTGCAGTGTCCTCATCCGAGAGCTCCCTCGATGTGGTTCGCGAGGCGGCGCGACGCCGACTCCCCGACAACACCGGCCTAGACTTCCAGCCGTGCCTGCCGCGCTCCCGGTGGACCCCGACCCGGCAGCCCCGCCCGGGGCACAGCATCCGCGCCTCCAACTGCATGTCGTTGCCGCGGTCGCCATCGGCGGAGCGCTCGGCGCACCGGCCCGGTACGGCGTCGAGCGACTCTTGCCTGCAGCCCCGGAGGCGTTCCCGTGGGCGACGCTGCTCACCAACGCCAGCGGGTGCCTGCTGCTCGGCGTCCTGCTGGTGCTCGTCCACGACCGATGGCCGCCGACGCGCTACGCCCGGCCCTTCCTCGCCACCGGCTTCCTCGGCGCCTACACGACGTTCTCCTCCTATGCGCTGCAGGTGGACCTGCTGGTCAAGGACGGCCACCCGTCGACGGCAGCCGCTTACGCCGCCTCGAGCCTGCTCACCTGCCTGGGCCTGGCCTGGCTCGGCATCGCGATCGGGCGGCGGCTGGCCGGCCCGGCCGGTCGACGCGGCATCATCCGGTGATCGTCCTCGGCGTCGCCCTGGCCGGCGCGGTCGGGGCCCCGGCCCGCTTCCTGCTCGACACCTGGCTCTCCGAGCGGCTCGCTCGCGCGTTCCCCTGGGGCACGCTCGTCGTGAACGTCAGCGGCTCGCTGCTGCTGGGAGTCGTCGCCGGACTCGGCCTCTACCACGGCCTACCGGACACGCCGCGGCTGCTGCTGGCGACCGGCTTCTGCGGGGCCTACACCACGTTCTCGACGTTCGCCGTGGAGACGGTCCGGCTGGCCCGGGACGGTGCGAGAGGTGCCGCCGTCGCAAACACCGTCGGGAGCCTGGTAGCCGGGCTGCTGGCGGCCGCCGCCGGGCTGGCCCTGGCCTCCGCGCTCTAGCGAGGACGCGCGGCCCGCAGCACCACCGGCTCGATCGCCGTCGCCCACACGTCGTAGCCGTGGTCGGAGGGGTGGAAACGGTCCCGCGACAGCGTCGAGGGGTCGGCCCGGAAGGTCGGCCCGGTCAACCGGCCCAGGGGTACGACGAGCCCGCCGGCACGGGTCACCGCTCCTGCCTCGGCGGCGGCGACCCGGCGTCCCTCCCAGGCCAGTACGGTCCGCAGCGGCTGGTCGAAGCTGCGGGCAGCGCCGAGATCAGGCGCGGTGGCGACGACCACCGGCACCCCGGCCGCGGTCAGGCTGCGCACCGCCGAGCCGAGGTCCCGGCGTACGCCGGACAGCCGAGCGGCGTGCGTCGCGTCGTTCGCCCCCACCAGGACGACGACCAGGTCCGGCCGCTCGCCCAATGCCGCCGCGGCCTGCGCGGGCAGGTCCCGAG
>JALYXH010000040.1 GCA_030947185.1 Actinomycetota bacterium | reverse complement strand
GCCCCGGGCCGGGTCGCCGTCGACACTCACCTGCACGAGCGCGGCGACCTCGCGACCGGCCCGGACCGCCCCCGCCGACAGGGCCGTCGCGAGCTCCACCCGGTCAACCGCGTGCACGACGGAGGCGTACGACGCGACCGACCGGCACTTATTGCGCTGCAACCTGCCGACGAAGTGCCAGCGCAGGTCACGGTCGGCCAGCTCGGTGGCCTTCGCAGCGGCCTCCTGGTCACGGTTCTCCCCCACGTCGCGGACCCCGAGGCCAGCCAGCGCAGCGACATCGGAGGCGGGGAACGTCTTGCTCACGGCGACCAACGTCACGGTCGCCGGGTCCCGACCGGCCGCCTCGCAGGCGACCTGGATCCGCCCTCGCACCACGGCCAGAGCCTCAGCCAGCTCCTCGGCCCTGGTCACGGGGTCAGCCACAGGTAGCCCGCGAACCTCCCGGTGGCACCGTCCCGGCGGTAGGAGAACAACTCCGGGTCGTCTGCCGTGCAGCGCTGGTCCACCTCGATGGCGCGCACGCCTTCGGCTCGGAGCACCGCGGCCAGTCCGGCCCGTAGGTCCAGTGCTGCCGTGCCCGCGCGGGTGCGGGCCCTCGTCGCCGGCACCAGAGCGCTCACCTCGTCCTGCAATGCCTCCGGAACCTCGTAGCAGCAGCTGCCGATGGCCGGCCCGAGTACGGCCCGAAGCCGTTCGCGCCGGGCGCCCTGGTCCACCATGACCGCCAGCGTGGCCGGGACCACGCCGGCGACCACGCCGGCGCGTCCGGCATGCGCCACCGCACCGACGCCGGCCTCGGCGTCAGCCAGCAGCACTGGGACGCAGTCGGCGACCAGAACTGCGAGCGGGCGGTTCGGCTCCGTGACGACCAGGGCGTCGACGCCGTCGGGCTCGACCACGGTTCCCCGGCCGGAGACCAGCCCGACCCGGGCCCCGTGCTCCTGCTGCATCCAGGTGACGGTCCCGGCGCTCAGCCCGAGCGTGCGGGCGGTCCGGTCCCGGTTGGCCGCGACAGCGGCCGGGTCGTCACCGACATGCGCACCCAGGTTGTTCTCGTCGTACGGCGGAGGACTGAACCCGCCTCGACGGTCGGTGACCACGGCGCGCACATCCGGCCCCAGGTCGTACGCGCGCATGCGCGCCAGCATGGCGCACCCGGCGACGCGACGGTCGAGCTACTTGAGGAAGTCCGGTACGTCGAGCTCCTCCTCGAACACCACCCGTGGCCGGCTCGGTGGCGCACTCGCGGCAGCCGGAGTCGCCGCGCCGACCGGCGCGGGAGCCGGCCGGTCCGCTGTGACCGAGGCACCCTTCGTCAGGTCGACCGAGCTGGCAAGGGGGCGCCGGAAGCTGTCGGCGCGACGTGCCGACGGAGTGCCGCCCTCGAAGCCCGCAGCGATCACGGTGACCCGGACCTCGTCGCCGAGCGCGTCGTCGATGACGGCCCCGAAGATGATGTTGGCCTCAGGGTCGGCCGCGTCGGCCACCAGCTGGGCCGCCTCGTTGATCTCGAACAAGCCGAGGTCCGAACCGCCGGCGATGCTCAGCAGGACGCCGTGGGCACCGTCGACCGAGGCCTCCAGCAGCGGACTCGAGATAGCCATCTCGGCAGCCACCGCTGCGCGGTCGTCGCCGCGGGCCGACCCGATGCCCATCAGCGCCGAGCCCGCCCCGGACATGACCGACTTCACGTCGGCGAAGTCGAGGTTGATCAGGCCGGGCGTGGTGATCAGGTCGGTGATGCCCTGTACGCCGGAGAGCAGGACCTGGTCGGCCGACCGGAACGCGTCGAGCACGCTGACCTGCCGGTCGGAGATCTGGAGGAGACGGTCGTTCGGGATGACGATGAGTGTGTCGACCTCGGTGCGCAGATCCTCGATTCCGCTCTCCGCCTGCGCCTGCCGGCGGCGTCCCTCGAAGCTGAACGGACGCGTCGTGACGCCGATGGTCAGGGCACCGAGCGAGCGCGCCACGTTGGCCACGACCGGCGCGCCACCGGTACCGGTGCCGCCGCCCTCCCCCGCGGTGACGAAGACCATGTCGGCGCCCTTGAGCAC
>JALYXH010000028.1 GCA_030947185.1 Actinomycetota bacterium | reverse complement strand
GCGGCCGACGCCGCTGGCACGCGCTGCGGTGCTGCCGAGGGCGGTGCTGCCGAGGGCGGCGTCGGCGGACGGGCCGCGGGCCGAGCAGCAACCGCGCCAGGATCCGGCGCGATCGCCAGTCGTCGCTCCAGCCGCTCGAGCCGGGTCAGCACGGCACCCTCGCCGGTCGCTGCACCGGGCAGCAGCACCCGGGCGCAGACCAGCTCGAGCAGCAGCCGGGGGGCCATCGCGCCGCGCATCTCGGTCAGCCCGGTGTTGAGCAGGTCGGCCGCCCGGGACAGCGCTGCCGACCCCATCCGGCCGGCCTGGCCGGACATCCGCTCGAGCTGCTCGGCCGGGAGGTCGAGCAGGCCCTTGGCCGCGGCGTCGGGCACGGCGTCGAGGATCACCAGGTCGCGCAGCCGCTCGAGCAGGTCGGCAGCGAAGCGGCGCGGGTCGTGCCCGGCCTCCATCACCTTGTCGACGACCTCGAACACACCCGCCCCGTCACCGGCGGCGAAGGCGTCGACGACCTCGTCGAGCAGCGTCGCATCGGTGTAGCCGAGCAGCGAGACCGCGCGGGCATAGCTGACGCCGTCGGCGTCGGCGCCGGCCAGCAGCTGGTCAAGGATCGACAGCGCGTCCCGCACCGAGCCGGCGCCTGCGCGTACGACCAGAGGCAGCACCAACGGGTCGACCTCGACGCCCTCGCGGGCGCAGACCCCGGCCAGGTGCTCGCGGAGCACGCCGGCCGGCACCAGCCGGAACGGGTAGTGGTGGGTGCGCGACCGGATCGTCGTCAGCACCTTGTCCGGCTCGGTGGTGGCGAAGACGAACTTCAGGTGCGACGGCGGCTCCTCGACCAACTTCAGCAGCGCGTTGAACGCACCGGCCGTGACCATGTGCGCCTCGTCCACGATGTAGATCTTGTAGCGCGAGGAGACCGGCGCGTAGAACGCCCGCTCACGCAGGTCGCGGGCGTCGTCGACGCCACCGTGCGAGGCCGCGTCGATCTCCACGACGTCGAGGCTGCCTGCCCCGTTGGGGGCCAGCGCCACACACGAGTCGCAACTCCCGCAGGGTGTCGGGGTGGGCCCCTGCTCGCAGTTGAGCGAGCGGGCCAGGATGCGGGCGCTCGAGGTCTTGCCACAGCCGCGCGGCCCCGAGAAGAGGTAGGCGTGGTGGACCTTGCCGTTGCGCAGCGCCTGCTGCAGCGGCGCGGTCACGTGCTCCTGGCCGATGACCTCGGCGAAGCTCCCTGGCCGGTACTTCCGGTAGAGCGCGAGACTCACGGGCCTCCTGTCGAATCCAAGGACCCCTCGCACACCCGGCAGAGCCCGCTTACCCTTGCTGCCTTCCGGCCCTGGGGGAGTTCACAGGATGCGCGCCGCACGAGGGGTCTGGGGGTCACTCTACCGGCGTACGGCGAGGACCGGTGCGGCCGCGCACACCCGTGCGTCCCAGCCGCCCCGGCACTATCAGGACGCTTCGCCACCGTTCGCAACGGTTCGGTATCAACGTCGGTGGACTCCGCCGAGTGTGTTGCACGTCACACGGGCCACCCATACTGTGCCGCGGAGGCGGTCCGTCCGGGACCGCCAGCCGTCATGCGCGTGGCTGGCTCAGTCCGACGCCCTGCTAGGAGCCAACCGATGCTTGAGGTCAGCAACCTCGAGGTGAGCTACGGCGGAGCCGTTCGAGCGCTGCGCGGGATCTCCCTCGAGGTGCCGGACGGCAAGGTGGTAGCCGTTCTCGGCAGCAACGGCGCCGGGAAGACCACGCTCCTGCGCACGATCTCCAGCTCCCTGAAGCGGCACAAGGGCAAGGTGGAGGTCGGCTCGATCACCTTCGACGGCAAGGACCTCAAGGGGATGGACCCGGCGGCCTGCGTGGCCTTGGGACTCAACCAGGTGCCGGAGGGGCGGCGCATCTTCGGCCGGCTCAGCGTCGAGGAGAACCTGCGCGCGGGCGGCATGGGCAACAAGGACAAGGCCGCGAAGACGGCGGCTCAGAAGCGCGTCTACGAGATGTTCCCGGTGCTGGCCGAACGGCGCGGCCAGCGGGCCGGACTGCTGTCCGGTGGCGAGCAGCAGATGCTGGCGATCGGCCGGGCGCTGATGGGCAGCCCCCGGCTGCTGCTGCTCGACGAGCCGTCGCTGGGTCTTGCGCCGCGCATCATCGGCCAGATCGGCGACGTCGTCCGTGAGATCAACCGGCAGGGCACCTCGGTGCTGCTCGTGGAGCAGAACGCGACGATGGCACTCGACGTGGCCGACCTCGCCTTCGTCCTCGACGTCGGCCGGGTGTCGCTGTCCGGCAATGCCCGCGAGCTGGCCGCGACCGACGAGGTGCAGCGGCTCTACCTCGGCCACGCCGCCGGCGAGGAGGAGGACATCCACGAGCTCGCCGACGAAGAGGGTGCGGCCAAGACGCTGTCGAGGTGGGCCGGATGAGCCACGCGGCGCCTGAGCAGGACGTCGCAGTGGGCGACGGGCCCGACACACCTCCGCTGGAGGTTGAGGGGGTCAGCGTCCGGTTCGGCGCGATCGCTGCTGTCTCCGACGTCTCGTTCACCGCCTCGCCCGGAACGATCCACGCCATCATCGGCCCCAACGGCGCCGGCAAGTCGACGATGTTCAACGTGCTGTCGGGGGTCTACCAGGCCAGCTCCGGCCAGGTCCGCTTCGGGTCCAGCACGCTCACCTCGCTGCGGCCGCACCAGATCGCCAAGCTCGGCATCGCGCGCGCCTTTCAGAACATCGCGCTGTCACCGACCCAGTCGGTCATCGAGAACCTCATGCTCGGCCGGCACCACCTGACCAAGGCCGGCTTCCTGGCGGCGGGCCTACGCCTCCCGCGGGCCACCCGTGAGGGGGTCCGTCACGGCGAGCGGGTACGGGAGATCGCCGAGTTCCTCGAGCTGGGCGGGAAGCTCGACATCCCCGTCGGAGTGCTGTCCTACGGCGACCAGAAGCGCGTCGAGGTGGCCCGTGCTCTATGTACGGAGCCACGGCTACTGCTGCTCGACGAGCCGGTGGCCGGCATGAACTCCGACGAGACCCGGCGGATGGCGGCCGCCATCCTCGAGATCCGGGCGGCCCTCGGCATCACGATCCTGCTGGTCGAGCACGACATGGGCATGGTCATGGGCATCGCCGACAAGGTCACCGTGCTCGACTTCGGCCGGCTCATCGCCGACGGGACGCCGGCGGAGGTGCAGTCCGACCCCGAGGTCATCCGTGCCTACCTCGGCTCCGGCGACGAGGGTCAAGAGGGCGAGGGCGGCGATGGCGGCGATGGCCAAGCCGGCAAGGCCGATGTGGCCGATGACGCAGACGAGGAAAAGCCCTCGCGGACGGGCGACCGAGCCGGCCGGCACGCCGCCGCGAGCCCCACCGAGCCCGGCCGGGAGGCTACGTCGTGACCCAGTTTCTGTCGCTGCTGCTGAGCGGGGTGTCGCTCGGGGCTCTCTACGCGTTGATTGCCCTCGGCTTCGTCATCCTGTTCAAAGCGAGTGAGGTGGTCAGCTTCACCCAAGGCTCGCTGCTCCTGCTCGGTGCGTTCATCATCGCGCGGTTCCACACCTCGCTCGGGTTCTTCCCGGCGGTGGCACTCGGGATCGCGCTCACCGCCGTCATCGCGCTGGTGGTCGAGCGCGGCCTGATCAACCCGCTCCGGGGCGCCCCGGTGATCAGCCTGGCGATTATGACAATCGGGATCGACATCCTGATCTCCACCGAGCTGACGAGGAGGATCGGCTCCGACATCCTCAACGTCGGCCAACCGTGGGGCGGCAAGGCGGTCCGGTTCGGCTCCGTCGGGGTCACCGAGAACCGCCTGATCGCGGCGGCCGTGGCGGCGCTGCTCATCCTCGCCTTCTTCGCCGCGTTCAAGTACTCCAGCTGGGGTGTGGCCATGCGGGCCTCCGCCGAGGACGGCGAGACCGCCGCCCTGATGGGCATCCGGCTCGGCCGGGTGTCCGCGCTGGCCTGGGTGGTGGCCGGCGTGCTGTCAGCCGTCGCGGGCCTCTTCCTCGTCGGCGCACCCACACCGGGGGTCAGCCCGGCGATCGGGTCCGTAGCACTGCGCGCGTTTCCCGCTGCCATCCTCGGTGGTCTCGACTCCACCGGGGGCGCGCTGGTCGGCGGACTGATCATCGGGGTTGTCGAGACGATGACGGCCGGCTACCAGGGCAACCTGCTCTTCCTGGGCCGCGGATTCGGGGACGTCGTGCCCTACGTCGTGATGATCCTGGTGCTGCTGTTCCGCCCGTCCGGTCTGTTCGGGACCCGGGAACTGACCCGTGTCTGACCAGTCGTTGCGCCAGCGCCTGCTGCGGCCGAGCACGCTGGCGCTCGCCGTCCTGCTCGTCGTCCTGCTGATCCTGCCGCTCTACGTCGACGAGTTCTGGCTGCGCACCGGCTTCGCCGTGATGGGTGCGATCGTCGGCGCGATCGGGCTCAACCTGCTCGTCGGCAACACCGGCCAGCTCTCCCTGGCGCACGCCTTCTTCCTGGCCGTCGGAGCTGTCACCTACTGCTACGTCTCGGGCAAGGCCGGTGGTACCGCCACGAAGGTAGGCGGGCTCGGACTGCCCCCCCTCGTCGGGATGATCCTCGGCGTGCTGCTGGCCGGGCTGGCCGGGCTGCTGTTCAGCCCGATCGCGGCACGGCTGCGCGGCATCTACCTCGGCGTCGCCTCGATCGGGCTGGTCTTCATCGGCCAGCACGTCCTCAACGTGGCGCCGAAGATCACCGGCGGCTTCAACGGCCGGATCACGCCGAAGTTCTCCCTGTTCGGCTTCGAGTTCTCCGACAAACATCCAGCCCTCTACATCCTCAACGTGCCCTTCAACGGGCCGGAGCGGCTGTGGTACCTGGGCTTGGCCATCGCCGCCCTGTCCATGGTCTTCGCCCGCAACCTCCTGCGCAGCCGGCCGGGGCGGGCCGCCCAGACGCTGCGGGACAGCGAGGTCGCCGCCGCCGTGATGGGCGTCAACGTCCAGGGCTACAAGGCGCGGGTCTTCCTGATCTCCTCCATGTACGCCGGGCTGGCCGGCGTCCTCTACGCGCTCTCGATCGGCAGCATCGCCCCGGAGTCGTTCTCCCTGGACCTGTCTTTCCAGTACCTCGCCATGATCGTGCTCGGCGGGTTGGGGTCGGTCGGGGGGGCAGCGCTGGGAGCGGTGTTCGTCAGCGCGTTGCCGCTGGTCTTCCAGCAGTACGCCGGATCCATCCCCTTCCTGGCCCAGCCGGGCCAGGCCGGCGTGAACGCCGCCCAGGCCGCCCGCTTCCTCTACGGCATCGCGATCATCCTCGTCCTTCTCTTCGAACCGGGCGGACTGGCGGGACTGGCCCGCCGGCTGCAGCGCAGACCCCGCGAACCGGGTCGCAGCACCGCCGCCCGCACCACCCAGGCACCATCCGACGCACCAGCACAAGGGAGTCCTGCATGAAGTCCATCCAGCGCCATCGGGCCGCGGCCCTGCTGGCCGGCGCCGCGCTCCTCGCGGCGGCCGGTTGCAGCACGAAAGCCAAGGACAGCGGCGGGAGCGGGACCACCGCCGCCGGCACCGTCAAGACCGGCACCGGCATCTCCGGCACCACCATCAACCTCGGTGTCCTCACCGACCTGACCGGCCCGTTCGCCGCCCTGGGCAAGGACGTCACCAACGCCCAGCAGCTCTACTGGGAGAACCACCAGGTCTGCGGCAAGTACAAGGTCACGCTCAACGTCAAGGACCACGGCTACAAGACGCCCGAGGCCGTGCAGCTCTACAACGGCATGAAGGAGAGCATCCTCGCGCTGCAGCAGACGATCGGCTCGCCGATCAACACAGCGCTCGACCAGCAGCTGCAGGCCGACAAGATGGTGAACATCCCGGAGGCCTGGGCCCGCAACCTGACGACCAACCCGGGCAACATGGTCGTCGGAGCGACGTACGACGTCGAGATGATCAACGGCATCGACTACCTGCTGAAGAACGGCAAGCTCAAGGACGGCGACGCCGTCGGCCACATCTACTACGAGGGCGAGTACGGCGCCAACGGGCTGGCCGGCTCGAAGTACATGGCCGGCAAGCACAACCTGAAGCTGACCGAAGAGAAGATCAAGACGACCGACACGGACATGACGCCGCAGGTCACCGACCTCAAGTCCAAGGGCGTCAAGGCGATCTTCCTGACCGTCGCCCAGGCCCAGCTCGGCTCGGCCGCGAGCGTGGCCTCGGCCCAGGGCCTGACCGTGCCGGTCCTCGGCAACAACCCGGTCTACGACCCGGGTCTGCTCGGCAGCCCGTCGGCGGCCTACCTGAAGGCCAACTTCGTCGCCGCCGCGCCGTTCGTCTCCTTCGACAAGGCCGCGCAGCTGCTCAAGGACTACCAGGCCAAGTTCTCCGGCGCCCGGGTGAGCACCGGCGTCGTGCACGGCTACGCCGACGGCATCGTGATGAACAAGGTGCTCGACGCGGCCTGCAAGAGCGGCGACCTGACCCGAGACGGCGTGCTCGCGGCCAAGAAGGCGCTGACCAACGTCGACACCAACGGCCTGATCGTGCCGCTGGACTTCTCCAAGATCGGGCAGTCGCCCAGCCAGGAGAGCTACATCCTGCAGCCGGCCGACGTGCCGGGCGGGGTCAAGACGGTCCAGGACGCCAAGGCCTCTTCCGACCTGGCCGGGTACAAGCCTGCCTAACCCCGCTGCTCCGACAGTCCCACCGCTCACACGGCGACGCCCCTCCCGCATCGGGAGGGGCGTCGTTGTCGGTGTGGGTATCTTCTACGACGGAGGATTCGCCTAGTTGGCCTAGGGCGCACGCTTGGAAAGCGTGTTGGGGGCAACCCCTCGCGAGTTCGAATCTCGCATCCTCCGCCACGACCGGTGCGTGAAGCCGGCCCGGGCGCCGCCTCACGTGCGGCGCTAGGGTCGGGCCCATGAGCGAGCGTGTCTACCCCCCGATCATCGCCGCGGCCAAGCTGGCCTTCCGGCTGCTGAAGCTGCGGTTCGTCACGGTCGGGCTGGAGCAGGTCCCTCCCGCCGGCGGCGCGGTGCTGGTGAGCAACCACGTCAGCTATCTCGACTTCATCTTCTGCGGGTTCGCCGCCCAGCCCTCCCGTCGTCTGGTCCGCTTCATGGCCAAGGACGCCGTCTTCCGGCACAAGGTCTCCGGCCCGCTGATGCGCGGCATGCACCACATCCCGGTCGACCGCTCGGCCGGTGCCGCGGCGTACGACGCAGCTGTGGCCGCTCTGCGCCGCGGTGAGCTGGTCGGCGTCTTCCCCGAGGCGACCATCAGCCGGTCGTTCACCTTGAAGGAGTTCAAGACAGGGGCGGCCCGGATGGCGATCGCTGCCGGCGTACCGATCGTGCCGATGGTCACCTGGGGCGGCCAGCGGATGATGACCAAGGGACGCCAGCGCGACTTCCGGCGCGGCCGGACCATCGCCCTGACGGTCGGGGAGCCGCTGCGGCCGGGCCCGGACGCCGACCCGGTAGCGGTCACCGCCGACCTGCGCGAGCGGATGGCGGCTCTCCTGGAGCGCACCTGGGCTGCCTACCCGGACACGCCGGACGGTCCGGACGACGGCTTCTGGGTGCCCGCCCACCTCGGCGGCACCGCCCCCACGCGTGAGCAGGCGGCCGCGCTGGAGGCGACCGAACGGACCCAGCTGGCCGCCAGCTAGCCGCCGGTCAGGCCAGCGCGATCGGTGCGGCCAGCAGCGCGTCGGGGATGGCGAACGCGTCGACCAGCGGAACGGCGAGTGGGCGGAGCCGGCCGCACAGCTCGTTGACCGCCCGGACGACCCCCTTGCCCTGCGCGGGTGAGAGGTAGCCGTGCTCGAGGAACCAGGCCCGGTCGGCCTCGATGCAGGACAGCCCGTAGAGCTGCAGAAGCTCGGCCAGGACGGGCCGCAGCTGGTCGTCCGCCGCCTCGACGGTCCGGTGGAACAGCTCCAGCACGAGCCGCTCCACGTGGGCCAGCGCCGTGGCCAGCACGTGGTCCTGGCACTGGAGCAGGGCCCCGAACGGGTCGGTGCCCTTGTCGAGCAGGTTCTTCATCCGCCGGCCGAGGGCCGAGACGCCGTGCTCCTCGCGCCAGCGCAGTGACCGGAGGAGGAAAGCCGGCTCACCGAGCTCGTCGGTGCCGGCATGGCGGCTCGTCCCCGTGAACGGGTTCACCTCGGCGGCCACCGCCTGCGTGCGTCCGGCCAGGTACCGCACCATCCCCAGCACGCCCATGTCCTCGAACTGCGAGCCGTACTCACTCAGCAGGCTCTTCGCGACCAGCTGCAGGAGCACCGTGTTGTCGCCCTCGAAGGTCGTGAAGACATCGCTGTCGGCCTTCAGCGCAGCGAACCTGTTCTCGGCCAGGTAGCCCGCTCCCCCGCAGGCCTCCCGGCAGGCCTGCACTGTCGCGGTGGCATGCCAGGTGCTGTAGGCCTTCAGCCCGGCCGCGAGCGCCTCGAGCTGCCGCTGCTCGGCCTCCTCGGACTGCTCGCCCCGCACCGCGACGGCGTACCGGGCGACCAGCTCCTTCTGGGCCGAGTCGATCGCATAGGTCTTGGCCAGGGCCGGGAGCAGACGGCGCTGGTGGGTCAGGTAGTCCAGCAGCCGGACCTCCTGCTCGCCGTCGGGGCCGAACTGCCGGCGTCGGTCGCCGTAGCGGACCGCGATCGTCAGCGCCGACTTGCTCGTGCTCAGCCCGGCGCTGGAGATGCAGATCCGGCCTTCGACCAGCGCGCCGATCATCGTGAAGAACCGGCCGGAGTCACTCTCGATCGGGCTGGCGTAGGCGCCGTCCGGGCCCACCTGGGCGAACCTGTCGAGCAGGTCCGCCCTTGGCACCCGGACGTCGTCGAAGGACAGCCGTCCGTTGTCCACGCCGTTGAGCCCGAGCTTGTCGCCGCAGTCCTCGATCGTCACCCCGGGCATCGGGTGCCCGTCGGCGTCGCGGATCGGCACGAGGAAGGCGTGTACGCCGTGCCCGGTCCCGGCGACCTCCAGCTGGGCGAAGACGACGGCGAGCCGACCGTGGCGCGCCGCGTTGCCGATGTAGTCCTTGCGGGCTGAGGCGTCCGGCGTGCACAGGACGAAGTCGCCGGCCTCGGCGTCGTAGCGGGCCGCCGTACCCATCCGGCGTACGTCGGAGCCGTGGCCGGTCTCGGTCATCGCAAAGCAGCCGACGAGGTCCATGGTGCCGATGTCGCGCAAAAGTCGGTCGTGGTGGCTCTCGGTCCCGAGCCGCAGCACCGCCCCGCCGAACAGCCCGAACTGGACGCCCACCTTGACCAGCAGGCTCAGGTCGTACAGCGAGAGGGTCTCGAACATCGCGATCCGGCCGGCGACGTCGTCCCGGCCGCCGTAGGCCTGCGGAAAGCTCAGCGAGCCGATGCCGATGCCGGCGAGCTCCTTCGCCCAGGCGAAGACCTGGTCGCGGTAGGCATCGCGGTCGAGGCCGGCGACGTGGGTGAACTGCGGCTGGCAGAGGGTCTCGCGCACCTGCACGCGCAGGGCCCGGTGCTCTCCGTCGAGGAGACGGCTCAGTGCATCGACGTCGAGGCCACCCTCCTCGGTGTCACCGGGCCGTTCGGCACTGCGCTGACCGCCGGTCTCCACCGCCTCCGCGGGCGGTGTGTGGGCAGCGGTGGCGGGTGCGTTCGTCTCGGCGACGGCGGGGTCCCCGGCCAGGTCGGTCTGCGCGCTCATGGGGCTCCCTAGTGACGAACAGCCGCGGGGAGCGCCGATTGTGTCCCATCCGCTTCAGGCGGGTCAGGCGGCCTGCTCGTCCGCCGGCGAGCGGGCTCCGTCGATCCACTCGTCGATGCGCGCCCACCAGGCGTAAAGCCAGTCGACCCGCTCGTCCTCGCCGCTCGGTACGTCCTCGGCGGGCACCAGCCAGAAGCGCAGCCGCAGCCGGCAGTCCGTCGGGACTGCGCGCCAGACCGCTGTCGCGTCGTCGGCTGGCCCGAACCCGGTGTGGCCTACGAACAGCACGTCGGCCGACGGCGCCGCGGACAGGGCGGCGAAGGCGCCGGCGGCGCGGGGCGGCAGCAGGTTGCGCAGCCGACCGGCGTCGAGGGCCTCCTGGACCTGACCCTGGTCCATCAGCTTCTGGATCGCCTTGCGCCGGCGCCCGCGGGTGAAGTTGCCGCCCTCCGGGAACAGCAGCAGCGCCCCGTCGGCAGGGAGGTCGCCGGCCAGCGAGCCGATGCCCTGCTCGAAGTCGGCAGTGCCGCGCCCGCGCGGCTCGACGAAGTAGTGCGGCAGCCGGTGTCCGATCATGTCGATGCAGGGGTCGAGCTCCAGCAAGGACTTCATCACGATCCGCGGGCGCCGGTGGTACCGGTCGAGCAGAAGCTGGACCAGCAGGAACGAGTCGCCCGGCCCGCTGTGCCGGCTCAGCACCACGACCGGCCGCTGGGTCGAGTGCGGCCCCTCGACACCGTCGTCGGCCGCCTCGATGTCGACGGTGAGGTTGAACAGCTTGGTGGCCCGGGTGTAGAGCCCACCCAGGAACCACGACATCAGGGCGTAGTGCCGCGTCTGCATCTCCGGCGTGTGCAGGCGGCGCCCGAAGCCGCTCGCCAGCCACAGCCAACCGGCCGCCGTCATCCCTGCGCACTCGCGGCCCAGGTAGAGCAGCAGCAGGCCGAGCAGCCGGAGCGGCACCCAGCGACCCGGCACCAGTGGCGAGGCCAGCACTGCCAGCACTGCCAGCGCCGGCGACGCGACCAGCACGACCAGGCCGAACACGACGACGACCATCGGCATCACCAGCCGGCGCACCCAGCGCGGTGGCATCACGGCCGGCCCCCCGTGCCGTCGACCCCCGTGCCGGCGACCCCGGCGTCGGCCAGGTACTTCCGGCTGGCGTCGTACGCCCGGTCGATCGAGGCGCCGGCGTCGCGGAAGTTGCGGTAGCGGAGCTGGGCAAGGTCGTTGAAGCGCGGTGGGTCAGGCGCGCCGGTGGGCAGCACGTGCACGTCGACCTCCGCGGGCATCGCCGCCATGTCGGTCGTGAACCGGTGCCGGCGGGCGATCTCGAACGCGACCAGGCCGACCTCCCAGGGCCAGCGAGGAGGAGTGAGCGCACGCTCGATCCGCCCGACGTGCAGGACGAAGATCGTGGTCGCTCCCAGCTCCACGGCGCGGCCGACCGGGATCGAGTTGACGATGCCGCCGTCGAGGAAGTGCTCACCATTGATCTTCACCGGGGGCAGGATGCCGGGTACGGCGGCCGAGGCCAGGATCGCCTCCACCAGCGGGCCTTCGGCGAACCAGTGCTCGCAGGCACCCTCGATGCTGGCGGCTACGCACTGGAACGGCGTCGCCAAGTCCTCGACCCGGTCCACCGGCAGGGCCTGCGTGAGATGGCGGCGCAACGCGTCGTTGGAGTGCAGATGGGTGCCGCTGCGGGCGAGGGTGTTGATCTGCGACAGCAGGGAGCCCTGGAACACCCCGGTGCGGTTGAGCCGCTGCCAGACCTCGGCCAGCCGGTCCAGGCTGTCCTGGGTCCACGACGCCGCCATCACCGCTCCGTTGATGGCCCCGACCGACGTGCCGACGATCAGGTCCGGGACCACGCCGTGCTCGAACAGCGCCCGCAGCATGCCGACCTCGTGGGCGCCGAGATGGCCCCCGCCACCCAGGACGAGGGCGGTGCCACCGTGCGCACGCTGCACCACGCATCCCCTCCGCCGTACGCCCCGTCCCCGAGGTGTTACCCACCGTGGCCGCGCTGGCACCTCGGCCGACCGGCAGGGTTGTCTCACCTCGGCGCGGGCAGCACCTCCTCAGGGTTGGACGCCTAGCTGCGCAGCTGGCCCTAGGCGCCGGGGCGGTAGACAGCACCCCCCGGCGCCGCGCATGCCAACTAGCCTGCGTGAACCGAACGAGGGAGCCGCCATGCGGATCGAAGACGTCCGCCGCCAGCTGACCACCCCGCTGGGGGCACCTGCCTTCCCCCCGGGCGGCCCCTACCGCTTCACCGACCGCGAGTACCTCAACATCACCTACCGGACCGACCCCGACGCGATGCGCCGGCTCGTTCCCGAGCCGCTGACCGTCACGGAGCCACTGGTCCGGTTCGAGGTGATGAAGATGCCCGACGTCACCGGTCTCGGCTCGTTCATGGAGTCCGGCCAGGTCCTGCGGGTCGAGTACGGCGGGGAGCCGGCCGACTACCTGCACGCGATGTACGTCAACAGCCTCGCCTCGATCGCCAGTGGCCGGGAGATCAGCGCGTTCCCGAAGAAGATGGGCGCTCCCGCCATGTACGTCGACACCGACACCCTCGTCGGGACCCTCGACTACGGCACGCTGCGGGTGGCCACGGCCACGATGGGCTACAAGCACTTCCGGATGGACGAGGCGGCGGCCCGCGAGGAGATCGGGCAGCCGACGTACGGGCTGAAGATCCTGCCGGGCTACGACCGCAAGACGCCGCGCATCATGGAGCTGACCCGCAGCCAGATCACCGACATCACCATCAAGGGCGCCTGGAGCGGACCTGCCCGGCTGCAGCTGTTCGAGCACGCGCTCGCGCCGCTGGCCGACCTGCCGGTGCTCGAGGTGCTCTCGGCCACCCACATCCTCACCGACCTCACCCTCGGCCGGCCGGCGATGGTCTTCGACTACCTGGCCGAGGCGGCGAGCTCATGAGCGACGAGGTGCTCTACGAGGTCGAGGGCCGGATCGCGACAATCACGTTGAACCGGCCGGACCAGCGCAACGCCATCAACCCCGAGGTCACCGCCGCGATGAACGCGGTGATGGAGCGGTTCGAGTCCGACCCCGAGATCTGGCTGGCGATCCTGACCGGAGCCGGCTCCACCTTCTCCGCCGGAGCCGACCTCAAGGTGATCGCTGCCGGGCGGGCCGCCGAGCTGTCCGCGGGCAAGGGCGGATTCGGCGGGTTCGTGCGCTACCCGCGGACCAAGCCGGTCATCGCGGCCGTCAACGGCTTCGCGCTCGCCGGTGGGACCGAGCTGGTCCTCGCCTGCGACCTTGTCGTCGCTGCCCGCGAGGCAGCCTTCGGGCTGCCGGAGGTCACCCGCGGCATCGTCGCGGTGGCCGGTGGGGTCTTCCGGCTGCCGCGCGCCATCCCGCCGGCGCGGGCCCGTGAGCTGATCATGACCGGCGACCGGCTCGGGGCCGAGGAAGCTCACCGGCTGGGGCTGGTCAACCACCTGGTGGCGGCCGACGAGGTGCTGCCGACGGCCCGCCGCCTCGGCGAGCGGATCTGCCAGAACGCCCCGCTGGCGGTCCGGGAGAGCCTGGCGATCGCCCGCGCTGCGCTGAACATCGACGAGGACGAGGGCTGGTCGCGCAGCGCGGCCGCCTCGACCCGGATCCGGCAGACCGAGGACGCCAAGGAAGGCCCGCGGGCTTTCGCCGAGAAGCGGCCGCCCCGGTGGACCGGCCGCTAGCAGAGGAGTGACGGGGTGGTCGCACCGCTGGAGGGCATCCGCGTCGTCGAGGTGGCCAACTGGATGGCCGCCCCGGGGGCGGCTGCGATGCTGGCCGATCTCGGGGCCGACGTGGTCAAGGTGGAGCCGCTGCGCGGCGACGCCGTCCGCGGCATGATCCGCCCGCCCACCATGCCCGAGGGTCGTTCGCAGATCGACGCGAGCTTCCATCTTGACAACCGGGGCAAGCGGGGCGTCGCGATCGCTCTCGACAAGCCGGAGGGTGCCGCGCTCGTTCGCACCCTCGTGTCGGATGCCGACGTGTTCGTCAACAACCTGCTGCCCAGACGCCAGCAGAAGTTCGGCCTCGACTCCGAGACGCTGTTCGCGCTCAACCCGCGGCTGGTCCACGCCACCCTGACCGGCTACGGGCTCGAAGGTCCCGACATGGCCCGCCCCGGGTACGACATCACCGCATTCTTCGGCCGGGGCGGGATCACCCACTCGATCACCGCGCCCGGAACGCAGGCACCGCGGGCACGGCCGGCCCAGGGGGACCACAGCGCCGCGCTGGCCCTGCTGGCCGCCGTCCTGACCGCGTTGCGGCTGGTCGAGCGCACCGGGGAGGGGCAGGTGATCGACGTGAACCTGTTCGCCACCGCCGCCTGGACGATGGCCACCGACCTGTCCTCCACCCTCGTCGACGGGCAGAACCCGCGGACGACCGGTCGGCTCACCCGGCTGCACGCCCTGCAGGAGAGCTTCCTGACCGCTGACGAGCGCTGGGTACTGTTGTTCATGCCCGAGGCGCACTGGTGGCCGCGTTTCAGCGAGGTCGTCGGGCGGCCGGAGTGGGCGACCGACCCCCGGTTCGACTCGGTGGCCAGCCGGATCGAGCACATGACGGAGATCACCGAGCTGATGGACGAGCTGTTCGCCACCCGGCCGCTGGCCGACTGGGGCGAGCTGTTCAACGAGGCCGGGTTCGTCTGGGCCCCGGCCGCCACCGTCGCCGAGCTGGCTGCCGACCCGCACGCGGAGGCGGTCGGCCTGTTTCCCGAGATCGAGCACGCAGAGGGTGGGCGGTTCCGCACCGTACGCATGCCGCTGCGCATAATCGGCGCCGACATCGGTCCGCGCGGCCCCGGTCCGGACCTCGGGCAGCACACCGCGGAGGTGCTGGCCGAGGCCGGCCTCAGCCAGCAGGACATCGCAGCGCTGGTCGCCGATGGCGTGGTCGGCTTGGCACAACCGATCGAGTAGGCCCGCACGCGGGTCAGACAAAGGCGCCCAGCCCGGTGATCGCGCGCCCGACCAGCAAGGTGTTGATCTCCCGGGTGCCCTCGTAGGAGTAGAGCGCCTCGGCGTCGTTGAAGAAGCGCGCGACGTCGTACTCCAGCAGCACGCCGTTGCCACCGAACAGCTCCCGGCCGTAGGCCACGGTCTCGCGCAGCCGCGAGGTGACGAACAGCTTGGCCAGCGCCGCCTGCTCGTCGGTGCACAGGTTCGCGTCCTGCAACTGGGCCACCCGCACGGCCATGCCGAGGGAGGCCGTGATGTTGCCGAGCATCTTGGCGAGGTGGTCCTGGATCAACTGGAACTTGCCGATCGGCCGGCCGAACTGCTGGCGGTTCTTGGCGTAGTCGACGGCTGCCTCGTAGGCGCCCATCATGCAGCCGACGGCGTTCCAGGCGACGCCACCCCGGGTCAGCCGCAGCACCTGCCCGGTGTCGCGGAAGGAGTTGGCCCGCTGCAGCCGGTTGGCCTCCGGCACGTGGCAGTCGGCCAGGACGATGTCGGCGTTCTGCACCGTGCGCAGGGCGAGCTTGCCTTCCATCTTCGTCGCGGTGAACCCCGGGGTGCCCTTCTCGACCACGAAACCCTTGACCTGGTCGTCCGCGACGTCGCGAGCCCACACCACGACCAGGTCGGCGAACGTGCCGTTGCCGATCCAGCGCTTCGCCCCGTCGAGGACCCAGGTGTCGCCCTCCCGCCTGGCGGTGGTCTCGAGGCCGCCGGCGACATCAGAGCCCCCGTGCGGCTCGGTCAGGGCGAACGCACCGATCTTGTCGAGGCTGACCATCGCGGGCAGCCAGCGCTCCTTCTGCTCCTCCGAGCCGCAGTAGACGACGCTGCCCATCGCCAGCCCGTTGTGGACGCCGAGGAACGTCGCCATCGAGGTGTCGACCCGCGAGAACTCCAGGCTGATGAACGACGTGAGCAGCCGGCTCGCCGTCGGCCGATGCGCCTGGTGGTAGCCAATGCCGATGATCCCCAGCTCGGCGATCTTGGGGATGAGGTGGTGCGGGAACTCCGAGCGCGACCAGAAGTCGTTGGCGCTCGGCCCGACCTCGCGCTCGAGGAAGGTCCGGACCCGCAGCAGCAGTTCCTGGTCCTTGTCCGGGAGCAGGTTCTCGTAGCCGTAGAAGTCGCCTAACAGCAGCGGTACGACGCTGGAGGGCCGCCGAGGGTGCGGTGACCCGCTCGTCGTCGTGAGGTCGGACGGGTCGCTTCCGACGCTCCCGGGCTGGTCCGCCTGGTTTGGCTGGTCGGCCCCGTCGCCCCGCTCGACGGCGGCGCGAGCAGCCAGCACGGCCAGCTGCTTGCGGTCGCGCATCTCCATCCGCTGCTCGTAGGTCTGGTCGCGGAAGCGCTCCTCGGTGGCGGTGCTGAGCAGGTCGACGGTCTCCGGGGTGAGCTCCGGCTGGCCGAGGTCCTTCCAGCGGCGGGCCATCCCCGGGCCGAGGTGCTCCAGCAGGTGACGCAGCCCACCGGGTCCGCCGCCGAGGTGGTAGCTCTCGAACGGGCCGGCGGTTGCCCAGCGCGGGCCGACCGACTCGGTCACCACCTTGTCCAGCTCCTCGGCGGTGACGACGCCCTTCAGCACCAGGTTGACGCTCTCCCGGAACAGCGCCGACTGCAGCCGGTTGGCGACGAACCCGCCGATCTCCTTGCGCAGGACGACCGGCTCCTTGCCCAGCACCCGGTAGAACTCGACGGCCGCCTCGACCGCCGCCTCCGTGCTCTGCTCGCCGGGCACGATCTCGACCAGCGGTACGACGTGCGGCGGGTTGAACGGGTGGCCGACCAGCACCCGGCC